>CBFGSA010000284.1:0-1503 GCA_965651365.1 uncultured Rhodanobacteraceae bacterium | reverse complement strand
GCCACGCCGAAGACCTCGAGTTCGAGCAGGCTGCCAGGGTGCGCGATGAAATCCGCCAGCTCAGGGAGCAGGCGCTGCACTGATTGCAGTGCAACAAACTCGTCGAATGTCCCTTTTCAGAACCGGAATACGCTCTAGTAAACAGACAGGACGCCTTTTGCGTCCGAACTGGAGTGCAGCATGAGCCCTGTTTCGGTCTATCCACGCCACAATGCCGGATGCTGGCTGGCTGTTTTCGTCCTGGCCCTGTCATCCTGGGTGACGCCAGCCGCGGCCGCCATCTTCTATGTCACCTCGACCGCGGACAAGGTCGATATCGACCCCGGCGACGGCATCTGTGACGCCGACCCTGGCGCTGCAACCGAGTGCACCCTGCGCGCCGCGATCATGGAGACCAATGCGCTGCCCAATGATCCGGGTGCCTCGCCAGGTTACGACCAGATCGGCATTTACAGCGGCACGTACACCTTGACCATCGGCGGACGCGACGAGGACGCGGATGCTTCCGGTGATCTGGACATTACTGAAAAAGTCGGCATTTTCGGACAGACCCCGGACCGGCCCGTGATCGACGGCAATGGTCTGGACCGGGTATTCGATTTTCGCGCCGATGGTGTGCTGCAGGACGTGGTGGTACAGGGTGGCTCGGCAACCGGCAGCGGCATTTTTGGCGTCGGTGGCGGGGTGCGCTGCTTTGGCGGCAGCCTGCTCTACGTGATCCAGTCGGTCGTGCGCAACAATGCCTCCACGCAGATGGGCGGCGGCCTGCATGGCGAGACCTGCCAGATCGTGCTGGCGGGGTCGCTGGTCGAGGACAACAGCGTGACCGGCAGCGGTGCCGGCGTTTCCAGTCGCTTCACCAATCTGCTGGTCACTTCCAGCACGATCCGCAACAACCATGCCACTGCCGGCAGCAGTGGCTCCAGCGGTGGCGGCGGCATCAGCACGACCAGCGTGGACCCCGATGACTATACCTACATCTACCAGTCCACGATTGCCGGCAATACCGCGGACTGGGGTGCGGGCCTGACCTTCGGCACCCGCGGCTACCTCATCAACAGCACGGTTACCGGCAATCGCGGTACCTACGGCGGCGGCGCCGGCCTGCGCACCTTCAGCGTGCTGGACATTACCGCGTCCACGATTTACTGCAACCAGTCCACCAGCACCAGCTACGAGGCAGGCGTTTACCTTCAGGGCAGTTCAGCCAGCGTTGCCGTCAACCACACCATTCTGGCGCGCAACACCAACGCCAATGGCGAGGCCGAATGCAATGGGCCGCTGGTTTCGGGGGGCTACAACCTGATCGGCACCACAGCGGGCTGCACCATCACCGGCAGTACGACCGGCAACCAGACCAATCTCGACCCGCTTCTGGCCGGACCGTTCTCGCATCCGGTGTCTTCCGGGACAGCGGGTGGCCGGCTGGCCTGGCTGCCGCGGTCGAAGTTCGGCCCGACCGTGGACAGCGGCAATCCGGCCGGCATCGAGTACGACAACGAC
>CBFGSA010000283.1:0-1515 GCA_965651365.1 uncultured Rhodanobacteraceae bacterium | reverse complement strand
CGGTGCAGCAGCGTGGTGCCAACCTGGGTCGCGATGCGCCCGGCAATCACCGACATCGGCAGCAGCAGCGGCAGCGCGCCGTTGTCCTCAACCGACTCGAAGGCGACGCCGGTCAGGCCGATGTCGAGCAGCGCGCGGGTCAGCTCCGGCTCGGCCGCCAGATGCAGGTAGCAGAACAGCAGATGATGCTTTTGCAGATATTGGAGATCACCCGCGATCGGCTCCTTGACCTTGACGATCAGCTCGCCGGCTTCGTACAGGGCCGCCGCATCGGCACAAATCTGCACCCCGTGATCGATATAGTCCTGGTCGCTGAAGCCGCTTTTCAGGCCGGCCCCGGACTGCACGAACACTTCATGGCCGCGACGCACCAGATCGGCAGCCGCGGCAGGAATCAGGGCAACCCGTCCTTCCAGGGTCTTGGTCTCGGATGGAACGCCAATACGCATGAGCTTGTCGAACCTCGTCAGAATGTAGTGGTGACGGAGCCTGGCGCACGGATCAGGCACAGCAAACTTGAATCCGGGCGGCAGTTACCCCAATCTTCCGTCTTGCGCGCAGTCCGCATGCAAGCTGCCGAGGTCATCGGCAAATCATTCCACACAGACAGAAGAGCGCTCCGGACGGAGCCTTTTTGACAACCGGGAAATTATACATGAGCACACCCAGTCACAGCCGCCTGCTGATCCTCGGTTCCGGGCCCGCCGGCTACACCGCCGCCGTCTACGCCGCCCGCGCCAATCTCAAGCCACGGCTGATCACCGGGATGGAACAGGGTGGCCAGCTCACTACCACCACCGATGTCGACAACTGGCCGGGCGATGCCGAAGGCGTGCAGGGCCCGGAATTGATGCAGCGCATGGCCCAGCACGCCGAGCGCTTCAAGACCGAGATGGTGTTCGACCACATCCACACGGCCGACATCAGCCAGCGCCCGTTCAAGCTCAAGGGCGACAGCGGCGAATACAGTTGCGATGCGCTGATCATCGCCACCGGCGCCACCGCCAAGTACCTCGGCATCGCCTCGGAAGAAAAATACAAGGGCAAGGGCGTGTCCGCCTGCGCCACCTGCGACGGCTTCTTCTACCGCGACCAGGACGTGGCCGTGATCGGCGGCGGCAACACCGCCGTCGAGGAAGCCCTGTACCTGGCCAACATCTGCCGCAAGGTCTACCTGGTGCACCGCCGCGACGCACTGCGCGCCGAGAAGATCATGCAGGACAAGTTGTTCGAAAAGGCCGAGACCGGCAAGATCGAACTGATCTGGAACCACGTCGTCGACGAAGTGCTGGGTGATGACAGCGGCGTCACCGGCGTGCGCGTCAAGAACACCCAGGACGCCAGCACCCGCGACATCGATATCACCGGCTTCTTCGTCGCCATCGGCCACACCCCCAACACCGGCATCTTCGACGGCCAGCTCGACATGACGAATGGTTACATCAACATCAAGAGCGGACTCAAGGGCATGGCCACCGCCACCAGCGTGCCCGGCGTATTCGCCGCCGGCGACGT
>CBFGSA010000282.1:0-1539 GCA_965651365.1 uncultured Rhodanobacteraceae bacterium | reverse complement strand
GCGTTCCCTCGTCTGTCACCAAAATGTTGGACGGCTTGATGTCGCTGTGCACCACGAGGTTGCGGTGCGCAAATTGCACCGCTTCGCAAACCTGCAGCAGCAGGCGCACGGTGGCGCGCACGCCGAGCGTCCGTGAACGCACCCAGTCATCGATGCGCTTGCCCTGGACATATTCCATGGCCAGATAGGGGCAGCCCGACGAATCGGTACCGCCATCGATCAGGCGGGCAATACCCGGATGCTCCAGTTGCGCCAGAATCTGGCGCTCACGCCGGAAGCGCTGCAGCAGGCCCGGGGTGGGCCAGGCGACTTTCTTGATCGCGGCATGCTGGGTGAACCCGTCCTCCTCGCGCTCGGCGAGCCATACCTCGCCCATGCCGCCTGCGCCCAGGCGCCGCCGTATCCTCCAGCATCCCAGTTGCAGCGGCATGTCCTCATCGCCGCCCATCAGGTTGGCCAGCAGTTCCGGTCGGTCCTCGAGCACACCGTGCGCGCGCGCGTCCGCCGCCAGCAGGGCGGCCAGCTTGCGGCGCAGTGCGTCATCCTTGCCGCATGCCGAATCCAGCCAGGCTGTGCGCCGTTCCGGCGGGATGTCGCCCGCCGCATCGAAAAGCTCGTCCAGACGCTGCCCGTTCATGACCGTGGACTCAGCCGTACAGCATCGAGTAGATTTCGGCACGGGCGCGCCGCCAGTCACGGTTGAGCGTGCGCTCGCTCACCCCTTCCAGCGCCGCGATCTCGCCCAGCTCAAGCCCGCCGAAGAAGCGCATCTCGATCAACGAGGACAGGCGTGGCGATTCGTTTTCCAGCGTGCACAGCGCACGGTCCAGCTCCAGAAGTCGGTCCGGCGAAATCTGTGGCGAAGCCAGCTCGCCCAGCGCATCGGCGGACACCCATTGCAGCTCACCTGCGCCGCGCTTGCTGGCAAGCCTCGCGCGCGCATGATCGACCACGATCTGGCGCATCGCCTTGGCCGCCAGCACGAAGAAGTGCTTTCGGCTTTCCACGGATAGCGCTTCGGGGCATGCGAGCTTGAGATAGGTCTCGTGCACCAGCCCGGTGGTATCCAGCGTGGCATGGGCGACATTGCGCAATTGTCGGCGCGCCACGAGCTTCAGTTCCGCGTACACCAGCTCGAACAGACGCGCATGTGCGGCGTCGTCGCCGTCCTGCGCCGCCCGGATCAGTTCCATGACTGGTTCTGCCATTGGTCCGCCATCGAAGGCCGTGCCCGGAGAAATGGGCACGGCCCAATTTCACCGCCATCGCCGCCGGGATGCAAGCAGAAAAGGCGCATCGCAACTTCCCCCGCTGGCGGGGGAAGGTGGCGCGAAGCGCCGGATGGGGGTGGCCCCGGGGCGACGCAATGCCCGCAGCATCGGCCGCAGGCAGGAAAATTGCAGGAGCGCGCCATGCGCGCGATCGGGCGTGCCATGATGCTCTTGGCGATAATCGTATCGCGGCCATGGGCCGCTTCCTACAGGCGCTGGCAGCGCGGGCACCAGAAGGTGTTGCGCTGGCCGATGATGGCACTGCGGA
>CBFGSA010000281.1:0-1553 GCA_965651365.1 uncultured Rhodanobacteraceae bacterium | reverse complement strand
GCTAGGAGCTTGGGCGGCAGAAACCCCAAGCGGTAGAATGTGTTGGCATGCCAACGACCTACCGCACGTACCAACCCAACCAGACCTTGCTGTTGCCGCCATCGGTGAGCGAGTGGCTTCCCGAGGACCATTTGGCCCATGTCATCAGCGACACCGTGGAAAGCCTGGACTTGAGCGCTTTCCATGCGCGATATGACGGTGATGGGCGGCGCAACATGCCGTTTGATCCAGCGATGCTGGTGAAGGTGGTCTTGTATGGGTTTGCCACTGGCGTGGTGTCTTCGCGTCAAGTGGCGCGCAAGCTGAAAGAGGATGTGGCGTTTCGCGTTCTGGCGGCCGAGAACTTTCCTGCCCACCGCACGATCCGCGAGTTTCGCCAAGTTCATCGCGACGCTCTGGCCGGGCTGTTCGTGCAGGTGGTGAAGGTTGCGCAAGAGGCCGGCTTGTTGAAGTTGGGCCGTATCGGTATTGATGGCACGAAGATCAAGGCCAATGCGAGCAAGCGCAAGGCCATGAGCTACGCGCGAATGCAAAGCGAAGAGGTGCGACTGAAAGGTGAAATCGAGACCTTGCTCAAACAAGCGCAAAAGACCGATGAAGCCGAAGACAAGCAGTTTGGTGAAGGCCATACCGGCGATGAGCTGCCGGCAGAGCTGGCACGGCGCGAGACGCGGCTGGCGACAATCCAGGCCGCCAAACAACGCCTGCAGGCACGCCAGCGCAAGGCCGACAAAGAGGCCGGTCGCACGCCCGGTGACGATGAACCCGGTTCAGGCAAGCGTGGGCGCCCCTACAAGCGCGCGATGGGCGAGCCCAAGCCCGACGCCCAAGAGAACTTTACCGATCCGGACAGCCGGATGATGCAGACCACGCACGGCTGGCAGCAGGCCTACAACGCGCAAGCGGCGGTCGATGAGTCTTTGTTGATCGTGGGGGCGACCGTCGACAACGTCGCCAGCGATTGCCATCAATTACTACCCGTACTGGAGCAAGTGCAAGCCCAATTGGGACAAGCCCCTGACATGCTGCTGGCTGATGCCGGCTACGCGAGCGAAGCCAACTTCTCGGCACTGGAGCGCGCCGAACAACCCGCGTGTGTCGCCTTGGGCCGGGAAGGCAAATCCCCCTCACGCGAAATCAACGCCGACACACATCCGGCAACCGCACGTATGCGCACGCGCATGCAAAGCGAGGAAGGAAAAGCACACTATCGGCGCCGTAAAACCCTGCCTGAGCCCGTCTTTGGGTGGATCAAGAGCATCGTGGGCATCGATCGCTTCAGTCGGCGTGGCCTGGACAACGTCAAAGCGGAGTGGCCTTTGATCTGCGCTGCGATGAACTTGCGACGGATGCACAAAATGGGGTGGACTCCAGCGTGATAGGGGGGCGTGACAGGCCCAAAACCGGGCCAAATGTGCCAAAACAGCGCTCCAGAGACGCCTCACAAAGCCCAAGAATCAAAATCCATCATCAAGAACACTGATCCACGAGCCGAGTGCCACGAATCCTCCAAGTCGTCACTTCTGAAAACTTCTACCGCCCAAGCTCCTAGC
>CBFGSA010000280.1:0-1559 GCA_965651365.1 uncultured Rhodanobacteraceae bacterium | reverse complement strand
GCACCCTTCTATGAGCCACGTTTTGTCAAGGGGTCGCCGGTTGTTGTTTTCACTGGATACGCTCTTTGCTGATGTCTCCTGGTGCTTGCATGTGCTGACGGCGTTGAAGCTCGGGCTACTGACGTGGGCAATGGACCGCCTCACCACCTTCTATCCGCTCGTGTTGTCGAGCCGCTCCCCGTTTGCGCCAAGCGCTCGGGTAACCCGATGAAGAATGCGCCCCTTCTACAAAGTCGGTTGTTGATTTCAACCTGGGTGCGCTGCGGGCGCATTCACTTCACCGTCTTGCACTGCATGATCGTTGTCGTTTGAATCCGGTGGGGTGTTGTTATGTGCTCCGTGTTGTGGGAATCAGGCCGCGTGAACCTTCATGCGCGCGCCGTCAGGCACGACGCCGTACTTGAGGTATTTCCACAGCGCCACGGCCAGTTTGCGGGCCACGGCCACGATCATCACCCGCTTGCCGCGTTTGCCGGCACCCTGGGTGCGCCGGTAAAACCACTTCGTGATGGCGCTGTCGGGTTGATAGCGCAGCCATAGCCAGGACAGTTCCACCAGCAAGGCGCGTACCCGTGGATCACCGGCCTTGCTGATGCCCTGGTCGCAGCGCAGGGTGCCGCTGTCGTAGGGCACGCCCACCAAGCCGGTACAACCACCGACTTCGCGCCGGTTGTTGAACTGGCGCCAGAACAGCTGCAGTGCCAGGCCGCGTGCCCCTACCGGGCCAATGCCTCTCAGTTGCTTCAAGCGGTCAATGCGCATCGCCACTTCGGGTGTCAGTTGCTCGATCTGCTGTTCCCAGTCGGCCAGGCGGGTCTCGGCCGACTCCAGGCGTTCCAACTCGACCATCAGGGCGGCCTGCAGCACCGCACCCAGGGGCTGATCGGCAAAGGTGCGCAACCGACCTTCGCGCAAGTCCTTGCGCCAACGTGTCCCTTGTACCCAGATGCCATGGGTGCGCAGCTTCTTGCGAATGCGGGCGGTGCACGAGCGCCGCTCCCGCTCCAGCCGGTCGCGCTCACGCTGCCACTCGCGTCCGTCTTCGGCATTCAGGTCCGGAACCCGGATCATGCGGACCGTGTGATCTTCGCCATTGAGCCAGTTCCACAAGCTGATCACCAGGGCCTGAACATCCAGCCGGTCGGTCTTGGCCCGCCGTGCCCGCCGGTTTACGGGCAGACTGGCCGGATCGATGATCTGGCCGTCCAGACCCTGCTCGCGCAAGGCCCGCACCAGCCAGAAGCCTTCCTGGCCCGCTTCGTAGGCCACCGTCACCGGTGCCGTGTCCGGCAACCCGGCCCGTTTGCGCGCGGTGGCCACCTCTTCGAGCAGCGCCGCAAAGCGAGCCTTGGGTGTGTCTTGCGTCAGGCTCTTGCGCCGGATCTTGCCCCGGTTGCCCGTGTACGAGGCCACAAGCCACTTGGCTGAAGATTGTTCCACCGCTACCGCCATTTTCTGGCATGCTGTTGTCAAGGTCGTCGTCATCTTTGCTCTCCTCTTTGTCGTGATTGATGGGAGTTTTAGTTTCGACGACCTTCTCGTTGATTCATAGGGTCTAC
>CBFGSA010000279.1:0-1579 GCA_965651365.1 uncultured Rhodanobacteraceae bacterium | reverse complement strand
CGCCTTTATAGATAGACAGTCCCGCATCAGTGATACTCGTCACAACCACCAGGTATCTGGTGGTGAAGCGGGAACATGCGCCCGCAGACTACGAATATGCAGCGCTAGGCACTGGATGCTTACTAACATACTTTCGAGTCCGCGGGTGCGCTTGAGCTCGTCAACGAACACTCAGGGATTGCCGTGACAGCGGCTGCCTATAATGCCTTCGCAGAGCTCGAGCTCGCATGTCCCTTGGCAACAGTACACCGCGGGAGGCGAGAAATGAAGAATACCAACGAGAATCGGTTCGCGGCCTGCATCGGACTCGACTGGGCCGACAGCAAACACGACATCTGCCTGCAAGCGGCCGATGCCGATGCGCCGGAGTCCACCGTCATCGTGCACAGCCCCGAGGCCATCGACGACTGGGCCCTGGGCCTGCAGCGTCGATTCGGCGGGCAGCCGCTCGCCGTGTGCCTGGAGCTCAATAAGGGTCCCGTCGTCAACGCGCTCTGCAAGTACGACTTCTTCGTGTTGTATCCGGTCAATCCGCAATCGCTGGCCCGCTACCGCAAGGTCTTCGCCAGCAGCGGCGCCAAAGACGATCCCACCGATGCGGCTTTGCAACTCGAGATCCTCTGCAAACACCGGGACCGGCTGAAGCCCCTCGAGCCGCAAAGCGCGACGATGCGTTCGCTCCAGCAACTGGTGGAACACCGGCGCCGCCTCGTGGCCGACAAAGTGCGCCTCACGAACCGGCTCACCAGCACGCTCAAGAACTATTATCCTCAAGTGCTCCAATGGTTTAAGGACAAAGACACCGCCATTTTCTGCGCTTTCCTGAGCCGCTGGCCGACGTTGCAATCGGCGCAGAAGGCGCGCCGCACCACGCTCGAGCGTTTCTTCACTGAACACCGCGTCCGCTACGTCCAGGTCATTCAGCAGCGCATCACCGACATCCGGGCAGCGCTGCCGCTGACCAGCGATCAGGGTGTCATTGCTCCCAATGCGTTGATGGTGGAAGCCCTCGTCAGCCAGTTGCGCGCCACCCTGGAGGCCATTCGACTCTTCGATCAGCGCATCGCCGAGGTCGCCAACCACCACGATGATTTCACCTTCTTCGAGGCCCTGCCGGGCGCCGGTCCGGTCTATGCGGCACGTTTGCTGGCGGCCTTCGGAGAGCAACGACCGCGTTATCCAAAACCTGACGATCTACAGCGCTACGCCGGCATTGCACCGGTCACCGATCGCAGCGGCAACAAAACCTGGATCCATTGGCGAATGAGCTGTCCCAAGTTCCTCCGCCAGACCTTCGTCGAGTGGGCCGCCCAGTCGATCCGCCAATCGTTCTGGGCCCGCGCCTTCTACGAACAGCAACGGGCCAAGGGCAAATCACATCAAATGGCGTTACGCGCGCTTGCCTTCAAGTGGATCCGCATTCTGCATCGCTGCTGGCAGGACGGCACGCCTTACAATGAGACGACGTACCTCAACAGTCTCAAAAAGCGCGGCTCACCGTTGCTCGCAAATCTCGCCGCCACGGCATCATGAAAGACAGTCAAATTGCTTGACAGTCCATCTCAGGGCGTGTGTTAGG
>CBFGSA010000278.1:0-1581 GCA_965651365.1 uncultured Rhodanobacteraceae bacterium | reverse complement strand
TGTTGTAGACGCCACTGGAATAATGCACGTCCAGGCCATTGTAGTAATCGTTGGCACTGTCGATCGAACCGCCGTCATTGGACGGTGTGCACATCCAGCGCAGGGGCGAGCTGCCCTTGGTGATGTCGGCACCCACGAGGAAGTCGTTGCTGCCGCGATCGAAGTACTCGACCGCTTCACCCGCCATGTCCGAGAAAGCCTCGTTCATGCCACCGGACTGGCCCGAGTAGGCCAGATTGGAATGCTGCTCGGTGAAACCGTGGCTGATTTCGTGGCCGGTCACATCCAGCGCCGTGAGCGGATAGAAGTTGCTGGCGCCATCGCCAAAGTTCATCGCGGTGCCGTCCCAGAACGCGTTCTCGTAGTTCGAGCCGTAATGGACGCGCATGTACAGCACCTGGTTGAGCGGCGGAGAGCCGAACCAGGACTGGTACATGTCGTGCACCACGCCACCGTTGTGGTGGGCGTCATTGATCGGCGAGTAGCCGCCGTTGACCGAATCACCCGAGCTGTTGAAGCACGAGAAGGTCCACAACGTGCCCGACCCCGACGAGGCATTGTTCATGTCGTAGGTCTTCACGTTGGCATTGCTCATGCTGCACGTGCTGCCGTTCTGCGTGACGTTGAGGTAGGGGTGCCCACCACTGCCGTACTGGTACTGGCCAACCTTGGCGTTGCCGCCGGGGCCGGTACCGTTGGCGGTGGTCAGACCATCCCACTGCTTCAGGATACGACCCGTGTTGGCATCGATGATTGCGGTGGGGCGTGACGGGTTGCGACCATCCTTGACGAAGGAGGCCAGGTACACCAGCCGCGCATTGCCGTTGTCCTCGGGATACACGTACAGCGATGCTTCGCGGTTGCGGATATCGGTCGCGCTACCGCGACGACTGCTGGCAGACAACGCGCTGCGGCTGGAACGGCCTTGCAGCACATCCAGCGCCATGGTGGCACTCAGCCTGGGCGTGACGCTGCCAATGCTCGCATCGAGTCCCTGGCTCAGAACACCGGTGGCCATCACCGAGTAGCCGTTGCTGTCACGTTCTACCGCGACGCTGCGTCCGTATATGGGCACGCCCCGGTACATCTGCTGCATGCGCACGGTAGTCGTACCACGTTTCGTGGGCGCCGACCATGAGGATCTGAATCCGGATTGTTGCCCCAGACTGAGCTGGGCGCTCAAGCCGTTGGCTGTCGCGTTGTTCAGCGGTTGCCGGTACAAATGTTGGGTTGAGGCGGCCATGGCGGGTACGGCGGCGAGCATGCCGAGTCCCAACATGGTCGCAGTCGAAACAGCCAGCATCTTGCGACGCAAGCCGGTTTGCTTAGTTGCTTCCACAGATAATTCCCCGTTCTGAAATGATCAGGAGTGCGTCGCCGGTCGTGCTGTGCGGCGCAGGCGGAACTTTTCCGTAAGCACCACGGCGGCATCGATCACGGGATCAGGTTCACATCATGTTTCCCGCAACCGCTCCTTGCGTCAGACGCAACCGATCATCCGGTAGGCATCGCCGTGGCAAGCGTTCTCCACACCCCCCGGGTGGACAACCCGCCCAACCTAGAACGATTCGATATGCAAAC
>CBFGSA010000277.1:0-1593 GCA_965651365.1 uncultured Rhodanobacteraceae bacterium | reverse complement strand
TTTCCCTTGCGCGCGGAGAATCCCCTTGAGCGATCTGGTGTTGTGGCTGGACAAACTTGGCATGGGCGACCTGGCCCGGGTGGGTGGCAAGAATGCCTCGCTGGGGGAGATGATCGGCAAGCTGACTGATCTCGGCGTATCGGTGCCAGGCGGTTTTGCCACCACGGCCGATGCCTACCGCGATCATCTGGAAACCACCGGTCTGGGTGAGCGCATTGCCGCGCGGATGCAGAACCTCGATGTGGAAAACGTGGACGCACTGACCGCGGCGGGCAAGGAAATCCGCGGCTGGATCGTGGACACGCCGCTGCCGGATGATCTGGCCGCTGCAATCCGTCAGGCCTACGCTGAACTGTGTGACAAGGCAGGCGCCCGGAACATTGCCGTGGCCGTGCGTTCTTCGGCCACGGCCGAGGACCTGCCCGACGCCAGTTTTGCCGGTCAGCAGGAAACCTTCCTCAACGTGGTCGGCATCGACGATGTGCTGCACACGGTGAAGGAGGTCTTCGCCTCGCTGTACAACGACCGCGCCATCGCCTACCGCGTGCATCACGGTTTCAAGCACGAGGATGTGTTCCTGTCGGCCGGCGTGCAGCTGATGGTGCGCTCGGACGTGGGTGCCTCGGGCGTGCTGTTCACGCTGGACACCGAATCGGGCTTTCGCGACGTGGTGTTCGTCACCGCCAGCTACGGCCTGGGCGAAATGGTGGTCCAGGGTGCGGTCAACCCGGACGAGTTCTATGTCTTCAAGACCACGCTCGCCGAAGGCAAACCGGCCATCCTGCGCCGCCAGCTCGGTGCCAAGCAGCAGCGCATGGTGTATTCCGACGTCGCGGGCGAGCGCGTGCGCACGGAGGAAACGCCGGCCGAGCTGCGCAACCGATTCTGCATCACCGATCTGGACGTCGAGGACCTGTCCCGCCAGGCGCTCATTATCGAAAAACACTACGGCCGACCGATGGACATCGAATGGGCCAGGGACGGACAGACCGGCAAACTCTACATCGTGCAGGCGCGCCCGGAAACGGTGAAATCGCGCAGCCACGCCACCCAGCGCGAACGCTTCCAGCTCAAGGGCACGGGCGAGGTGCTGGTCGAGGGCCGCGCCATCGGCCAGAAGATCGGCGCCGGCAAGGCCCGTGTGGTGAAGTCTTTGGCACAGATGAACCAGTTTGCCGAAGGCGACGTGCTGGTGGCCGACATGACCGACCCGGACTGGGAGCCGATCATGAAGAAGGCTGCGGCGATTGTCACCAACCGCGGCGGGCGCACCTGCCACGCGGCAATCATCGCGCGCGAGCTGGGCGTGCCGGCCGTGGTCGGCACCGGCAGCGCCTTGACCGACATCCCCGACGGGGCCGAGGTCACGGTGTCCTGCGCCGAGGGCGATACCGGCCGCATCTACCAGGGGCTGATCGATTTCGAGCGCATCGTCACCGATCTGGGCGACATGCCCGAGGCGCCGCTGAAGATCATGATGAATGTGGCCAACCCCGAGCGTGCCTTCGACTTCGGCCAATTGCCCAATGCCGGCATCGGCCTGGCGCGGCTGGAAATGATCATCGCCAGCCACATCGGCGTGCATCCCAAGGC
>CBFGSA010000276.1:0-1616 GCA_965651365.1 uncultured Rhodanobacteraceae bacterium | reverse complement strand
CGCTCTTCGGGCGCCTGGCCGCGGATCTGCTCTTCGATGGCATAGAGCCGGGCAATGCGGGCAAGGGCTTCGGCGGCAATAGGCGAGCCAGTTGCCACATGCAGGTCGTAGAACTTGCGCCGCACGTGCGCCCAGCAGCCGGCCTCCTGGATGCGCTGGCCGTACAACGGCTCGAACCCGGCATAGGCATCGGCCTGCAGCACGCCGTGGAAGCCGGCCAGGTGGTTGCGTGGATGCTCGCCCTTGCGGTCCGGCGAGTACTGGAACCACACCGCGGGCGGATCGGTGCTTGCGGCCGGCCGGTCATCGCGTACATAAGTCCATAGCCGGCCCTGGCGCGTGCTGCCGCGGCCCGGGCACAGCACCGGCACAGGTGTGTCATCGGCGTGCAGCTTGGCCCCTGAGAGCACGTAACGCTCCAGTGCATCGATCAACGGGCTGCACAGCTGGGCGGCGGCGCCGACCCAGTCGGCCAGCGTGGAGCGATCCAGGTCGACCCCATCGCGGGCAAAGATCCGGCTTTGCCGATACAACGGCAGGTGGTCGGCGTACTTGGACACCAGCACATGGGCGAGCAACCCAGGGCCTGCCAGGCCGCGAGCGATCGGGCGGGTCGGAGCTGGTGCCTGGACGAGCGTGTCGCACGCCGCGCAGGCGAACTTGGGGCGCACATGGCGGATCACCTTGTAACGCCCCGGCACCCACTCGAGCATCTCGGCCACATCCTCACCGGCGCTCTTGAGCGCGCCGCCGCACTGTGGACAGGCACAGGCTGCTGCATGCACCACCTGCTCGCGCGGCAGGTGTTCGGGCAGGGGCTTGCGCACGGGCTTGGCGCGCGTCGGTGCAGGGCTCTTGGCCCGCGGCGCAAGCTCGCTCACCGAGGACTCCAGATCCTCGATGGTGAGCTCAAGCTGCGCGATGTGCGTATCGATCTGTTCACTGGAGCGGCCGAAGCGCGCGCGCTTGAGTACCGCGATCTGCAGGCGCAGCTTCTCGTTCAAGAGCTGTTCGGCCAGCAGTTGTGCGCGTACTGCGCGGTGCTCTTGCTGCGCGGCCAGCAACCGCGACTGCTCGGCCAACAGCAGTGCCTTCAGGCTCTCTACATCGTCAGGCAGTGCGGCATCGCGCGACATGGATGCATTGTACGCGCCTGCTGTACCTCATGCGCAGCAAGCGCTACAAAACAAGCACCGCAAGCACTCACGCCGATAACTGCGGTGCCTGCGTACGCACCGGTCTTCTCCAGTCGATCCCTTCCAGCAGCATCGACAGCTGCGCCGGGCTCAGATGCACGCTACCGGCTCTGGCCTGTGGCCACACAAAATGCCCGCGCTCCAGACGCTTGGCCAAGAGGCACAGTCCATCGCCGCTCCACCACAGGATCTTCAGCCTGTCGCCCCTGCGACCCCGGAACACGAACACATGGCCCGAGAACGGATCCTCGCTCAGCTGCCTCTGCACCAGCGCCGCCAGGCCATCAAAGCCGTTGCGAAGGTCCGTCGCACCGCAGGCCAGCCATACCTGCGTGCCGGCCGGCAGGCTCAGCATCGCGCTGCCGCCAACACCTCGCGCAGCATCGCCCCATCGACAACGCCACGCACGCGCACCGTGCG
>CBFGSA010000275.1:0-1657 GCA_965651365.1 uncultured Rhodanobacteraceae bacterium | reverse complement strand
CAGAATCAAAATGGATCCCGGGTTCCGGCCGTGGGCCGGCCCCAGGATGACGGGACGTGAAAATCCCGGGTTCCGGCCGTGGGTCGGCCCCAGGATGACGAGGTGATGATGTTTCGTGTGTCTGCCTGCCTCCGTCCGGCGCTGCCAGCAATGGCACCAGCGCCAGCAGCAAACCGAAGCTCGCAAAGTAATTGCGGTGCTCGTAGATCAGCTCCAGCGGCAGAATGGTGCCGGTCAGCACATGACAGCCCAGAAACAGCGCAATCCCCAGCGACACCAGCGGCCAGCGTCGACGCAGCCGGAACACCACCGTCACCATCGCAGTCAGTACAAGGATGCTGGCCAGCGTTGTCCATGGTGACAGCAGGCCGGTCGAAATCTGAAAATCGTCGTGATAGAAACCCAGCCAGTGCGGCAACGGCACCAGGGTCCAGAAAATGTAGCCGGCCACGATCCGCGCTTCGCTCAAAAGCCGCGTGCCCAGCGTGAAGTCGCGTGTCGCCCAGGTCGCCGCGTCCAGCACATGCGGCAAAATCCAGGCCAGCCCGACCAGCATCGGCAGCAGCAATACAATCACGAACAAGGCCGCCACACGCCTGTCGCGCCCCGATTGTCCAGAAGGCGAACGCCTGGATGGCGCGAGAAGATCCATTTGTTCCCGAGCCGTATCGCTGTCGGATTCCCGATTCCCGATTCCCGATTCCCGGCACTTGAACCCAAACACGATCCATTCAATCAAAAACGCATACAGCGGCAGCATCACGGCCGTTTCCTTGGCCGCCACGCCGATCGCCGTGCAGCCGACCAGGCTGACAATGCAAAGCGCCATTCCCCGTCGCCCGGCCAGCATGTGCCGCCGCCCGGCGACATAGCCGATCAGCCCCAGCAGTACAAACAGATTGGCCAGACTCTCCATCCGCTGCACCACATACAGCACCCCGGTCAGATTGATCGGCAGCAGCAGCCAGGCACCGGCGATCAGCGCGGCCACGAGGGGCAAATATGCATCGCGGCCATGGGCCGCTCCTACAGGCGAAGGTGGGGTAGGAGCGGCCCATGGCCGCGATCGTCCAACAGCACCAAGCAAGCCACACGCCAGCCAGAACACCAGCACCCCGTTCAACAGGTGAATCAGCAGATTCACCAGCTTCCAGCCCCACGGATCCAGCCTGCCGGCCAGGTAATTGGCGGCAAAACTCAAGGAAGACAGCGGCCGCTTGAACTGGCTGGACGGCGACGACAGCGCCGCCCCCACCAGCTCCCCCACGGAGGCGTGATCCGGCTGTACGCCCTTGTTGTCGACGATGTTGGGGTAATCGTCAAACAACCAGCCACCGGAAAGCCCCGGCCAGTACGCGGCGGCGGTGACTGCCAGCATCGCCAGCAGCAGCCAGCGGCCAGGGTGGGTCATGCTGCGCAGAAAAGCCATTTGCGCAGCTTAGGTGGCGCGACGACTGCCGACAAGCAGAATGCGTGGTCCAGCGATCCTTACTCCCATCATTCGGGCCGAGCGAAGCGAGGAACCCGGGCACCTCAAGCCCCGTCATCCTGGGGCCGAGCGCAGCGAGGAACCCGGGATCCCCAACCCCGTCATCCTGGGGTTGTGCGCAGCACAGAACTTCACAAGCTCGTCACCCTGGGGCCGCGCCCAGCGCGG
>CBFGSA010000274.1:0-1661 GCA_965651365.1 uncultured Rhodanobacteraceae bacterium | reverse complement strand
CACTAGGGAAACGCTGATCAATGGGGTCCGTGAATGGAATCGCGAGCCATCCTGTTCAAGGTTTCCGCATCGCGGGAAGGAAGTGCCGATTGAGCACGTTTTCCGCCGTTTTCGCGTGGTGCCTGGCGCGCTTTGCGCGCTCAGGACGGAATGCTTTCAGGGCTGGCCAGCAACTGTCTCCTGGCGAGCACCAGATTGGCGAGACCGAACAAGCTGAACAGTTGCGCCGTGTTCTTGGCCAAGCCCTTGTAACGAACCTTGCGATGACCAAACAGATTCTTGATGACATGGAACGGATGTTCGACCCGAGCCCGAATCTGAGCCTTGGTCCTCTCCGCCTCGATTAGCAAGTCCTTGATGGCGCCATCGCGCATCGCCTTGATCTTGCTGCGCTTGAGCGCAACATGCCACTTCGCACCCTTGCCTTGCATCTCGTCGCGCTTCTCAACGCCGGTGTAACCTGCATCGCCAAACGCGTCTTCCTCATGGCCATGCAGCAACGCGTGGGCCTGCGAGACATCGGACTCATTCGCTGCCGTGCCAACCACGCTATGCACCAGGCCCGACGACGCATCCACCCCAATGTGTGCCTTCATTCCAAAGTGCCATTCGTTGCCCTTCTTGGTCTGGTGCATCTCCGGATCGCGGCTCTTCTTGGCATTCTTGGTCGACGGCGGCGCTTCGATGATGGTGGCATCCACGATCGTGCCTTCCCTCATCATCAGCCCCCGCTCGCACAGCATGATGCCGATCTCGTCGAACAGCTTGCCAGTCAGGTCATGCTCGACCAGCAGGCGCCGGAACTTCAGCAGCGTGGTCGCGTCCGGCACGTTCTCGACCGCCAGATCAATGCCGGCGAACGCACGCATCGCCATGCTGTCGTACAACGCATCTTCCAGTCCTTCGTCCGACAGCCCGTACCACTGCTGCAAGAAATAAATGCGCAGCATCCTCTGCAGCCCGATTGGCGGCCGTCCTCGTTCTCCTTTGGGGTAGTGCGGCTCGACTGCCGCAACCAGCCGCGTCCATGGAACGACCTTCTCCATCTCCGCCAGGAAACGCTCACGCTTGGTCACGCGTTTCTTGCCCGCGTACTCCGCTTCCGAAAAGCTGGTTTGCTTCTTCATCGTCGTCGGTCCACTCCGTGAGCTTCCTTCCGCAACGTCCTCGGCTACGTCAGCGATGACCGCCGAGCCTGATAAATCAGCGTTTCCCTAGCGCGCCTCGGCGCAATCGCGATAGACCGTGCTGCGGCTGGCGGGCAGGGTTTCGTCGGTCAGGAAGCCGGTGGGGCCCTTGGTCCACCAGACGTACCGGCCGGAGGCATAGCGCGCGCCCGAGCCGGAGACGACATTGGCGAACACCAGCGTCTTGCCGTCGAGCACGATGGTGGCCAGCGGCGTATCGCCCACCGTCATGTATTTCACCGTCAGCGACTTGCCGTCCTGGCACGCGTAGCGCACGTCGCGCGGGTCGCGGATCGGCAGGGCGGCGTAGGCGCGGGCCTGGTCGATGGCCTTGTCGATGCCGGCCTTGGCGAAATCGAGCGCCGTGTTCATGTCTTCGGACGACATGCCGGGCACGGGCGAGGATTGCGCCCGCGCCGGCTCGCCGGACACCCCGGCTAGCACGGCCACACTGAGCACCACGGCACACGGGAG
>CBFGSA010000273.1:0-1671 GCA_965651365.1 uncultured Rhodanobacteraceae bacterium | reverse complement strand
GACGACACCAGTACCACGCTGAACTGGGATGACGGCAGCCGCTGGAAACGCTTCACCTTCGAGCGCTCGGTCAAGGCGCTGTCGGCCGAGATCGATCCAGACAACAAGGTGCTGCTGGATGCCAACATGCTCAACAATTCGCACTTGAACAAGGCCGACAACAGCGCCGCGCGCCGCTACGGCAGTGATTGGGCCGACCTGCTGCGCGCCGTTTACGCATTTCTGGGGACGCTATGAACATGCATCGAAGCAAGACCGGCTTTTCCGGGTTTATGGCCGCATTGGGCGCTGGCCTGCAGTGGAAGCTGCTGTTGCTGTGGTTCCTGCTGATGCTGATTCCGGCAGCCGTGGGGGCCTGGCCCATGAGTGCGGCGCTGGGTACGTTGCTGGACCATTCGGTGCATTCCAGGGCCTGGGCCGAGTCGTTTGATGCCCTGGGTATGGGCGATGTGTTTACGCAACTGGCGAAGTCAATGCCGGCCATCGGCGCTGGCGCCAGTGCCGGTCTGCTGCTGAGCCTGCTGCTGTCGCCCTTCCTGACCGGCATGGTGGTCAGCTCCGCACGCAGCGGGCGGCGCCTTGGGTTCGGCGAACTGATGCACGGCGGCCTGCACGAGTACTGGCGCATGGTGCGGGTGCTGCTGTGGTCACTGGTCGGCTGGGCGGTTGCCATCGGCATTGGCGCTGCGGCTTTGCACCTGGCCAGCAACTACGCCGACACGGCCATTCTGGAGTCGAAGGTTGATACCTGGCGGCATGTGGCGATGGCCGTGCTGATCGTGTTGCTGATCATTGCCCACGCCATCGCTGAATCGTCGCGCGCCCAGTTTGCCACCGATCCGAATCTGACGTCCGCCACGCGTGCCTGGGGCCGCGGTATCAAGATGGTGTTCGGTCGGCCGTTGGCGACCTTCGGCATGTACCTGGGTGTCAGCATCATCGGTCTGGTGCTGGTGCTGGTGTTCGGCATGCTGCGTGTGCGGATGCCTGCAGTCGGGGTTGGCGGGATCATTCTGGCCTTCGTGCTGGCACAGCTCTTGGTGCTGAGCCTGGCCTGGATGCGTATCGCGCGTATTCACGCGCTGGCCTGCGTATCGCCGCAGCGCCGGCGTTCCTCCGGCCTGGCCGCCTCGCCAACGCTGGGGTAGGGTGGGCAAAGCGAAGCGTGCCCACGCGGTGTGTTCGATCGGGTGGGTTGGCCGTCGCCACGGTGGGCAGGTGAAGCTTGCCCACCCTACCGCACTTGCATCCAATGGATCCCGGGTTCCTCGCTGCGCTCGGCCCCAGGATGACGAGTGTCTGATCGGGCCAGTTGGCCTTCGTCAATGCGATTTTGCGTAGGGTGGGCAAAGCGCAGCGTGCCCACGCGGTGTGTTCGATCGGGTAGGTTGGCCGTCGCCACGGTGGGCAGGTGAAGCTTGCCCACCCTACCGCACCTTCAATTTCGCGTAGGGTGGGCAAAGCACAGCGTGCCCACGTGGTGTGTTCGATCGGGCCAGTTGGCCGTCGCCACGGTGGGCAGGTGAAGCTTGCCCACCCTACCGCACCTTCAATTTCGCGTAGGGTGGGCAAAGCACAGCGTGCCCACGCGGTGTGTTTGATCGGGTTGGGCGGAAGTCGCCACGGTGGGCAGGTGAAGCTTGCCCACCCTACCGCACCTTCAATTTCGCG
>CBFGSA010000272.1:0-1683 GCA_965651365.1 uncultured Rhodanobacteraceae bacterium | reverse complement strand
AAAAGCCGGGTCGTAGGGTGGGCTGGCTTCATCTGCCCACCGTGGCGGGGTGTTTTGGAAACCGCGTGGGCACGCTGCGCTTTGCCCACCCTGCCGTGCTTGCGGCACAATGCCGGCATGTCCCGCTATCGCCGCAGCCAAACTCCAGGCGGCACATTCTTCTTCACCCTGGCCCTGGCCAACCGCGAGGCCCGCACCCTGGTGGAACACATCGACCGGCTGCGCTCGGCATACGCCACCGTCGGCGCGAAGATGCCGTTTGAAACCGTCGCCATCTGCATCTTGCCCGAACACCTGCACGCGATCTGGACCCTGCCCCCGGATGACGAAGACTTCTCCGGCCGTTGGCAACGCATCAAGGGCAATTTCTCGCGCGGTTTGCCGACCGAATCCAGGCGCAGTGAAAGCAAGCGCCGCCGCCGTGAAAAAGGACTCTGGCAACGCCGCTTCTGGGAGCACCAGATCCACGATGAGCAGGATCTGGCACGGCATGTCGACTACATCCATTTCAACCCGGTCAAACATGGTCTGGTACGGCGCGTGGTCGATTGGCCGTATTCGAGTTTCCACCGCTACGTCGCCAGCGGACGCATTGCCCTGGATTGGGGCACAACAGGCGACAGCATCGGCGATTTCGGCGAGCCGTAGGCGGGGTCTGACCACCGCAGCAGCATGTCTGAATCCGCGTGGGCACGCTTCGCTTTGCCCACCCTACGTGGGGCGCGGGCGTGGCCGCGGGTCGTAGGGTGGGCTGGCTCCACCTGCCCACCGTGGCGGGGTGTTTGAAAACCGCGTGGGCACGCTGCGCTTTGCCCCACCCTACCTTTACTTCTATCTGACCGGCGTTCAGATCGCGCGGGTTAGACTATGCGCAAACCACTATCGGCAGCACAACATGACCGCATCGGGACGAACCTTGCATCGCTCGCGCAACAATCGCTGGATTGCCGGCGTGGTTGGCGGTCTGGCCGAGTATTTCGGCATGAACCCCAATGCAGCGCGGCTGATCTACGTGCTGGTTTCGATTGTGTCGGCAGCTTTCCCCGGCATTCTCGCCTACATCATCCTGTGGATTCTGTTCCCGATGGAGCCGTGAAACGCCGGCAGACTGTCCTGACGGGCGCAGCAATGGCGCCGCGCGCGGCAATGATTTCGATCGAGGAGGACACCCATGCACAAACTGACCGCACTTCTTGCACTCGCAGCACTGCTCCTGTCAGGCTGCGCCACGCAAAACCGGGCCGAAGAAGGGAACGTGGCTGACGGCACCGCGACCAGCCAGACGGGCTCCGCAGCGCTGCTCGGGCCGACCTGGTCAATCGAGGACATCGCCGGCCACGGCGTGATCGACAACAGTGCGGCCAGTCTCGAATTTCTGCCCGAGGGCCGGCTGGCGGGCAATGCCAGCTGCAATCGCCTGATCGGTCGCTACACGGTCCAGGGCAATGAACTGTCGATCGAACCGGCAGGCACCACCATGATGGCCTGCCCGGAAGCCGTGATGAACCAGGAGCAGCGCCTGCTGAAACTGCTGCCGGAAGTCAACAGCTACCACATCGATGACAACGGTACGCTGGTGCTGCAGACCGGCGGAGGCCAGTCGATCACGGCACGGCACGACTGATTGCCCTTGCCTGCGGGGCGAGGTCGGCCTGGCAATACAACAATGTGACGGCCAGGGGT
>CBFGSA010000271.1:0-1694 GCA_965651365.1 uncultured Rhodanobacteraceae bacterium | reverse complement strand
GCCCGCAGCCATCCGCACCGCATGGGCCCGTGGCGCAGTGACTCGAAGACCCATGTTGCGCACATGGACGATGGCGATTTCTATGCCAACGAGAAGTCCGCCACCCTGGACCAGGCCGGCACGCTGAAGATCGAGTTGCTAGGCGACAATGGCCGGAACACGGTGCTGAAAGAAGGCATCAAGGTGCAGCAAGGCGAAATCGTCGACGCCACGGTGATGCGGCGCAAGGCGCTGGCCGACTTCATCGATGCGCAGATTGCCGATGCCAGGGCCGAAGGCGTGCTGTTCTCTGTGCATCTGAAGGCGACGATGATGAAAGTGTCGGATCCGATCATCTTCGGCGTCGTGATCAGCGAGTTCTACAAGGACGTGCTGGCAAAGCACGCCGACGCGCTGGCCGAAGTGGGCTTCAGCCCCAGCGGCGGCATGGCCGACCTGTATTCGCGCATCGAATCCTTGCCCGAAGACAAGCAGCAGGCGATCAAGGCCGACATCGACGCCCAGTACAAGGGCCGCCCGCATTTGGCGATGGTCAATTCCGACAAGGGCATCACCAACCTGCATGTGTCCTCGGATGTGATCATCGACGCCTCGATGCCGGCCATGATCCGCGACTCGGGCAAGATGTGGAATGCGCAAGGCGAGCGTCAGGATGCCAAGGCCATCATCCCCGACCGCAGCTATGCCGGCATCTACCAGGCCGTGATCGAGGACTGCAAGGCCCACGGTGCATTCGATCCGGCCACCATGGGCAGCGTGCCCAATGTCGGCCTGATGGCGCAGAAGGCCGAGGAATACGGCTCGCACGACAAGACCTTCGAGATTCCCTTTGCCGGCACCGTGCGGGTCAGCGGCCAGAACGGTCGGGTGATCTTCGAGCATGCGGTCCAAGAAGGCGATATCTGGCGCATGTGCCAGGTCAAGGACGCGCCGGTGCGCGACTGGGTCAAGCTGGCGGTCACCCGCGCCCGCGCCAGCAGCACGCCGGCGCTGTTCTGGCTCGATCCCGAACGCGCCCACGACATGGAACTGAAGAAGAAGGTCGAGCGCTATCTTGCCGAGCACGATACCGACGGCCTCGGCATCCGCATCCTGTCGCCCGTGGCCGCGATGCAGACTTCGCTGGAGCGCATCCGCCAAGGCAAGGACACGATCTCGGTCACCGGCAACGTGCTGCGCGACTACCTCACCGATCTCTTTCCCATCATGGAGCTCGGCACCAGCGCCAAGATGTTGTCGATCGTGCCGCTGATGGCCGGCGGCGGCCTGTTCGAGACCGGCGCCGGTGGCTCGGCGCCCAAGCACGTGCAGCAGTTTGTCGAGGAAAACCATCTGCGTTGGGATTCGCTGGGTGAGTTCCTGGCCCTGGCCGCCTCGCTGGAACACTTGTCCGAGCACTACGACAACGCCCGCGCAGGCGTGTTGTCGCGCACCCTGGATCAGGCCACCGGCAAGCTGCTCAATACCAACAAGTCACCCTCGCGCAAGGTCGGCGAACTGGACAATCGCGGCAGCCATTTCTACCTGGCGCTGTACTGGGCCGAAGCACTTGCCGCGCAGAATGACGATGCCGAACTGGCCAGCGCCTTCCAGCCACTGGCCGCAAAGCTGGCCGCAAATGAGTCGAAAATCGTCGACGAACTGGCCGCGGTCCAGGGCCACAAGGTCGACATGGGTGGCTACTACGAACCCGA
>CBFGSA010000270.1:0-1714 GCA_965651365.1 uncultured Rhodanobacteraceae bacterium | reverse complement strand
GGCCAGGGCGCCTACAACCGCGAGCACACCTGGCCCAACTCGCTGGGCTTCCCCAACAACAGCAAGAACGGCAAGCCCAACCCGCCCTACACCGACGCGCACATGCTGCATCTGACCGATGTCGGCTACAACAGCGACCGCGGCAACAAGCCGCTGGGTGAATGTCCAACCAGTGCCTGCACGCGTCTGGGCACCGTGGCCAATGACGGTTTTGGCGGCGGCAGCGGCGATGGCGACGCCAACTGGTACCAGACGCCGGACGGCAACCAGGGCACCTTCGAGGTCTGGGATCACCGCAAGGGCGACATCGCGCGCGCCGTGCTGTACATGGCGGTGCGCTACGAGGGTGGCATCGACAGCGATGGAATCGTCGAACCCGATCTGGAGCTGACCAACAATCGCAGCCTGATCGTGAAAACCGACGCCCAAACCGGCAACGGCCAGGTCGCCTACATGGGCCTGCTCGACGACCTGCTGGCCTGGAATGACGCCGACCCGCCCGACGCAGACGAGCAGTTGCGCAACGACGTGGTGTTCTCCTGGCAGCACAACCGCAACCCGTTCATCGACCACCCCGAATGGGCCGATTGCGTATTCAAGAACATGAACTGCCCTGCCGCCAGCGACATCATCTTCCAGAACGGATTCGAGGTACAGACCCTCCATTGAGCCCAAGCCCATCACAACGCCCAGGCCTTGTGCAGGAGCAGCCCATGGCTGCGAACACGCAACCCCATCGCGCGCGCAGCGCGCTGCCCTGTCAGAATACCGACAAGCCGGTCAGCGCGGTGAAGCGGTCCAGGGCAGCGCCACCAGCCAGCGAGTTGCCCTTCCTGTCCAGTCCGGGCGACCACACGGCGACGGTCAGCACGTTGGGCACCACGGCGACGATGCCGCCGCCGACGCCGCTCTTGGCCGGCAGGCCGACGCGGAAGGCAAAGTCACCGGCCGCGTCGTAGGTGCCGCAGGTCAGCATGATGGCGTTGATGCGCTTGGCCCGTGCGGCGCTGATGACGGCGGCGTCCGAATGCCGGCAGTAGCCGCGTTCGGCCAGGTACTGGAAGGCTTGCGCCAGGTCGACGCAGTTCATGCGCAGCGCACATTGGTGAAAATAGAAGTCCAGCACCTGCTCCACCGGGTTGTCCAGGTTGCCGAAGCTGCGGATGAAGTTGGCCAGCGCCTTGCTGCGGAAGCCGGTAGCAGCTTCCGATTGCGCCACTTCCTCGTCGATTTCAATGTCCGGGTTGCCGGCCCGCTGGCGCACGAACTCGAGTAGTGTCCGGCGCGGCTCCTCACAGGCCGACAGCACCACATCGGCCACCACGTGGGCGCCGGCATTGATCATCGGGTTGCGCGGAATGCCGCGTTCCTGTTCAAGCTGCACCAGCGAATTGAACGGATTGCCGGACGGCTCGCGGCCCACGCGCTTCCACAGCTCGCTGCCTGTGGCCTGGAGTGCCAGCGTCAGGGTGAAGACCTTGGTGATGCTCTGGGCAGAAAAGCACTCGCGGGCGTGGCCGATCTCGTGGTGCTTGCCGTCGAGCGTTGCCACGGCCATGCCGAAGCGCTCACGCGGGACCTCGGCCAGGCGCGGGATGTAGTCGGCGACGCGCCCCGTGTGCGTCAGCGGCTCCACCTCCTCGGCGATCTGCGCCAGAATCGCCGGGAAATCCAGTGTATCCAGCGTTTCGCGGTTGAAAGTGACCGGGCTCAT
>CBFGSA010000269.1:0-1727 GCA_965651365.1 uncultured Rhodanobacteraceae bacterium | reverse complement strand
GGCTCAAAAGCACCGCACATACTTCGAGCAACTCGCTGCCCGGCAAGGTCCCCTCCAACCTACCGCGCTTGGCCTCCTCATCGCGGCCTATCAATTCTGGGGCGACAATGCGGCTGCGGAGGCCACCGCCCACCTGCTCGCAGAGAACTACGCCGACACCTGGCACGGCTTCTATGCTCAATTGAGCCTGTTCTGGATGCATCTAGCAGCCAAGCGGTATGAAGAGGCCGAGCAAGTCTTAAAACCAATACCATTCAAATAAGCCGAGGTGGCTTGCCTTTCGTAGGTTTTGCTTTCGCCAAAAAGTAGAACCCACCCAGGCAGCCACCCCGTGAGCTTCACCTTACGAACTATCGACCCCCATAGCAAATTCGCCAGCCAGATCACCATGCAGGCCATCGAAAAGGTCATCCCCAGAGCTACCGTCGAGGCCGTGCTGACCCAGCAAGACGCCTGGCATGAGCGAGAACGCAAGTTCTCTATGGTTGCCGTGGTGCTCGTGCTCATCACGATGAGTCTCTACCGGCACTTGGCCATCGGGCACGTCATCCGTCGTCTGGCCCAGGGCCTGCGCTTTCTCTGGCCGGATCCCACCTACACCGTGCCAGGAGCCAGTGCCTTCAGCTACCGGCGCTACCAGCTTGGCGTCTCGACGATGCAGGCGCTCTTCAAGCAACTCGCCCGTCCGCTGGCCAGGCGAGAGACCCCCGGCGCGTTTCTTTTCGAGCGACGCCTCATGGCCCTTGATGGCACCACGCTCACGCTGGCTGACACGGCCGAGAACGAGGCCGTCTTCGGTCGGCACAAGACCGGGCGCGGACGCACCGCTTTTCCCCAAGTGCGGTGTCTGTTTCTGGCCGAGGCGGGCACGCACGCCGTCATCGATGCTGGTTTCTGGCCCATTGACACGAGTGAGCGCCTTGGCGCTCGTCGCCTTTTGCGCTCGCTTGAGCCCGGCATGCTGGTCATGTGGGACCGCGGACTGCACAGCTTTGACATGCTTCAAGCGGCGATGGAGCAGGGGGCCGACGTACTCTCGCGGCTGCCAGCGCATGTCAAACCAGAGGTCATCGGCCCGTTGCCCGACGGCTCTCAACTGGTGCGTCTTCGGCCGAGCGAGTATCACCGACGTAAAGCAGGTGAACACCTCGTGCTGCGCCTGGTTGAGTACACGACCACAGACCCGGCCCGTCCGGGCCACGGAGAAACCCACCGGCTCGTGACGACGCTCCTGGACCACGAAGCGGCACCGGCCAAAGAACTGGCCTGCGCCTATCACGAACGCTGGGAGGTCGAACTGGTCATCGATGAGATCAAGACGCATGAACTCTTCAGCCATCGGTTGCGCAGCCAGAAGCCGGTGGGGGTCTTGCAAGAACTCTACGGCTTGCTCCTGGCACACTTCGCCGTGCGGGCGCTGATGCATGAAGCGGCGCTGGTGGCCGAGGTCGATCCAGACCGTTTGAGCTTCACCCATTGTCTGCGCGTCATCGGCTCGGCGATGGCTGAGTTTGCGCTGGTCGCTGAAGCGGAGTGGCCGAGGCTTTATGATCGTCTGCTGCGCGATTTGGCCGACGTGCGCTTGCCGGAACGCCGAGTGCGCTCGAATCCGCGGGTGGTCAAACGGAAGATGTCGAACTACAAGCTCAAGCGGCGAAAGCATGAACACTGGCCCCAGCCCACGAAGCCGTTCGCCGACGTTGTGGCCCTTATTTGAATGGTATTGG
>CBFGSA010000268.1:0-1735 GCA_965651365.1 uncultured Rhodanobacteraceae bacterium | reverse complement strand
GTAAGCGGTCAAACTGGGACGTTCTTTTCTGCTGCCTGGTCGCGCGTAGACTATGTGCGACAGAGGACAGCAGCGCGGCCAGGGCAGCGGCGTTAGCGATCAGGTAGCTGGCGGGGGATCGTCGGGCACGGCGCAGTTGACACCCGCTCAAGGCGCCCGGGCCCGCGGCAGATCGACATCCGATCGCAGGGGGTTATCGGCGAAGCGTTCTTTCCAGACCCGTGGGGTCAATGCGATGACATCGCTGGCGGGATGTTGGCCCACCCGCTGTAGGACATCGACCAGATAGGTATAGGGGTTGACCCCCTGCAAGCGGCAGGTGCTGATGAGGCTTTGGGCGATACCGACCAGTTCGGCACCCACCTCGCTCCAGCAGAACAGCCAGGAGCGGCGTCCCATGGGGATCGGACGCAAGGAGCGCTCGAGGTGGTTGGTGTCCGGTGCGACTTCAGGGTCGGCGAGGAAGACCTTCAGGGCATTGACCCGGTCGGCGTCGGTGGCGTACCCGATGGCCTTGCTCAGCGGGTTGCTGGGACTGAGGTCCGGGCGTTGGCGCAGCGTATCGTCGCACCACTGGAAGAACTGATCGACGATCGGTGCGCTGTGCTTGGTGCGGTAGGCGAGTTTTTTCTCTCCCTCAAGCCCGCGCTGGCCGATGATGCGCTCGTGTTTGTACAACGCGCCGATGATCTGTAGGGCTTCGGTGGCCGCTGCCGGCTCCGCCTCCAAGGCCTTCTCGAAGTAACGTCGTGTGTGGACCCAACATTGGGCGAGGGTCACCGCCCCATCGCGTACCACATCGGCGTAGTGGCGATAGGCCTGGTAGCCATCGGTGAGCAGCGTGCCGTCGAAGTGCGGCCCCAGCAGGCGGGCGACATGCTCGTAAGCGCGCGAGGGGGCATAGGCGAAGATCAGCTCGTTGTGCTGGCCGAAGATGGGCCAGAAATAGGCTTGGCGCATTTTGCCTTTGCCCTGGAGGCCGGCCTTGATGGGGGTCTCATCCATAGCCAGGATGCGGCTGAGCAGCACATGGGCCAATTGAGCCTCGTAGATGGGCCGCAGCAATTGCAGGGCTCGGGTGATGTAATGGGTGAGGCTTGCGCGGCTCAATTCGACGCCATTGTTCGCCAGGCGTTGATGTTGGCGATACAAGGGCAGGTGGTAGAGGAACTTGTCGATGATCAAGCCGGCGAGGAAACTGACATCGACGATGCTCTTCTCCAGCACGTTGGGCGGTGCCGGTGTGGTGATCGGCGCGGTGGCCTCATGATGTTTGATCACCGGACGGCGGTATTCGAGCACCACGTAGCTGGCCGGGCGTTGAGCGAGGCGGAAGGTGGACTTGTGGCCGATGATCTCGTACTGATCAGCTTGGGCGCCTTGCAGCTGCGGGGGTCGTAATTCGATTAGCTGCACCGGCACCGAGGCGTCAAAGCGCAGGCCGGTGTCGTTGACGGTTTGCGGATCACGGTGCTTATTGCGTCGCTGGACGGTGAGCGTCTCAAGCGACGACGGTGGTGCGGTGCCACCGGCCAGCTCGGCGCCAAAAAGCGCCGCCTGATTGGCCGGTATTTCCAAAAGTAGCTTCTCGCTTTTTCGACCAAAGAGCTGGCGTTTGAACCAGTCCAATTGTTGCTGTAAGTCGCCCACCTGCTCGCGCAGAGCGGCATTCTCCCGCTGCAACTGTTGGTGATCTGATTCTGTTATCTTGCCCGGCATCGAAGATTGGTAGCTA
>CBFGSA010000267.1:0-1759 GCA_965651365.1 uncultured Rhodanobacteraceae bacterium | reverse complement strand
CCCAATGCCGACCGTTTGCTTACCGCTTACGGCTTACTGCTCACTGCTCACTGCTCACTGCTCACTGCTCACTGCTCACTGCTCACTGCTTACTTCGTACTGCTCACCGCCAGCGGCCCACCAAGCCGCAACTTGTTATCCTTGCCGCTCTGCAAGACACGGCAGCGGCAATCCATGGCGAACAATCCCGAATCCCCAACCCCGAATCCCCGCACTCCAGGCACCACACTGTTCATTGGCGGCGGCAACATGGCGCGCAGCCTGATCGGTGGCCTGATGGCCAGTGGCACGGTGGCCGAGCAAGTGCACGTGGTCGAGCCGCGGGCCGAAGCGCGTGAGGAGCTGGCGCACAGTTTCGGCATTCACGTTCATGCCGATGCCGCCGATGCACTGGCGCACGCCGACAACATTGTGCTGGCGGTCAAGCCACAGGTGATTGCCGATGTGTGCAAGGGCTTCGATACCGACTCGATCCGCGACGGCGCCGTGGTGATGTCGGTCGCGGCCGGCGTGCGCCTGGATCAGCTTGCCGGCTGGCTGGGCAGCGATCTGGCCATGGTGCGGGTGATGCCCAACACCCCGGCCCTGATCGGCGCCGGTGCGATTGCGCTTTGCCCCAACGCCCATGTCAACGAGCGCCAGCGCCAGCGCAGCGAGCAGATCTTTGCCGGCGCGGGGCTGGTGCGCTGGATCGACGACGAGAAGCTGATGGACACGGTCACTGCCCTGTCCGGTTCCGGCCCAGCCTACTTCTTCGCCTTCGTCGAGGCGCTGGAAGCGGCGGCGACGGCCCAGGGCCTGCCCGCCGATATCGCCCGCGACCTCGCTTGCCAGACCTGCCTCGGCGCCGGCCGCATGCTGACCGAGAGCGGCGACAGCCCGGCCGAGCTGCGCAAGAAGGTGACCTCGCCCGGCGGCACCACGGCCGCGGGCCTGGACAGCCTGGCCGGGGACGGCTTGCCCGATATCGCCGCACGTGCCATCGCCGCCGCCACCGGCCGCGGCGGCGAACTGTCGGCGGAGCTCGACTGATGGGCTATCTCGCCAACGCCGGCCTGCTGGTCATCAGCTTCGTGTTCGGGGCGATCCTGGGCCTGCTGTTCCTGCGCCTGCTGGCGGAAGTGTTCCGGGCCAACTTCAGCAACCCGATCTGCCAGTTCCTGTTTCGCACGACCCATCCGGTCGTTGCCCCGCTGCACCGCTTCCTGCCCAGCGTCAAACGCCTCAACCTGGCCGTGCTGGCGCTGGCCCTGATCACCGAACTGGTCAAGCTGCTGCTGATCTGCGCCCTGCAGGGCATCGCACCGAATGTCGCCGGCCTGCTGCTGCTGGCCGTGGCCGAGCTGATCGACTTTCTGCTGGTACTGTACATCGTGCTGATCATCGCCTGGGCACTGCTGGGCATGTTCGCCGTCGGCGCCACCCATCCGCTGGTACCACTGGTCGACGAACTCACCCGTCCGGTGATGCGGCCGCTGCAAAAGCGCATCCCGAACCTGGGCGGCATCGACTTCTCGCCAGCCATCGCGATTCTGCTGATCCTGCTGGTGCGCATCCTGCTGGTGCAGCCGCTGTTCGATCTGGCGACAAGGATGGTGCAGTAGCTTGCCGGTAAGCGGTAAGCGGTAAGCGGTAAGCGGTGATTGTGTCAGCTTTTCTGCTCACGGCTCACCGCTCACCGCTCACTGCTCACTGCTGCTCACCGTTCACGGCTCCCACTCCATCGAAACCGTCTTGCCGCTATCATCAGGGAATGAAC
>CBFGSA010000266.1:0-1766 GCA_965651365.1 uncultured Rhodanobacteraceae bacterium | reverse complement strand
CGGCATGAGGTCGTGAAGCGAGTCAGTTACCTACCCTTGCCGGCTCAGGATGTCCCGGGCGAATTGCCCCAGAGCGCGGCATCACAAGTTCACTCTGGAACGATCCGCAGGGTCCGGGATACCTCGGATTCAGTGTACCGCCACAAAGTGGCCCGCATCCAGAACCGGCTCGCCTTGCCAGCGGTAGGCCACCAGCGGACCGCCCTTGCCCACGCTGTAATCCAGACAGGCGATGCGCGGCGTCAGCGGCGCGGGCGTGCCTGACATCCAGTAGTGTCCGACGAAAATGGGCTTGCCCTCGGGGTAACGCGGCCAGGGCGCGTCTGGCATCGGCTGCGTCGGCAGTTGCGGCCGCGCAAGCGAATCGACCAGCACCGCATCGCGCAAGGGCGTTGCCTGCGGCATCCACCAGCGCAACCGCGCGCCGCTGCGCCATTGCTCGCCCTGGCGGAAGCGGAGCCCATCCGGCAGTTCGATTTCCGGACCCTTGAGCACCCGCTCCAGTGCGACAAACTCGCCCGAACCCCGGCGGCTGGCGGCGCGCACGCCATCCCGGTCCAGGCACTTGCCCGCATCGAGCAATGGTTCCAGCGCCCGCATCGAATCTTCGTCCCAGCAGGCATGCACCACACGAAGTCCGGGCAAGTCCAGCCACAGCGGCAGTTGCAGGAACCAGTCGAGAATCTCGCTGCGTCGTTCCGCATCGTTCTCCGTGGCGGCCAGAAAGGCTTCATGCTGGTGGCGCTTCTCGGGCGTATGCGGTCGCGTGAACTCACCCGGCCGCTCGGGATCGGGCAGGCTCCAGGCGATTGCATTGAACTCGTGGTTGCCCATCACGGCTTGTGCCGAACCGGCCTCCACCATCGCACGCACGGTATCCACGGTGGCGAGCTGCTCGGGGCCGCGGTCGATGTAATCGCCCACGAAAATCACCTGGTGGCCGGGCTGCCGCCAGGCCCCGTCGCGGTTCCGATAACCCAACTTTCGCAACAGTGCTTCGAGTTTGTCGCCGTGTCCGTGAATGTCGCCGATGATGTCGTAGTTCATTTGTGCGCCCCTTGGTGATAATCTGTCACCAAGCAAGTCTACCGCTCTTATTGACATAGTGCAACTAAGTGAACAAGCCCGCGACCCGTGACAAAAAGCTCCTCTACCCGATCGTCGGCGCAAGCGTGGCCCTGTTCACGCTTGCCGACATGCAACTGAAGGTGCTGCTGGTGCGCCGCGAACGTGAGCCGCGCGGCTGGGCATTGCCTGGCGGTGTCCTGAATCCGGCGTCCGATCCGAGCCTGGATCACACCGCTCTGCGTGAGCTGGCCAAGAAAACCGAAGTCAAGCTGCCACACCTGGAGCAGGTGCACACCTTCAGCGGCGCGCAACGCGATCCGCGCGGCTGGTCATTGAGCACGCTGTACTATGCCCTGCTGCCCAGCGACAAGGTGCCCGCCGTGGCCGGCAGCCGCACCGAAGCCATCGAATGGGCGAACCCGGAAAAGCCCGGCCACCGTCTGGTTTTCGACCACGCCCGCATGCTGCCCACCGCATTGTCTGCCTTGCGCGACAAGGTCGACCGCGGCGCCCTGCCCCTGCACCTGCTGCCAGACCGCTTCACACTCACCGAACTGCAGCATGCCTGCCAGGCCATCCTCGGCCGCGAACTGGACAAGGGTGCCTTCCGCCGCGCCCTGAAAGGCTCACCTGATCTGGCCAGGATCGAAGGCCAGTTCCAGCGTGGCCCGCAGCGCCCGGCCCAGATGTACCGCGCC
>CBFGSA010000265.1:0-1781 GCA_965651365.1 uncultured Rhodanobacteraceae bacterium | reverse complement strand
GTCGAGGGCGTGCAGTTCCACCCCGAGTCCATCCTCACCGAGCAGGGCCACGAACTGTTCGCCAACTTCCTCAAGCAGACCGGAGGCGTGCGCGCATGAATATCAAGGAAGCCCTCAACCGGATCGTCGCTCAGCTCGATCTGACCACCGAGGAAATGCAGGCGGTCATGCGCGAGATCATGACCGGCCAATGCACCGACGCGCAGATCGGTGCCTTCCTCATGGGCATGCGCATGAAGAGCGAGACCATCGACGAGATTGTCGGCGCCGCCAGCGTCATGCGTGAGCTGGCTGCACCGGTGGTGATCGACGCCGAGCGCCTGGTCGACACCTGCGGCACCGGCGGCGATGGCATGAACATCTTCAACGTCTCCACCGCGGCGGCTTTCGTCGTTGCGGCGGCGGGCGGCAAGGTGGCCAAGCACGGCAATCGTGCGGTGTCCGGCAAGAGCGGCAGCGCCGATCTGCTCGAGGCGGCTGGCGTCTACCTGGGGCTCAAGCCCGAGCAGGTGGCGCGCTGCGTCGAAAGCGTCGGGGTCGGCTTCATGTTCGCTCCGTCTCATCACGGCGCGATGAAGCATGCCATTGGCCCGCGCCGCGAGCTGGGCCTGCGCACCATCTTCAACATGCTCGGCCCGATGACCAATCCGGCTGGAGCCAAGCATCAGGTCATCGGCGTGTTCAGCCAGGCGCTGTGCCGGCCCATGGCCGAAGTGCTGCAGCGTCTGGGTAGCGAGCACGTGCTGGTGGTGCACGCGCAGGACGGTCTGGACGAGATCAGTCTGGCCGCGCCGACCTTCGTCGCCGAGCTCAAGGACGGCAAGGTCAGCGAGTACCGTATCCAGCCCGAGGATTTCGGCATCAAGAGCCAGAGCCTGATCGGTCTGACCGTCGACAACGCCGAGCAGTCGCTGGAGCTGATCCGCGACGCCCTGGGCCGACGCAAGACCGACAATGGCCAGAAGGCTGCCGACATGATCGTGCTCAATGCTGGCGCCGCACTCTATGCTGCTGACCATGCCAGCAGCCTGCGCGAAGGCATCCAGCTGGCGCATGACGCCCTGCATACCGGCCTGGCGCGTGAGAAGCTGGAAGAACTGGTGTCCTTTACCGCGGTATTCAAACAGGAGAACGAAGGGTGAGCGTACCAACCGTATTGGAGAAGATCGTCGCCCGTAAGTTCGAGGAAGTGGCGGCGCGTCGCGCCCAGGTCAGCCTGGCCGAGGTCGAGGCTGCTGCGCGCATTGCCGACGCACCGCGAGGCTTTGCCCGCGCGCTGCTGGAACAGGCTGCACGCAAGCAGCCGGCGGTGATTGCCGAGATCAAGAAGGCCTCGCCGAGCAAGGGCGTGCTGCGCGCCGACTTCATCCCGGCGGACATCGCCCGCAGTTACGAGGCCGGTGGCGCGACCTGCCTGTCGGTGCTGACCGATATCGATTTCTTCCAGGGCGCCGACCAGTATCTGCAGCAAGCGCGTGCCGCCTGCGCACTGCCGGTGATCCGCAAGGACTTCATGGTCGATCCGTATCAGATCGTCGAGGCCCGCGCGCTGGGCGCCGACTGTGTGCTGCTGATCGTCTCCTGTCTGGATGACGTGCGCATGGCCGAATTGGCTTCGGTGGCCAAGGATGTCGGTCTCGACGTGCTGGTCGAGGTGCATGACGGCGCCGAGCTGGAGCGGGCGCTGAAGACTCTCGATACACCGCTGGTGGGCATCAACAACCGTAACCTGCACACCTTCGATGTCAGCCTGGAAACCACCCTCGACCTGCTGCCGCGCA
>CBFGSA010000264.1:0-1786 GCA_965651365.1 uncultured Rhodanobacteraceae bacterium | reverse complement strand
GGAACAGGGTCACGGCCATCGGCAGGACCAGCGCATTGACCTGCTGCGGATAGCCGAGCTTGGTGCGTGCGCTGTCCAGCATGGCCGGCAGGGTCGCCAGCGAGGACTGGGTACTGGCGGCAACGGCCTGCGGCGGCGCCAGCGCGGAGACGAAACGGCGCAGTTTTTCGCGGCCCCACAGGATCGCCACCGGCAGCATCAGCAGGGCCACGGTAATGTACAGCGCGCACTCGAGCACGATGTAGATGCCCAGCGCGCTGATCATGCCGATGCCGGCACGGGCGCAGACCGAAAAGATCAGCGCAAAGATACCGACCGGCGCCACCCACAGCACCCAGTGCACGATCACGATCATGGTGTCGGCAATGGTGCGGAAGAAGCCGATCATGGCCTGGCGCGGCCCGCTCTCGATGCGGGTCAGGGCAAAGCCGAAGAACAGGGCAAACACCACCAGCGGCAGCATCGCGCTTTCGGCAGCGGCCGACAGCGCATTGGTCGGGATGATGCCGGTGAACCAGTCGGCCCAGCCGGCCGGCGCCACGGGCGCTGCGGTGCCGGCAACGGCCTTGTCCAGGGCTGCGGCCAGATCCGGATCATGCGGAATCATCGACAGCGCCGCCGGTGCCACCAGCGCGGTGAAGGCAGCCGCCGCCGACAGCAGGATCACGAACACGACAATGGCGCGACGCGCGATGCGACCGGAGGCAGCGGCATCCGCCGCAGTGTTGACGCCCACCACGACCAGCGCAAACACCAGCGGCACGACCGTCATCTGCAGCGCATTGAGCCACAAGCGGCCCACCGGCTGCACGAAGTCGGCAATGCGAACCGCCAGCGGTGCATCCAGCCAGGCCAGGCCCAGGCCCAGTACGGCACCGATGACCAGCGCACTCAGGACACGCGTCGTCGCACTCAAGCCGAGGGCTCCAGATGCGGCAGCTTCCAGGTCTTGCGCAAGCGCTCGAAGGCTTCACGCGGCAGCAGCACGAAGACCGGGTGATCGGCCGGCTTCAGCCAGCCGGCCAGCGTCTGCATGCGGTCCGCGGCCATGGCCGTGCAGCCGACCGTCGGCGCGCCCGGCTTTTTCCACAGGTGGGCAAAGATGCAGCTTCCGGCCATCGGTTTCTGCTCCGGGTTGTGCTCGATGACGAATCCCAGGCGGTAGCGCTGGTCGCCGTCGTTGACCAGGTCCAGGCGCATGTGTTCGGTGGCGCCCTTGACCGCGGCCTTGCCCACGTCGCTCGCGCGCACGATGCGGTTGTAGTACGGCGAGCCGCTGACATCGACGCAATAGCTGTCGGCATGCATCGGCGCATACGTCAGGGCGGTATCGGCCTTGCTGGCGTAACCGAAGGCCTCGCCGATGGCGAACATCCCGGCCGGACTGCGGCCGTCACCCTCGCGCTTGACCGGGTGATGGTCGGCCGGCGCCGGCTGCAAGCCGATGCCCCAGGCCGCGCCCGATTTGCCGATGGTCACCGGCCAGACCCGGCCGACCGGCTGCCAACCCTCCGTGCCACGCACGAAACGCTGCAGGGCGCCGTGATCGGCATTCCAGTCGGGCGTGACCACCAGCACCATTTGCCGGCCCTTCTGCCACGCCGTCGCGCTGCCGCCGGCAGCCGCAGGTGCCGCCGAAATGCCCGTCGCCATGGCCAGCAGGCCCAGCAGTGAAAATGTCTTGAGAGAGTTCATGTGCCCGGCTCCTGCATCAACTGGATGCGTTCGATGTTGGCCAGCAACTGGCGGTGGTGCTCCGGGTAGCGTTCGCACAGCAGCAGGTAGA
>CBFGSA010000263.1:0-1804 GCA_965651365.1 uncultured Rhodanobacteraceae bacterium | reverse complement strand
ATCCGTCGAACTGGCCACGCTGCACTGGGTACACTGGTTCAACCACCATCGACTGTTGGAGCCCATCGGGTATATCCCGCCGGCGGAAGCAGGTTGTTTTCAATCGAGTGCAGAGGCGGACAAAGACTGCTACGGGTCGGCAGCAGCGACTGAGTGCTTCAGAATCGTGCAACCAGGCGATAAACTGTATAGAAAAACACAATATCGCAAGGACGCGGATCATGCCCCACGCGGCGGCGGCCAGGATGGCCAGCCGGGAGCGGGATGCTGGTCGTTACCAGCGTCACCGGCCCGAGCAAACCCTGCTCTATCAGATCGTCGACGAGTATTACCCGGCGCTCGCTGCCCATTTGGCTGAGCAGGGCAGGGAACTACCGAGTTATGTGCAAAGGGAATTTGAGGAATTTCTCAAATGCGGCCGGCTGGAACATGGTTTTCTGCGGGTGCGCTGCGAGTCCTGCCATACCGAGCACCTGGTTGCTTTCAGCTGCAAACGAAGAGGGTTCTGCCCGAGCTGTGGTGCACGTCGCATGGCCGAAAGCGCGGCCTTGCTGGTTAACGAAGTACTGCCCGAACAAGCCATGCGCCAGTGGGTATTGAGTTTCCCGTACCAGCTGCGTTTCCTGTTCGCCAGCCGGCCGGAGATCATGGGGCGGGTGCTGGGCATCGTCCATCGCGTCATCGCTACCCATCTGGTCAGGAAAGCAGGCTATACACACGACAGGGCCAGGACGGGTGCTGTCACTCTCATCCAGCGCTTTGGCTCGGCGCTGAACCTCAATATCCATTTCCACATGTTGTTCCTTGATGGTGTGTATGTAGATCAGCCCAATGGAGCCGCCCGGTTCCGTTGGGTGAAGTCGCCGAGCAGCGCTGAAATCACCCGGCTGACGCACACCATCGCCCATCGGGTTGGTCGCTTTCTGGAGCGCCAGGGCCTGCTGGAACGGGATGCCGAGAACAGCTACCTGACTTCAGACGCAGTGGACGACGACCCGATGACGCCACTGCTGGGGCATTCGATCACCTACCGCATAGCGGTCGGCCCGCAGGCAGGTCGCAAGGTGTTCACCCTGCAAACCCTGCCAGCGAGTGGCGAGCTGTTTGATGACGGGGCAGGCAAAGTGGCTGGGTTTAGCCTGCATGCCGGGGTGGCGGCCAGGGCCGATGAACGCAAGAAGCTCGAACGACTGTGCCGCTACATCAGCCGCCCGGCGATATCCGAGCAGCGACTGTCGCTCACGCCGAATGGCAACGTTCGCTACCAGCTCAAGACGCCGTACCGTGACGGCACCACGCATGTGATCTTCGAGCCACTGGATTTCATTGCCCGGCTGGCGGCTCTGGTGCCAAAGCCCAGAGTCAATCTGACACGCTTCCACGGTGTGTTTGCGCCCAACAGCAAGCACCGGGCGTTGGTGACGCCAGCAAAGCGGGGCAGGGGCAACCAGGCCAGGCTAGTCGAGGAGCGACCATCACCCGCCGAACGGCGAGCGTCGATGACTTGGTCACAGCGCCTCAAACGTGTATTCAACATCGACATCGAGACCTGCAGTGTCTGCGGTGGCGCCATGAAGGTGATTGCCTGTATTGAAGATCCGGTAGTGATCAAGCAGATCCTCGATCACTTGGAGCACAAGGCAGAAGCCAGTGAGCCCTGGCCGCTACCTGAAAGTCGGGCGCCGCCGGTCGGACTGCAGTCAGGGCTGTTCGACTGACGAAGCCGAAAACCAACAGTGCCAATCAGTATGCTTCGCTCACGCTACCGCGGCAGGGATTCGTAGTGCCGGATGTCGGAAATGGA
>CBFGSA010000262.1:0-1814 GCA_965651365.1 uncultured Rhodanobacteraceae bacterium | reverse complement strand
GTCCCGAGTCCCGAGTCCCGAACAGAAGGCTGCCATCTGGCACAACAGCGCCAGATCACCGCCAGTCTGCAATCGGCAGTGCCTACTCGCTGAACGCGCCGTAGCCGCGCAGGCGCTGGTAGCGCTGACGCACGAGTTCGGCCACGGGTTGCTGGTCGAGGGCGGCGAGTTCGGCGAGAAGGACGCCCTTGAGGCGTTTGGCCATCGAGCGCGGGTTGCGGTGGGCGCCGCCGAGGGGCTCGCGCACGACCTTGTCGATCAGGCCGAGCTGCTTGAGCTTGTCGGCGGTCAGGCCCAGAGCAGCGGCGGCGTCCTTGGCGCGCTCGGCGCTTTTCCACAGGATCGAGGCGCAGCCTTCGGGGGTGATGACCGAATAGGTGGAGTACTGCAGCATGATGGTGCGGTCGCCAACGCCGATGGCCAAGGCGCCGCCCGAACCGCCTTCGCCGATGACGCTGCAGATCACCGGGATCTTCAGTTGTGACATGACCTCCAGATTGCGTGCGATGGCTTCGCTCTGGCCGCGTTCCTCGGCGCCGACACCGGGGTAGGCGCCCATGGTGTCGATGAAGGTGAAAAGCGGCAGCTGGAAGCGTTCGGCCATCTGCATCAGGCGCAGCGCCTTGCGGTAGCCTTCCGGTCGCGGCATGCCGAAGTTGCGCTTGATCTTGTTTTTGACATCGCGCGCCTTCTGGTGACCGATCACCATCACCGGGCGGCCATTGAGCCGGGCCAGGCCGCCGACGATGGCGGCGTCATCGGCATAGGCGCGGTCGCCGGCCAGTTCGTGGAATTCGTCGAAGATCACCTCGACGTAGTCGAGCGTGTAGGGCCGGGAGGGATGGCGGGCCAGTTGTGCGATCTGCCAAGCGTCGAGGTTGCGGAAGATGTCGGCCGATTTGGCACGCAGCTTGGTCTCGAGCTTGCCGATTTCCTCGTCGATGTTGAACGCCTGGCCATCGCTGGCATGCCGCAGCTCGCGGATCTTGGCGTCGAGCTCGGCAATGGGCTGTTCGAAATCGAGGAATTGGGCATTCATGCGGGTGCAGTCCGGAAAATCACGACACGAACGGCCAGTATACCGGCTCGAAGCCCGCCTAGTCCGCGCTGGGCCGGCTCAGAATGAGATTGACGGCGGTGATGCCGTCGAGCCGTTCAAGTTGCCGGATCAGGCCTGTGCTGGCACGAATGCGTCGCCCGGGAAGCTCCAGGTCGGCCTGGGCGTGCGCATTGGTGTAGCTGTGCAGCAGCACCGGCGTAGTGCCGGTGTGCTGGTCCAGCAGACGCGCGAGTTCGATTGGAAACTGTGTGTTGATGGTGCCCAGGTCGAGCCGCAGCAGACGGGCATGTTCGGCGCAGGCCTGGTCCAGGGTCCATACCCGGCGCGCACGCAGCTGGAAGCCGCCGTTGAAGCTGTCCGGAGTCAGGCCGCCGGCTGCGACCAGCAGCACGTCGCGCGTGATCAGCTCGGTGTACTGCAGCCAGGTTTCGCCGAACAGGCTGACCTCGATGAAGCCGCTCGCATCCTCGATGCGCACGAAGGCCATGTTGTCGCCCCGCTTGCGCATTTCGGCCACGTTGCCGGCCACGACCCACGGCACGTCGGGCGGGCGGCGCCGCTCCGGGTTGCAGGCCGGTGCGGTGTAGTGCTCGGCGATGCTGCCCAGCGGGCAGGTGGCCAATTGCTCCAGCAGCGACTTCCACGCATCGGCAGGGTGTCCGGAAAGGTAGTGACCGAGACTGGCGCGCTCATAGGATAAGAGCTCTTCCGGTGGCCACGGCTCGACTTCGGGCAAGGCAACTTCCAGGCTGCC
>CBFGSA010000261.1:0-1826 GCA_965651365.1 uncultured Rhodanobacteraceae bacterium | reverse complement strand
CTGGACCTACATGGAGCGAGAGCGGCTGCGCCAGATCTATTTGGATACGGCGCTGCGTCTGGCCGAGCTGAGCTTTGAGGACGGCGCAATCGAAACGGCGTTGGAATGGTGTCAGCGCGTGCTGTATGAAGACCCTTGTCTTGAAGACGCCCACCGGCTCGCCATGCGCATCTATGCCGCGACCGGCAACCGCGCAGGCGTTGCGCGCCAGTATTCGCTCTGTCAAAAGGCGCTGCAAGAGGAAATCGACGCGCCGCCTTCGCCCCAGACCGAGGAACTGTTTGCGCTGTTGATGCAGTAGTCGCGCATCCTGGCGCATACGCCCTCTGGAAACTCGATCCGAAGCTCGGTATGGGGAAGGTTATACGCTAGGGTGTGTATGCAAACTTGACAGAGTTGATACAGTGAAGGCATGAGACACAGACATGAACTCACGGATGAACAATGGGCACGACTCCAGCCGCTGCTGCCGCCGCAGCGAGCCCATACAGGACGACCGGCGGCAGACCATCGCCGCATCCTGAACGGCATCTTGTGGATTCTGCGCACCGGTGCGCCATGGCGGGACCTGCCCGAGCGCTACGGCTCGTGGTCCACGGTCTACAGCCGCTTTCAACGCTGGCGCAAAGCCGGCATCTGGGAGCGTCTCTTTGCCGCCATCCAACAGGATGCGGATGCGCACGGTGACCTCGATTGGGAAATCCATTACGTCGATGGGACCATCGTCCGTGCCCACCAGCATGCGGCGGGGGCAAAAAAGGGGACCCTGCGACAGAAGCCTTAGGCCACAGCCAAGGCGGTTTCAGCACCAAGGTGCACCTGCGCAGCGAAGGACACGGCAAGCCGATGGTCGTCACCCTGACCCCAGGGCAACAAAACGAAGCGACGGTGTTCGAGTCCCTGATGCAGCAAGGCGCAGTCAAGCGCGTCGGGCGAGGTCGCCCTAAACTGCGGCCTCGGCGCATCGTGGGCGACAAAGGCTACAGCAGCCGCAAGATTCGGCGCTATGCGCGCCAACATGGCATCCGCATCACCATCCCCCGTCGCGTGAATGAGCGCCGCACGGGTCCCTTCGACCGTCAACGCTATCGGCAACGCAACCGCATCGAGCGCATGATCAACCGCCTCAAGCAGTTCCGTCGCATCGCCACTCGCTATGACAAGCGGGCGGACACCTATCGAGCCTTCTGGCTCATCGCCGCCACACTCCTGTGGCTTTGACTTTGCATACACGCCCTAGGCCGCTGTTCGCTTCTTACACCACCGTCCAGGAAAGGAAAACACCCATGACCCAGTACGCCTATTTTGAAGGCAAGATTCGCCCCTTGTCCGAAGCCAAGATCAGCATCATGACCCACGGCTTCAACTATGGAACCGGCTCTTTCGCCGGGCTGCGCGGCTATTGGAACGAGGCGCACGAACAGCTTTATGTCATGCGCATCCACGATCATTTTGTGCGCTTCCTCAACAGCGCCAAGATCCTCTATGCCCAGTTCGACTACACGCCACAGCGGTTGACTGACATCACGCTTGAACTGCTGGCGCGGGAAGGCTGGCGACAGAATGTCTATATACGCCCCCTGGCCTACAAAGCCGACGAAATCATTGGCGTGCGCCTGCACGATCTGCGCGACGAGGTGGCGATCTTCTCTGTGCCCATGAACAGCTATTTGCCCCAAGAGGAAGGGCTGAAGGTGGGGACCAGCAGTTGGCGGCGCGTGGACGATACAGCCATCCCCCCGCGCGGCAAACTCACCGGGGCCTATATCAACAGCGCGCTGATCAAGACCGAGGCCCATCTGAACGGCTTCGACGATGCCATCGTG
>CBFGSA010000260.1:0-1834 GCA_965651365.1 uncultured Rhodanobacteraceae bacterium | reverse complement strand
TCGCCGCGCTGGTCAGCAGTGCCCCGTTTGCATCCCACATCGAAATGCGCGGATCGGTTACCGGATAACCACTGGTGCAGCGCCAGGCGCGGTCCAGCACATAGGACACGTTGTCGTCGCGCAAGTGCACGAACTGGGCCTGATAGGGAAAATCGACGGGAATCGGCCGCGACGGATTGGCGTGGCAGAAGGCATCGTCCAGATCGGATGCAGGATTGCCCGAATAGTTGAGAATGTCGCCGACTTCGCTGTCCGGTTTCACGCGGTAGTCCTCGATGAAATACGGCCTGAGTGGTGCCACGAAGAAACCGTGCGCGGGGCGCGCGGCGATGTGGAAGTTGAGCGGATCGAAACGGCCGGACAGGTAGTCGCTGTCGCTGCCCTGCAGCACGATGTCGACCGGCTGGCTGGTCAGGGTCTGGGCGCTGGCATCGGTGACCACGGGCGGGGTGTTGCTGCCGGGTGTCTTGACCGTGATCCACTGCGACTTGTCGGCGCTGTTGCCCGAGTCGTCGGTGGCGCTCCAGTGCACTTCGGTACGGCTGTCGACCGGAAAGCTGGAAGGTGCCGTGTTGGCAATCAGCGGGTCCGGATCGGCCAGATCGAAGGTCACGGCGCTGCCGATCATGACCTGCGCCGGCGACGGCGGCATGCTGGCCTCGATCACGCGATTTGGCGGTGCCAGCAGAATCGGCGGCAGCGTGTCCTGCACCACGATGTGCTGCTGCACGCTGGCCTGGCCCGGATTGCCGCCGCCGAGCGGACCGGTGTCCTTGGCGGTCCAGGTGACGGTGGTGGTGCCAATCGGCAGGAAGTCGGGCGCGTTGTTGCCGACCGTGGGCGTCAGCCCGCACGGATCGGAGGCGCTGATGGTGGCGCGCAGCGCAGCGAAGTGGTTGCGCCATTTCTCGCCACCGAAGCCGGTTGCCTCGATGGGTGGCGGATTGGGTGCACTGGTACCAATGGTTGGCGGGCGCACGTCGAGCACGGTGAAGTTGCTGTCCTGGGTGTGGCTGGCCGTGGTCACGGTGGGCAGGTCGAGAAGCCGGTCGGCAGTGATGATGCCGGCCGCCTCGCCCGCATTGGCCAGAAACGCCTTGCCGATGGCGAAGGCGCGCTTGGCGCTGCCGGGGTCGGTTTCGGTGATCGCCTTGCCGTACTTCAGCTCGGCGCTGTACACGAACAGCGCCGTCGGCAGCGCCACATCGAAGATCGGATCAAGCTGGGTATCGGCACTCCAGTGCAGCTTGTGCACGCCGGAGGCGAAGCTGACCGTGCGCACCGATGGCGACCAGTCGACCAGTTCCGGTGCCTCGACCGACACGTCCACGTTGCTGTTGGCGTGGCCGACCAGCGGCGTGCCGAAGGCACCCCAGTTGGTCGGCAGCGGCTCGATATCCCACAGATTGAGCAGGTTGCCGTAGGTGGCGCTCTTTTGCGGCAGGGTGAAGCTGTAGCGGCACTGGTCGGCGCTGTTGGGCAGTACCGGGGGCGGTGACGGCGCGACAAACGTGGCCGGCAGATAGCGCAGGCGGATGTCGATGCCGCTCACCGCCAGGTCGGCCACCGTTCCGAACGGCCCGGGCAGAAACGAGGTCGGCAGCAGCACCAGCTCGGCATTGGCCCAGTCCTCGTAGGCCTGTTGATAGCCGGGGTTGTCACCCGTGTCAGCGCGCGCCGTGATCCCCAACTGAAGGCCAACTGCCAGGGTCGAGAGCAGAATCGTCTGAAGTTGTCGTTTCGTGTTCATGCTTGAAGCCCTGTATTTCGTGCCTGTCAACGCCAATCCGCCATTGCGCGGCAGCCATTCGTCATTCCGGAGCCGCGCGCAGCG
>CBFGSA010000259.1:0-1837 GCA_965651365.1 uncultured Rhodanobacteraceae bacterium | reverse complement strand
GCGGCACCTGCGGCGCGTCCACGCCGCGCGGGTTGCCGTCGAGGTCGTCGTCGGGGACATCGTCGGTATGGCCGCAGTAATCGATGGCGGGTGAATCCGGCTGGAGGTGGTAGTCGCCGGCATCGGCATCGACGAACTTCGGATCAATGACCTGCAATGTGTCATCCGACGGCAAATGATTGCTTTGATGCGCGATCACGCATTCGACGTCCACGTTGATCGTCGATGCCGCGGCATACGTGCCTGACGCCTCGTTGACAATGCTGTTGTACAGCCAGAATGGCGGATGCGTGAGCGTATCGCCGCCGACGCTGAAATCCACGCCGACATCGTTGTCCGCGATAGTGCTGGAACTGACGAAGAGTTCGCCCGACTCGGGCGTTCGGACGTTGAATAGTGTGCTTCCCGTATTGCCGGCCAGGAGCATGTTGTGCAAGGAAATGTAGGTCTGCACGGTCGATCCCGTGCTGCTGCCAACGTCGATGACCGTCTGGCCGGGCGCACCGTTGCCGACGATGCGCATGCTGGCAATATCGAAATAGACAGCTTCCACCGGCGGGCTGCTCGCGAAACCGTAGATTGCCGTGCCTGGCCCGTTGGCACTGTTGCCAGACAATTCGCAATTGCCGTCACATTGCGCATCCAGGCCATTATTTCGCAGATACATTGCCCCGCCACTGCCTGAGCCGGAAAAGCCCGCGGTATTGTTCGTGATTGTCACTGGCGCCTTGGTCAGTGAGACAACGGCATGGTCTGCATACACGCCACCACCATTGCGACCTGCGAGGTTACTTTGCAACAACGAGTCTCCATGCAGGTTGAGGATTCCGACATGGCTGCCCGCGGTAGAAACGTAGAAGCCGCCGCCGTCCCCATCCTGTGCCATGTTCAGAAAGAAGGTCGTGCGCCCCTCGGCAAACGCCGGTACCGTGAAAAGGCAGCCGTGCAGATAAGCGCCACCGCCCATGGCAATACTGTTGGTGTCAGCGACCGCAACATTGCCTGAAACGACAAGGCCATCGGGAAAGATGTCACCGCCGTTCGTGCAGTAGATTCCGCCGCCCCGGCCGCTGTTGTGTGCGGATCCGTTCACCCCATTGTTGCTGGCGCTGTTGTTCGAGATTTCCACGTCTTGAAGTTCCAGCATCGCCCCATCGCTGCCGTCCAGGTAGATGCCGCCGCCGTAAGACGCCGAATTGTGCGTGATCTTGCTGCGACGGATGGAGGCTGATGTGTTTCCCTGGATGAAGACACCCCCGCCTACGCTGTATGTGTGAAAGCCGATCGGATCCGTGCCACCGCCGTCGCGGATGTCGAGATTCTCCAACTGGACAGTGACGGTGGGTCCGGGGTCCGGGCTGATCGAAATCACGCTGTGGGTAGTGCCGCCATGCAGAGTGGTCATTCCCGATGGCAACCAGGCGGAGCAACTGGAATAGCCTCCGCGCAGCGTCACGTTTCGATTGTGAAGGACCAGATGCTGGTTCGTGTAGGTCTTGTTGCTGGCAACCACGATCAAGGTCTTCGGGCGGCTTGCGGCATCGATTGCATCCTGTATGTCGGTGAATTGGCAGGCCGAATCGGCACCCACGCAGATTGTGTGGACAGAGTCGCAGAATTCGGTGGGTCTTGCGGGTTGCGATGAGGCCGACGCCGCTCCCGCGTGGCCCATGCCTGGTGCCAACGCCAGCGGCAGGGCCAGACCAAGTGGCAGCAAGGTGGCGAGGCTTGTCCATCGATGAGGCATGTTTTCCCCTCCGGGTCAGGTTTCGTGATGCTGCAGCGCTTCGTTGCCTTCACTATCCGTGAGCCGACAGCTCTCCGGGAAGTTACAATT
>CBFGSA010000258.1:0-1839 GCA_965651365.1 uncultured Rhodanobacteraceae bacterium | reverse complement strand
CAGCAGGGATGCCGCAGCAGCCGCGTTGCAGCGGACAGTGGCGTTGCTCGAGCCTGTCCTGAACGCCGATGACCCGCGGATCACGCAGGCCAGATTCGACCTGGCGCGGGCGTTGCAGCAGCCGGACCATGCCGCGTCCAGCGACAGAACGCAGGCTGGCGACACGCCCGCGCGCGGGGTCCAGCCCGGTTAGGTTGCAGCATAGGGCGAAGCGACGATTCGGATTTGACCGTGTACTCCGGGTGGCCGGTGCACGGAAAACGGGGCGCTGGTGGGCTCGGGATTCACGCCGGGGCACCCATGCGTGTCGCTCGCGGCGATTTTTCCCGTATGTACATGATGAAGGTCGCGATGGGCGCGGCGGCAGAAGCCGCATCGCCTGGCCACCCGCCATGCCGGAGAAACCATGCACGCGCCTGTCGGATCACTGGATGCGGAACTGGCGCTGCGCCGCAGGCACAGGCCGCGATCGTTCGTGTTGTGGATTGCCGGCATCTCGGCCGTGCTGGTGCTGGTCGGCTTCGCGAGAACATTCTACCTGCGGCCGCTGTTCGTGCACTTGCCGCTGCCCTCGCTGGCGATCGTGCACGGCACGGTAATGAGCCTGTGGGTGGCGTTGTTCGTCACTCAGGTGTGGCTGGCCTCGCGCGGCAAAATCGCCTTGCACCGGACGGCCGGCATCGCCGGGATGCTGCTGGCGCCGGTCGTGCTGGGACTGGGCTTGACGATGGCCATCCTCGCCATGCGGGCCGGGCATACGCCGGTGCCGCAGGTGCCGCCGCAGCAGTTCCTGGCAGTTCCGCTGCTCAATATACTGGTGTTCGGTGGGTTGGCGGGTACCGGGCTTGCGCTTCGCAGGCGCCCGGAAATCCACCGCCGCCTGATGCTGCTCGCCATGCTCGACCTTCTGCCGCCCGCCATCGCACGGATTCCGCAGGCGCTGGACTTCCGTGCGGCAAGCCTGCCGGTGGCGATCAGCGTGGTCACGGCTCTGGTCGTCGCATGTGCCGTGCGCGAGATCCGCCAGCATCGCCGCCTGCACCCGGCGTTTGCCCTCGGTGGCCTTGCCGTGATCCTCGCGTTGCCGCTGGCGGTGGTCGTTTCCCACACTGCGTGGTGGCAGCGCTTCGCCGAGTTGTTGATGTGAGACGCACAATGACTACGTTGCGTACAGGCCGCTGTCGTTCGGATTGCTCTTTTTCCGTATGAAAGGATTGAGTCGCAAACACACGGAATGTGTCCCACGGAGAAGCGCCATGACTTTCCAATCCCCTGGCTTTGCCATCGCTGTTGCGGGCATGTTTTTCTACACTGCCGCCAGCCTTCCGGGATGCTCCAGACAGGGATCCGCAGTCGCGCAGGTGGCGCCAAACGTTGGCGCTGCCGCCCCCGCACAAGCCAATCCCGCGCTGTTGAAACCGCACACGGCATGCTGGCTGTTGCCGACCGCCGCGGTTTCCAAGGTCCTCGGCGAATCGCTGACGGCCTCGGCCGACCTGGGCGCGATCAAGTACGGCAACACAAGTTGCCATTACTACGCGCCCGGCAGCGATCCGGACGAAGACGCGCCGCGCTTGACGCTGACGCTGGATTGGAACGGTTACAACCTGATGGCGATGTCCATCCCGAAAGCCGGCCGCGCCACCGCAGCCTCGCCCTACACCGACATTGGCGACGGTGCCCTGCTCGACCATGGCGTGCTGTTCGTGCGTGCCGGAGAACATTCGGTCGCGATGGACTTGCGCGGTCAGGGTGACCTGCACGCCATCGCCAGGCAACTCATCACCGCCGCCAAGCCGAAGCTGTCGCCATAATCGACGGCGTCGCGGCACCCTGCCA
>CBFGSA010000257.1:0-1852 GCA_965651365.1 uncultured Rhodanobacteraceae bacterium | reverse complement strand
CACGGCCAGCAGCACCGGCAGGTCGGCCGCGGTTTCCTGCACGCGGATGCCGCCGACCACGTTGACGAACACGTCCTGGTCGTAGGCGGCCACGCCGCCATGGCGGTGCAGCACGGCCAGCAGCATGGCCAGCCGGTTCTGCTCCAGGCCCAGCGCCACGCGCCGCGGGTTGCCCAGGCTGGACTGATCGACCAGCGCCTGCACTTCCACCAGCAGCGGTCGGGTGCCTTCGCGGGTCACCATGATGGTGCTTCCCGGCGTGGCTTCGTTGTGGCCGGACAGGAAGATTGCCGAGGGATTGGGCACCTCCTTCAGGCCCTTGTCCGACATCGCGAACACGCCCAGCTCGTTGACCGCGCCGAAGCGGTTCTTGAACGCGCGCAGCACGCGGAAGCGCGAGCCGGACTCGCCCTCGAAATACAGCACCGCATCGACCATGTGCTCCAGCACGCGCGGGCCGGCAATGCCGCCCTGCTTGGTGACGTGGCCGACCAGCAGCACGCTGGTGCCGGTCTCCTTGGCGTAGCGGGTCAGCTTGGCCGCGCTCTCGCGCACCTGGCTGACCGAACCGGGTGCGGCACTGAGAAGCTCGGTCCAGATGGTCTGGATCGAATCGATCACCAGCACCCGGGGCTTTTGCTCGACGGCCTGGGCCAGAATCCGTTCGACGCAGGTTTCAGCCAGCGCCTTGAGCGGCTTCAGGTCCAGGCCCAGGCGCTGGCCGCGCGCCGCGACCTGGGCCAGCGACTCCTCGCCGGTCACATACAGCCCCGGCAACCGACTGCCCAGAAGCCCCAGCACCTGCAGCAGCAAGGTCGACTTGCCGATGCCCGGGTCGCCGCCGACCAGCACCACCGAACCCTGCACCAGGCCGCCGCCCAGCACCCGGTCGAGCTCGGCGATGCCAGTCAGACTGCGCTCGTCGGTGCTGAGATCGACATCGGTCAGCGGCATCACCTGCGCCGCACCGGCCGCATCCCCGGCATAGCTCGAACGCTGCGCACCGACCGAGGGCTTGCCGTCGCGGCCGGCCGCTTCCAGCACCACCCGGCTCAGGGTATCCCACGCCCCGCAGGCCGTGCACGAACCCTGCCACTTGGCGTACTCGGCGCCGCAGTCGCCACACACATAGGCGGTCTTGGCCTTGGCCATCACAAGCCCACTTCGCTGATTTTGGCTGATCGTGCCATGGCCAATATTTCCTTCAATCGTTATTGCTATCGTCCAGCAACGCATCCAGACCACGCGCAGCATTCCAAACACGGATGATTTCCACGCGCCCGGATACCGAGGTGTAATACACAAGGATGCGCTCGAAGCGTCTCAGGGGATGAAACCGCAACTTCGCCGGCAATTCGGGAAACAGGTCGGCGTGTCGTGTGGCGCCACTGTACGGATGACGCGTGATCAGATCCAGTGTTGCCTCAAGCGCATCCAGAAAGCCGACTTCCAGTACCACACCGCCCTCGGCCGCGTAATATGCGGCTAGCTCCACCACATCGCGTCTGGCCGCGGGTCGCCAGACCCGGCCTGGCCCAGTCACTGGCCGGCAGACGTGTGTGCTCGTGCGCGTGCGCGCTGGCGCAGTTCATCAAACCACGCCTCATCCACCGGTTCGGCCGGCCCGGATGCCAGGCCTTCGGCAATCAATTCACGCAAGCGCTGTTCGGCACTTTGGTGCTGACGCTCGCGGATCAGCGCGCGCACATAGTCGGACGTACTGGAATAGCCGCCTTCGCGTACTTGGTGATCGACAAAACGCTTCAGCGGCTCGGACAGGGAAATGTTCATGGTGGTGGGCATGGCGATACTCCTTGGCAATCTTTGCCAACGCAGTCTAGTCCGATGAAAA
>CBFGSA010000256.1:0-1856 GCA_965651365.1 uncultured Rhodanobacteraceae bacterium | reverse complement strand
GTGATGCTGGAAGGCACCATTCTGAAAGCCTCGATGGTGGTGTCCGGCAAGGACTGCGACGAGCAGGCCAGCGTTGACGAGGTGGCCGAGGCCACCGTGCGCTGCCTCAAGTCCAGCGTGCCGGCAATTCTGCCCGGCATCGTGTTCCTGTCCGGTGGCCAGTCGGACGAAGATGCCACCGCCCACCTCAACGCCATCAACCAGGCCGGCCCGCACCCCTGGCCATTGTCCTTCTCGTACGGCCGCGCGATGCAGTCGGCCGCACTGAAGCTGTGGGCCGACGACCCCAAGGGCAACTACAGCGAGGCTCAGCGCATGGTCGCCCAGCGCGCCCGCGAAAACGGCCTGGCCGCCCTCGGCCAGTGGCAGTCCGACGACTGAGTGCGCAATGCGCCGGCTCCGCCCCGGATCGGGGTCCGGGGCAGGCTCTTCGGGCTTGAGCCGGCCTGCTCAGGCCGTTCCATTTGCTCAGTAGCCAGGAAGTTTGGCAACATTTCCATGCCGACATTCCCGCGCAGGCGGGAATCCGGTGTCTTTACTCGTCGTCGCGGAAGGCGCTGGGTCCTCGCCTGCGCGGTGACGACGAAATGTTCCGTGTCAAAGCGCTGCTGGCTTGAATGCTGCCGGAAATTCTCATTCACGCTGAGTGCTGAGTACGTGCCGCAGGCCGGATCAAGGAGCAACGCGACGGATCCGGCGTCGAAGTGACGAACTCAAAAAAGGCGGGCGCCGAGGCGCCCGCCGCCTTAAAGCCTGTTCCATTACGCGATCAGAACCGATATTCGGCGCTGACCGAAAGCATGTCGGTACTCAGATCCACGCGATCCTTGTTGGCGTGGTAGTAGTCGTAGTTGAGGCCGAGACTCCAGTTGCTGGCGAAGTCGTAGCCGAAGCCGGCGCCACCGTACCAGTCGGTCTTTTTCACGCTCTTGCGCAGCGGATTGTCGCTGTTGCTCAGACCGTGACCGCGCCAGCCGTAGATGCCGGTGCGGGCACTGATGTACCACTCGGGCGTCAGGTTGAAGTGACCATTGACGCCAGCAGTCCAACCGTGCAGCTCGGACTTGTAATCAGCGACCACCGGGTCACTGGTGAAGGCGTTTTTCACACTGATGTTTCCCAGGTCGTTGTACCCGGCCTCCACACCCAGTGCAGCCGAAGGACTCAGCGCCCAGCGATAGCCGAAGTTGCCGGCATAGCCGGTGGCGTGGTCATCGTAGGGACCCTTGTCGATCGAGGTGCGCCCGGCACTGCCGTTGACGAACCAGCCACCATTGTCCGGACTGGTCTGGGCCATGGCGGGTATGCCGGCCAGTGTGCCAGCGATGGCAAGAGCGAGCGGGGCAAACAACTTGTTCATTGGTGATCTCCAAACTTTTCAGGGAAACGCCGATAGCGCTCGGGCGTCACCTTGTTGGATGCGTTGGCAGCCGAATAATTCCAAAACCATACAGTTCACTATTCACCATCCCTTCAGCGACCTGAAGCCCGTTTCTTTTGAGCCAACTTGACACGTTTTCGGGGCGTTGCACGAGCGCATGAACAGGCGATCACCTGAAGGATGAATCATGCTCCGAATATGTTGCGTGCCTACAACGCCAATGGCACCTTCGAGCCGCATGGCACCTGAACCCGTAACGGCCTCCCACTTGGTCGCTCCCGCCGGAATGTGTGGCCCCGTTTGCCCGAAATTTGCGTTGTATCCGGGTGGACGCGCGAAAAAGGAGGCGCACCATGAACCCGGTCCCCTGTATTGCCAGAGCGGCCGTCCTGGCCACATTCTTGTGCTTCGCAAGCATTCCGCTGACCTGGGCCACCAACGTCGAGGGCCAGCTCGACCCGCATTTTTCCGGTGA
>CBFGSA010000255.1:0-1858 GCA_965651365.1 uncultured Rhodanobacteraceae bacterium | reverse complement strand
CTCAGTACCGCGGCACGGACGGGTCGATGCGCTGCGACCAGGCGTCGATGCCGCCCTCGACGTTGTACACCTCGCCGAAGCCGTGGGCGACGAACTGCTGAGCCACGGCAAGACTGGACTGACCGAAATGGCACATGAAGGCGATCGGCGTGTCCTTGGGCAATTGCGCCAGCGTGGCTTCGCCGGCCTCGTGCAGCGAGGTGGCCATCGGCAGCAGCGCCTTGGCGCGCTGCTCGTCCGGGCGCACGTCGATCAGGGTGATGCCGCCGGCGTCGATGCGCTGCTTCAGTTCCTCGACCGTCATGTTCCTGACCTTGCCGCTGCCCGGAAAACTCAGCGACAGACCTTCGCCCTGCATGGTCTTGACCCAGTCGATGACGACGCCACGGGCGCGCTGCGCGCTGCCCGGGTCCAGGTGAACCGCGATGCCGTTGGCCTGGCTGACGATGTCGTGCGGGGATGCCGGCGCCAGCGAGAAGCCGGCCTGGCTCTGCGCATTGATCGACAGATGCAACACACCTTCGCTGGCGTCGGGCAGATTGTCGCGAATCTTTTCCGCGGCGGCATCGGTGATGGTGATTTCAGGCGGCGTGCGATCCGGCTCCGGCGCACCGAGCAGCTTGTGCAGCTCGCCGCTGGCATACATCTGCTTGATGATGTCGGCACCACCGATCAGCTCGCCCTTGACGTAGAGCTGCGGGATGGTTGGCCAGTCACCGAACTCCTTGATGCCTTCGCGAATGCTCTGGTCGGCCAGCACATCGACGCTGAAATAGCCCGGTACCAGGTCGTTCAGCGCACTGCTGGCCGCGGCCGAAAAGCCGCACATGGGCGCATCGGGACTGCCTTTCATGAACAGCACCACGGGGTGCTCGGCAAGGGTGGATTCGATCTGCTGGCGGGTTTCTGGGGAAAGACTCATGGCACAAACCTGAAGGATGAAATGGTGACCGCCCATGATAACGCGCCACGCCCCCCAATTGCCGCCAAACGGCTCATGAAGACCGCGCAGGGTGCGGCTGAGCGCCGCGAAGCACATCGTATTGGGAGTGGAGGTAGGGAGTAGGCAGGTTGGGTTGAGCCGAAGGCGAAACCCAACGGCACCGAAGGCTTCTGGTGTGCTAAATGTTGGGCTTCGCTTCGCTCACCCCAACCTGCGCGGAGCGAAGCGCACTGTACTGGAGAGTGTGGAGTGGGGAAGCAGAAGAGCAGAAGGTTCCGGCAGTATCATCTGTCACGCGCTGGCTTGGGCGTCGACAAGCGAAGTGAAGTGCGTCTCGGGGAACTGCCGCGTCACGGTGCCCTCACCCCTCACCCAGAGTCCCGAGTCTCGAAAATAGACAAATCCGCCCAAATAATGTACCATTTGGTACAGTTATCGAGCAGGAACTTTCCCGAGCCTTAGCACTCCAAGTACGCGAGTGCTAAAATGCCCGTCCGGATTGAGGAAAACAGCCATGTCACAAAGCCTTGTTGCCGCCAACATGCCCGTTCCCAGCGTCGTCGGCAGTCTCGACGCCTACATCGGCGCCGTGCACCGGATTCCGGTGCTGAGCAAGGACGAGGAAATCGAATTGGCCGAGCGCTATCGCCGCGACGATGACCTGGACGCGGCCCGTGCCCTGGTCAACTCGCATCTGCGTTTTGTGGTGCATGTGGCGCGCGGTTACCGCGGCTACGGCCTGCAATTGGCTGACCTGATCCAGGAGGGCAACATCGGCCTGATGAAGGCGGTCAAGCGCTTCGACCCGGACGTGGGCGTGCGCCTGGTCAGCTTTGCCGTGCACTGGATCCGGGCCGAGATGCACGAGTTCATCCTCAAGAACTGGCGCATCGTCAAGGTCGCCACCACCAAGGC
>CBFGSA010000254.1:0-1877 GCA_965651365.1 uncultured Rhodanobacteraceae bacterium | reverse complement strand
TCTGTGCGCCCGGCAGGGCGCACTCACTTGGAGATGAAAGTTCTCTACATGCCCGACAAGGGGAAGTGTTAGCCGGACGGCAAGGGTGTCCATCGCGAGGTGGGATCTGAAGGAAGCCGCAGGCAAAGCGCTGGTCCGAGGTACACGAAGCGGATAGAGGCGACGCGGTGGGGTGAGCAGGCAGATAGATGCAAAGCCCGATACTTGTACGGAACACCGTGGCGTAGATCCGACGGACATAAGCGTGAAGGTGGGTGCGTCATACCCGGGGAGATCTGACGATCTGCCGTTGGGCTAGCGGCACTGAGAGGTGCTGCGATGGATGGTCAGAAGTCAGCCGAGGCCATAGTAGACACGCCGCGTGTTGAAGGGCCGAACATGAGAAGCGCAAGTAGGGGAAGTTGACCTGGATGGGAGTCGATGAAGCACAAGCGCACGCAAGTGCGGCCTGCGCGGGATGTCAGCGAACAGTATTCGCTGGGGGCCTGCATGGGTGCTGAGACTGTCACGGCGGCACTTTCGCGAACGAACGCGCCAGCGCCATCGCTGATGGAAGCGGTGGTGGAACGCGGCAACATGCGATTGGCCTATCAGCGAGTGGTTGAGAACGAAGGCGCGCCGGGCGTTGATGGCCTGCGTGTCGATGAGCTCAAAGACTGGCTGATACGGAACTGGCCAACAGTGCGAGCGGCCTTGCTTGCGGGTAGTTATCTGCCGCAGCCGGTGCGTGCCGTGGAGATCGCGAAGCCATCAGGCGGAACGAGACTCCTGGGCATCCCGACGGCGGTGGATCGACTGATCCAGCAGGCGATACTGCAAGTACTCCAACCGATCTTTGAGCCTCACTTTTCCGAATCGAGCTACGGCTTTCGCCCCCGACGCAGTGCACAGCAAGCCGTGCAAGCGGCGCGTGCGTTCGTTGCGCAAGGCAAGCGTTGGGTCGTGGATGTTGACCTGGAGAAGTTCTTCGACCGGGTGAATCACGACATTCTGATGTCGCGCGTGGCCCGTCGGATCACGGATGAACGAGTGCTCAAACTCATCCGCCGATATCTCGAAGCGGGTCTGATGCGCGAGGGGTTGAGCGAGATGCGAACGCAGGGCACCCCGCAAGGCGGGCCGCTGTCGCCGCTCTTGTCGAATCTCGTGTTGGATGATCTGGATCGAGAGCTGGAGCGGCGCGGGCACAGCTTCTGTCGCTATGCGGATGACTGCAACGTTTACGTTGCAAGCCGCAGCGCGGCGAAGCACGCGATGGAGGCGATCACGCAGTTCCTGGAAGAGGAGCTGAAGTTGCGCGTCAATCGCGACAAGAGTGCCTGGGCACGGCCGTGGGGGCGCAAGTTCCTGGGCTATAGCTTCACGTGGCATCGACAGACGCGCGTGAGAATCGCGGCCGAGAGCATCCAGCGCCTACGCGCGAAGGTACGCGAGTGCCTGCGTGCGGGGCGAGGTCGCTCTTTGCAAGCGACGATCAATGAACTGACGCCGCTGCTACGCGGTTGGATGAGCTACTTCCGGCTCACGCAAGTACGGGGTGTGTTGGAGGAACTGGACGGGTGGGTTCGACGCAAGCTGCGCTGCCTGATCTGGCGGCAGTGGAAGCGCACATTCACCCGAGCCAGAGCACTGCAGAAACGAGGGATCAGCGAAGTGGCTGCGTGGACCTCTGCGACCAACGGGCGCGGCGCCTGGTGGAATGCGGGCGCGGCCCACATGCATGCAGCGTTCGCGAAATCCTACTTCGATCGCTTGGGCCTCGTCTCGCTGGTGGACAGCCATCAGCGCTGGAGAGTGTTCTCATGAACCGCCGGATGCGGAACCGCACGTCCGGTGGTGTGGGAGGACGGCGGGCGTGAGCCCGCCTCCTACCCGAT
>CBFGSA010000253.1:0-1914 GCA_965651365.1 uncultured Rhodanobacteraceae bacterium | reverse complement strand
GCGTCAACGCCCCGCTGATGCTTTTCCTGGATCACCGGTTGCAACTATGTATTAGGCCTCTTGGCATGGGCGGCGATCGTTGGAGCGGCCCGGGCACATCATCGAATGAGCTCGCGGAATGCCGATTACATGGAGACCTCTTGGGGCCGGTAGGGTGTTAGGCATCGATCCGCGATGGTCTGACCTGATGGTCGAGGTTGCAGCAGCGGTTTGAGCGGTTGTCGCTCCGGGGAAAATCGTTAGCTAGTCATGACGTTCACCATCGGTTAGCCACGCTTCTTTTCGCTGACCCATTGAGCTGTGTCAGCCCGATGCGCCACCCCGGCAAGGCGGCCGGCTGCACGCCGAGTGGCGGCCCGAGGGGGCCCCACCTGCAAGCCGTATGTTTGCTGCCGAAGCGATGGCAACATGTGTCGTCGAGACCGTGTCTCGGGCGCGCGGGTTGGGCAGGTGGGGAAGCGAGGGCCGAGGCCGCTCTTCAAGAGCGGCCGAGTGCAGGCCACCGCCGTCCGGCCCGATTAGTTCGTCGGTGCGCTCGCGACGATAGTTGGCTTGATACTCGGTGTTCCGCTTCAACAGCGCCCAGGCGATCCGGGCATTGCGGTTGGCAAGCCGGACTGCTGCGCCTTTGCGGCCATGCCGTTTGAGCCAACGCTGCAAGCGCCGGCCATCGACGCTGTTGTCGTCGGGTCGCAGCGTGTTCAACACCGCATGGGCGCCCTCGATCAACATGTTGCGGATGTACCCGTCGCCGCGCTTGGTCATCTTGCCCAGGCGCGTCTTGCCACCCGTGCTGTGCTGATCAGGCACGAGGCCGAAGTAGGCCGCAAACTGCCGTCCATTGGCGAAGCGATCGGGATCAACCTGCTTGCAGGCGACTGCCGACGCGATCATCGGGCCGATGCCGCGCGTCGTGGCCAGGCGCTGACACTGGTGATCAGAGATCGCTAATCGAGTGATCCGAGCCTTCATTTGGCTGGCTTGCTCACCGAGCCAGCGCCACTCCGCTTGCAGGTCGGCGATCAGCTCGCGTAGCAGATCGGGGATCGGCACGCTGGCGTCGCCGAGCAGGCGGTCGAGCGTAACCGCGATGGCATGGTCGCCTTTGGCGAGCACAATGCCGTTTTCGATCAGCAGACCACGGATCTGGTTGCTGATCTGAGTGCGGCGACGTAGTTTGCCGCTGCGCACGCGGTGTAGCGCTTGTAGCGACAATGTGGCGGCCGATTTGATCGGCACTGGCATGATCGTCGTGTCGCGATCCGCGCGCAGCAGAGCGAACGCATCACGCCTGTCATTCTTGGGGCCGCTGCGGTGCTCAGCCACCCGCTGCGCCGGCAAGATCCGCGGCAGCAGGCCCAGCGTTTGGCACTCCCGAGCCCAGGCTTGCGCGCCTGGACCGGTCTCCATCAGGACGACCGTGCCTGACGGCAACGAGCGCAAGAAGCCGTAAAGCGCCTGCCGTGAATTCAGTCGTTGGTCGACGACCATTTGGTCACGGCGATCATGGCCGATGATGTGAAACACATGCTTAGCAAGGTCAACTGCGACCCGACGGACATTGGATGTATCGTTACGCATAGGACTCGCCCTCCTCGCCATTTTGCGAAGGACCAACTCGACCTCCGCTGACGCTTATTTAGACGTCTCAGCGAGGGGGCGAGTCCATTGGATTACGGTGTTCGGCATGGACGAAGCGTGCGGCTGGGGTAGGGTGCGGTGAGGTACGAACCGCACCGGCGCGATGTTCGACGTGCGGCGCACGACAATGCAGTGCGCGACCTTGTCGTACGTGATGGGGTTTTCGGCCATCACCGCATCATTGCGCCGGTGCGGTTCGTTGCACTCACCACACCCTACGGTTTTCGGCATGGGCGAAGCGTGCGGCTGACGTAGGGTGCGGTGAGGAACGAA
>CBFGSA010000252.1:0-1926 GCA_965651365.1 uncultured Rhodanobacteraceae bacterium | reverse complement strand
AGCCAAGGCCAATCATCGCGGTCGACGTTGCCGCCGCTCAGCACCACGCCGATGCGCCGACCTGCGAAGTACTGCGGATAGCGGCGCAGGGCGGCCAGCACGGTGGCGCTGGAGGGCTCGATGACTTCACCCAGATCCTCGTGGATGGCGCGCATGGCCGCGATGCATTCGGCATCGCTGACGGCCAGCACCGTGACGCCGTGGTGGCGCAGGCAGTGAAAGTTGATGTCGCCAATCGTGGCGCGCAGGCCGTCGCATACAGTATCGGGCCGGATGTCGGTGATGCGATGCCCTGCTTGCAATGAGGTCAGGGCATCGGCTGCCCCTTCCGGTTCGGCCGCAAACAGGTCGATGTCCGGCAAACTGGCACGCACGGCAATTGCGCAACCACTGGCCAGCCCGCCACCGCCGACCGGCGTCAGCAGGGCATCCAGCGGGCCGCATTCGTCCATCAGCTCCAGCGCCGCCGTACCCTGTCCCGCAATCACTGCCGGGTCGGTGTACGGATGCACGAAGCAGGCGCCCGTGTCGGCCTGCACCTTCGCCGCCAGCTCCTCGCGTGCCTGCTGGGTCGGCTCGCATTCATGGATGATGCCGCCGTGACGCTCGACATTGCTGCGCTTGCTGCGGGCGCTGCCACGCGGCATCACCACATGCGCGGCAATGCCGCGAGTCGCCGCGGCGCAGGCCAGCGCCGCGCCATGATTGCCCGAGGAATGCGTGACCACCCCGCGCGCCGCGTCGGCTTCGCCCAGTGACCACACCGCATTCAGGGCGCCGCGCAGCTTGAAGGCACCGGTACCCTGGTGCTGCTCACACTTCAGAAAGGTCGACGCACCGAGCAGCTCGTCCATTGCGGGGTAGCGCAACACCGGAGTACGGCGCACATGCGGTGCGATGCGTGCGCGAGCCGCCTCGATGGTGACCAGATCGGGCCAGGTGGTGCTTTGCTGGTCGCTTGTCACTCTTGTTATCCTGTCGGACTGCCTTTCCGGATTCACATCATGTCGCACAATACCGTCCACCGCCAGGATTACCAGCCGCCCGCGTGGAACGTGTCCGAGGTCGAGCTTGCATTCGATCTGGGCATCGCCGTCACCGAGGTGCACTGTCGGCTCAGGGTGGAGCGTGGGACCGGACCGGACGAACCGCTGTCGCTCGATGGTGAAGGCTTGGAGCTGCTGGAGGTCTGCGTCGATGGACGCCGCCTGACCGATACCGAATATCGGCATGACGAGCAGCAGTTGGTGATTCCGGACACGCCGGACGCCGCCGTCATCGAAACCCGCGTGCGCCTGCAGCCGGACAAGAACACCGCGCTGGAAGGCTTGTACCTGTCCGGCAGCGAGGATGCCGGTTTTCTGCTGACCCAGTGCGAGGCGCAAGGTTTTCGCCATATCACCTTCTTCCCGGATCGCCCCGATGTCCTGTCGCGCTATACGGTAACCCTGCGCGCCGAGCCGGCCCGTTTTCCGGTGCTGCTGGCCGGCGGCAACCCGGATGGCGGCGGCACCCTCGACGACGGGCGGCACTGGGCACGCTTCGTCGACCCCTGGCCGCGGCCAAGCTACCTGTTTGCCCTGGTGGCGGGACGGCTGGAGTTCATCGAACGCCAGTTCGTCACCAGCGAGGGCCGCGAGGTGCAGGTGCGGCTGTGGTCAGAGCCACACACCATCGACCGCTGCCAGTTCGCGATGGAAGCGCTGCTGCGCGCCATGCGCTGGGACGAGGAGAACTACGGCCGCTGCTACGACCTGGACGTGTTCCACGTGGTCGCCACCCAGGACTTCAACATGGGTGCGATGGAGAACAAGGGCCTCAACATCTTCAACGCCAAGTACCTGCTGATCGACCCGGACAGCAGCACCGACGAGGACTACACCCGCGTCGAGGCCGTGATCGGCCACGAATACTTCCACAACTGGA
>CBFGSA010000251.1:0-1926 GCA_965651365.1 uncultured Rhodanobacteraceae bacterium | reverse complement strand
GCCGGCATGCCGAACTCCACCTGAGCTTTTTCGTGCCGGACGCGTGAGGATATCCGGTTGCGATGATTCGATCGGGTCAGAGCATCCGATCGGACTGGCGATTTACAACGCCGGTACGGATGTGGTCCAGGATGATCCGCTCGGACATCTCCATGTGTCGCCAGCCGGCGTGTTGGAGCGAGACTTGTACGTCATCCAACAGCTCCAGCAGCGCAAGCTGCCGGCACTGCTGCTGCTCAGCGGTGGCTATACCCGCAGCAGCTATCGACTGGTAAGTGAGACCGTGGTGGAACTGGTCAGGCGATATGCAGGCTGAAGAGTGCCGAGGTGGGCAAATGCACGCTGGCCCAGTGGCAAAACGAACGTCAACGATGCCGACATCGCCACAGATATTTGAAGATACTGCGCTGCTATCGTGGCCGGGAGGTGGTGGAGTGGGAAGAATGGTGTGAGGAGGGCTCATGCCATGAGATTGCAGTGGTATCGTCGGAATCAGGATGCGGTTTTGCAGGCGTTAAAGCTGGGTCGGACGCCGGAGATGGCTACCACCCTGGCGTCGGGGCCGCTGGATGACTTGGTCGCTTTGCACGATGAGTTAGGGGTGTTTGCCGCGTTGGACAACCTGCCGAACTCGCGAAAGCGTGGCGGGATCGACGATTCGTTGCTGCTGCGGACCACTGCCGTGCTGCCGTTCTTGGAAGCAGCGTCGCTGACCGGAGCGACGGGGCAACTGTTTGGCGACCCAGCCATCTTGCTCCGCCTGGGATGGTCACCGTTGCAGATCCAGATTGGTGACAACGAGCGGCATCGCAGTCCTGACGGCCGCCGCCCCGAGTCCCTTCCGTGTAGCCCGGAAACCCTGCGGGACGCCTTGTTCCGCATTGAGCAGCACGCCTGGCAGCAGGTTCAAGAGACCGGCGTGAAGGCATTGTTTGACCATCGCCTGGTGCGTGGCCGCGTGTACGCGATCGATGGAACCGGTTTGGCAAAGGACTTGCGATTGGTCTGCCTGGTCTGCGTTTCTGCCCAGCGCCCGGTCATCGTGGCGTGGCGGTTGCTGACCGGCACAGCGTCGGAAAAGGGAAAAGAAGCGGCTGTCACCCGCAGCCTCCTCGAACAAGCCCTGCAACTCGGCGGGCCTGACAGCATCGATCTATTGCTGGTCGATGCCCTCTATGCCGATGGGCCGCTGCTGGCTTGGTGTAAGTACGTGCATCACATTGACGTGCTTGTGCCGGTGCCTAGCGACCGAGAAATTCACCGCGACCTGGAAGGATTAGCGCGAGGGGAATTACTGAAATTCGAACGCTTTAGCTATGTCCGCACCATCCAAGGCCACAAAAGCCGGCGGACGTTGCTGGCCGGGGCGCAGTCGGGACTGACCAGTTGGAAGAGCTACGTGGAAGCGGCTCGCGGCTATGGCGCCAGCGAGCCGGCACTGTGGGGCTGTTTGATTCGACCAGTGGATCCAACCAGCGCTGACGACAAGCCGTGGACATTGGTCAGCACGCGCGACTGGCCGACTGGCGAAGCCGGCTTTCAAGGATATCGTCCTCGTTGGCATATCGAAAACGACGCTTACCGGGAACTCAAAGAAGGCTGGCACTTAGAGGAGCAGTTGTGGGGGCGAAACGTGGCGGTCCAGCTTGCACGTGTCACGCTGACCTGCCTGGCGTTTAACACGGCTCAGGTCTACCTGAGCAATTCAGGCGAGCGGCTGGCAGCGAAAGGCATCCGCCGTTTACGTCGCCACTACCGTCCAGAACTCGGCGTCACGCCCGTGGTGGTCTACATCGGTCACGAATACGCGATTCTCGCCTTAGAAGAGCTAGTCGCCCTGCTTCGCGCCCCCGTTCACCACACCCTCCGCCCCCAAACCACCTCACGACCCCCGTAGCCAGCAATGCTTTATCTTCAAATGTCTGC
>CBFGSA010000250.1:0-1938 GCA_965651365.1 uncultured Rhodanobacteraceae bacterium | reverse complement strand
CATGGTGCCGGACGCCGGCCCGGCCTTCCATGGCCGTGCGTTCGCGGCCGCTGGACATGCCACTGGCATCTCCAGGACGCGGCCGCTCACACTGCTCCAGCGCAACGAAACCCTGGTCTGATTCGACCACCATGCAAAACCAACCCGGCCTGCCGCGCGCCGAAATCTGCCGCCATTCGCGCAAGATGACCAATGATGCCGGGTGCAGCTATCCGATCAGGTCCTCGAGAAACTCCGACGTCGGGCTGACCGCCGTAACCAGCAGGCTGTCGCGGGCGCGGGTACATGCGACGTACAGCAGGTGGCGTTCGGTATCGTAGACTTCCTCCAGTTCAGCCGCGTCGGCCACCGATTCCAGACGCGGCAACAGCGGAATCACGTCGGCGTCACAGGCCATGACGGCCACCGCGCGAAATTCCATGCCCTTGGCGCGATGCATGGTGCTGACCGACAGCGCATCCGGAGAGGCGACCGTGGCGTCGTCCAGCACGCAAAACTCGATTCCCGCGACCTCAAGTGTGGCGCGGGCGCGATCCAGCTCCCTGAGCGAGCGCACAAATACCGCCATTTCGCCGGCAGCAATGCCCTCCTCCAGGCGCTGCGCGAGCCAGGCCGCAACGGCTTGCGACTCGGCAGATGCATCGTCAAACGAACGGATCTCCGGAACCGGGCCATTGAACACCGAAACCGTGCCCTTGCGCTGCTCCACGTTCTCGTCCACGTCGGATACCTCCGGCTCCAGCAGACGGTCGGCCTGCATCCGGATCTGGTGCGAGGTGCGATAGTTGATGCGCAAGGTGCGCGAGCGGCCGCGGATATCGACGCCCTGCGATTTCCACGAAAACGGCTGCTGGAAGATTCGCTGACCCAGATCGCCGGCAAAGAACAGGGCATTGGGTCGGTCACCACCCAAGGCAGCCAGAAACCGCAGTTGCGCCACACTGACGTCCTGCGCCTCGTCCAGCACGGCGAAATCATAAGGCAGATGCTGGCGCTGCGGCAGATCCCGGGCCAGCTTCGCAAACATGCCGGCGCGGGTAATCCTGGCCTCATCGCGCATGCGTTCGGCCATTTCAGCAAAGATGGCCCACGCCACCTGGCGGCGCGTTTCCGGCAGGCGCGTACGGCGTCCCAGGCGCTGCACGTCGCGGTAGGCCTCCCATGAATCGAGCTGCCAGGCATCCACCACATCACGCCATTCTGCCCACAGAAACGACTCGCTGAATCCGTGATCGGGATGATTTGATGCGACTTCGTGCAACATCTGGCGAAGCGCGTCCGCAGGTGCCAGAGCCGCTCCGCCGCCTGAAGCCTTGTACAAGCGCTTGCCAATGGCATCCATCGCAGCCACATCGATGCGCTCGGCCAGTCGGGGCCGGCTCTTCACCAGACGCTTCAGCTTCGTTTCCAGCGTACGGGCCAGAGTCTCGGAGAAAGTCGCAAGGAGGATCCGGCTGTCCGGATGAGTCTGCGCCAGATGCACGGCGCGGTGCAGCGCCACCACCGTCTTGCCGGTGCCTGCCGAGCCCGACACGCGTGCCGGGCCGCTGTAGTCCTTCTCCACCCATTCGCGCTGGGCCGGATGCAGGAAAATGGCCCACTTCTCCCACGGAAATTCCAGCGCCCGCTCCAGTTCCTCGCGATCGGCCATGACCCGGAAGCGCCGCTGCGCATCGGGATGCGCAAACGGGTCCTGCTCCGGTGTGGCCACCGCCGCAGCTTCGGGGCTTCCGCCGGTTGCGTACTCCAGCAGTGCCTCGGCGGCCTCTGACGGCAAGTGATCGGCAATCTCCAGCAGGCTGTCCTCGTCGGCCGCCTGCACGTCGGCCAGCCATTCGGCGGGAACACCCCAGGCCAACAGTTCCTCGTCATCCTTGTCCGAGAACAGCTTTGGCTTCGCGGGCGCCGGCTGTTCAACTTCAACATATTTCGGGATCG
>CBFGSA010000249.1:0-1948 GCA_965651365.1 uncultured Rhodanobacteraceae bacterium | reverse complement strand
GTTTGCCGCCTGGTTTCCCGGCGGTGCCACAGTATTTCAGCCCTATCGAAGGTACGTTCCCGGCCCCTCGCAGAACCGGACGTGGAGCGTTACCCCATCCGGCTCCCAGCCTGGGTCTTCCACCACGGCTTGGGGTAGAGGCCATGGACGATCCATGGTTTGGGCAGCAGCCGGTCGAAGACCGGCCGAGCCCGCGCCCAGGTAAAGGAGCGCCGCTGGCTGCGGCGGTTGAGCCACTTGAACAGCAGCCGGCCCAGCGCGTGCCGGTACCGACCCAGAGCCCGGGCGTTGCCGCTGACCCCGTAGTACTGGATGTGGCCCTGAAGGTGGCGCCGCGCATAGTCCATCATCGCTTTGCCGCCCTCGATGCGCAGGGCGCTCAGACGCTTGCTCACGGCCTTGAGTTTGCTGCGAAAGCGTTTGCCCTGCGTCTTGCGGCCGACCACAAAGTTGCCTTTGCGGCTGCGCCCGACGTAGTGCGTAAACCCTAGGAAGTTGAACGTCTGCGCTCGCCGGTGACCGTCCTGGTGGCAGTGCTCGGGCGCGGCGCTGCCAAAGCGCAGTATCGCCGTCTTGCTCGGCTCCACCTCCAGGCCAAAGTCCGCCAGTCGCTCGATCAACGCCGCGTGGAACGCCCGTGCGTCCTCCTGACGCTCAAAGCAGGCCACGAAATCATCGGCGTATCTCACCAGAGATGCCTTGCCCCCACAGTGGCGGGCAAAGCGCTTCTCGAACCACAGATCCAGCACATAGTGCAGGTAGATGTTGCTGAGCACCGGTGAGGCCAGGCCCCCTTGCGGGAGGCCTTCCGCGCTACTCTGGAACGCCCCATCCTCCAGCACCCCGGCTTTGAGAAACCGCCGGACCAAGCGCAGGAAGACAGGATCTGCGATTCGGTGCTCCAGAAAGCGCATCAGGTGCTCATGCGTCACCTGATCGAAGAAGCCTTTGATGTCGGCCTCCACCACCCACTGGGTGCGCTCGTGAGTGATCACCTCGGCCAGCCGGCCTAGCGCATCATGCGCGCTGCGGCCGGGACGAAAGCCGTAGGAGCACTCGCGAAACTCCGGCTCCCAGATCGCCTCCAGCACCTGCCGTAGCCGGTCCTGGACCAATCGATCCTCAAAGCTCGGCAGACCCAACGGGCGGTGACCTCCATCCGCTTTGGGGATGTAGATCCGTCGCGTCGGTTGCGGCCGATAGCCCAGGCGGCGCAACCGATCGGACAGATCGGCGATACGCGCATCGAGGCCTTCGGCATAATCTGCTTTGCATACCCCATCCACTCCGGGCGCCTTCTTTCCACTCTGGCGCTCGAAGCTCGCGTGTAGCCCCTGGGGGTCGAAGATCAACCCCATCAGGGCAGTGAACCGCATCTGCGGGCACTCACGCGCCTTTTGTGTGAAACGAGCCTGTCGCGTTGTCATGATCACAATCCGCTCTGTGTCGGGCCATGTTGCCTCGACTCGTTTTCCCAGACCGCAGCCCCTTTGCTCCCCGCGCGCTACCGCGGATCATCACTCCTATGGGCCGCTCCGACTTCCGGCAGCCTCCGCCCCCCGTCCTCGCTGTTTAGGCTTGTTCGGTGGGTGCACGCCTCCCTGCGCGCCGACTGCTGGATCTCCCTGGTTATCGCAGCATCCCAATGTAAGGCTCGACTTGCCCAGGACCCCGGGGTGGCCCTGCCGGCTCGCCAATGCGCCGGTAGGGCTGTTGCCTGCTGGCTTCACAAGGCCATCGGCCATCACCGATGAGACGTTTTCGGGGCTCCGTACGTTCAAGGTCGGCTTCATCCGTTACCCTTTCACCTCGCCTTCTTTCGTACCTACGCATCGCCGGGGCTGTTACCAGCCACCGGCGCAAGGCTCGATACCAGGCCCGTGGCTAGCGGCTACCTGGACGGGATTCTCACCCGCTGGATACTGCGACCTTGCCAGGTCGCACTGTG
>CBFGSA010000248.1:0-1957 GCA_965651365.1 uncultured Rhodanobacteraceae bacterium | reverse complement strand
TCGTACAGGCACTCCTCGGCCACGCGGGCAGCGATCTCGGCACCGAAGCCGGCGGTTTTCGGGGCTTCGTGCACGATCACGCAGCGGCCGGTCTTGCTGACCGACTCGGCAATGGTGTCGAAGTCCAGCGGCGTCAGCGTGGCCACGTCGATGACCTCGGCGCTGATGCCGTCCTCGGCCAGCTCGTCGGCGGCTTCCAGGGTTTCCTTGACCTGCGAGCCCCAGGTGACCAGGGTCACGTCCTCGCCGTCGCGCAGCACGTAGCACACGTCCAGCGGCAGGGCCTCGCCGTCGTCGGGCACCTCTTCCTTGTACTGGCGGTAGATGCGCTTGGGCTCGAAGAAGATCACCGGATCGGGATCGCGGATCGAGGCCAGCAGCAGGCCGTAGGCGCGGGCCGGCGAGGACGGCATCACCACGCGCAGACCCGGCACGTTGGTGAACAGGTGCTCGTTGGCTTCCGAATGATGCTCGGGAGCGCGGATGCCGCCACCCCAGGGCGCGCGGAACACGGCCGGGCAGGTGAGACGTCCGCGGGTGCGGTTGCGCATGCGCGCGGCGTGGCAGTTGATCTGCTCCATCATCGGGTAGATGAAGCCCTCGAACTGGGCCTCGGCGACCGGTTTCATGCCCTGCGCCGCCATGCCCACGGTGACGCCGGCGATGGTGGTTTCGCACAGGGGCGTGTCGAACACGCGCCACTCGCCGAACTGTTCCTGCAGGCCCTGCGTGGCGCGGAACACGCCGCCGTTGACGCCGACGTCCTCGCCCAGCACGACGACCGAATCGTCGTGGGCCATTTCCCAGGCCAGCGCCTGGGTGACTGCTTCAATCAACGTGATCTGTGCCATCGCTTACTGCTCCTCGGCCGCAATCGCCTGCTCGCGCTGGCGCTGAAGGTCTTCGGGCAGCTCGGCCCAGGTGTAATCGAACATCGCGCTGACTGGCTGCGGCCTGGTCTCCAGGTAGGCATTCACTTCCTGGTCCATCCATTCGTCGCATTCCTCCAGCCAGGCCTTTTCCTTCTTGTCGTTCCAGGCCTTTTTCGATTCCAGCCAGGCGCGCAGGCGGGTCACCGGATCCTTGGCGCGGGCCTCCTCCACCTGTTCATTGTCGCGATAGCGGCGTGCGTCGTCGGCGGTGGTGTGGTCGCCCAGGCGATAGGTCACCATCTCGATCAGGCTGGCACCCTTGCCCTTGCGTGCCCGGTCCAGGGCATCGCCCATGGCCTTGCGCACGGCGATGATGTCGTTGCCGTCGACCTGGATCGAGGGGATGCCGGCAGCGATGCCCTTCTGCGCCAGCGTCTTGGCTCCGGACTGCAGGTGGCGCGGTACCGAAATCGCCCACTGGTTGTTGATGATCACGGCCACCATTGGCAGGTCGCGGGCGCCGGCGATGTTGATTGCGCCCCAGAAGTCGGCCTTGGACGAGCCGCCGTCGCCGACGGTGAACACGGCCACCTTCTTGTCGCCGCGGATCTTGAAGGCCAGCGCGCTGCCGGCCGCGTGCAGGCACTGCGTTGCGATCGGCACCGACCAGGCGAAGTCGTGTCTGGCCGGCTCGTCCTGGTAGTTGTTGCCCTGTTCGTTGCCGCCCCAGTAGGTGTAGACGTCGCGCGGCTTGACCCCGCGGTAGAGCTGGGCGCCGTATTCGCGGTAGCTGACCGAAAGCACATCCTCGGGCTTCATCGCGCTGCCGATGCCGACGTGGGCGGCCTCGTGGCCCAGGCAGCTGGCGTAGGTGCCCAGTTTGCCGGTGCGCTGCAGGGCGATCGACTTGGTGTCGAACACGCGAGTCGAGACCATCAGCTTGTACAGCTCGACCATGTGGTCGAGGTCCTCGGCAAACTTGGGCAGGTCCTTGCGGACCAGCTTGCCTTCGGGGTTCATGTATTGCAGGTATTCGATTTCAAACTTGGCGGCGACGGACACGAGTTCCTCCCGGGATTGAATGA
>CBFGSA010000247.1:0-1995 GCA_965651365.1 uncultured Rhodanobacteraceae bacterium | reverse complement strand
CTCCGTCGATTTTCGTCCCGGGCGGCGTTGTAACCCATTGATTGAATTGAGCCGTGCAGGCGATTTTGCGCTGTAGTGCCGACCTTGGGCGTTGACGCCGACAGGTTGGGGGGCGAACACTTCGCCCCATGTTCCTACGCGCCAAAACACGCTTCAAAGACGGTAAGCACCACCGCTACTGGAGCATCGTGGAGAACCAGCGCACCGCCGATGGGCGGGTGGTGCAGCGTCAGGTGCTGCACCTGGGGGAGATCAACGATACCCAGCACCAGAGGTGGTGCCGGGCGGTGGAGGTCTTCGACCCACAGGGTCTGGTGAGTGAAACAATGGCGCTGTTTCCCGAAGACCGCGTAGCGCCAGCGGTGGCCGATGCGGTGGTGCAGATCCGCCTGGGCGCGCTGACGATCCACCGGCCCCGTCAATGGGGAGCGTGCTGGTTGGCCTTGCAGCTGTGGGAGCAGTTGCAACTGGATGCGTTCTGGTCCCCGCGGCTGGGACGCTCGCGCAAGGGCACCTGCTGGCTGAGCGTGTTGAAGATTCTGGTCTGCTATCGGCTGATCGATCCAGGCAGCGAATGGCGCCTGCACCGCCAATGGCTCGATCGCAGCGCCATGGGGGATCTGCTGGGCCAGAGCAACACCCAAGTGTGCAGCGATACACTCTACCGTTGCCTGGATAAACTGGTCAGGCACAAGGATGCGCTGCTGCGCTTCCTGCGCCAGCGCTGGCAGGCGCTCTTTGGTGCCCGCTTCGAGGTGCTGCTGTACGACCTCACCAGCACTTACTTTGAGAGCGACCCGCCGGCACGGGGCAAACGCCGTTTCGGCTACAGCCGTGACAAGCGGCCCGATTGTCTGCAGGTGGTGATTGCCCTGATCGTCACCCCCGAGGGGTTGCCGCTGACCTACGAGGTGATGGCCGGCAACACCGCCGACAGCACGACGCTTGCCGATTTCATCGCCCGGATCGAGGCTCTCTACGGGCGCAGCGAGCGCACCTGGGTGATGGACCGGGGCATTCCCACCGACGCGGCGCTGGAGGCGATGCGCCGGTCCGAGACGCCGATCCGTTACTTGGTGGGCACCCCCAAGGGGCGACTGAGCAAACTTGAGCAGTCCTTCCTGAGCCAGCCTTGGCAGCAGGTGCGCGAGTCGGTCGAGGTCAAGCTGCTCCAGCAGCCCGAGGAGCTCTACGTCCTGGCCCGTAGCCATGATCGGGTGCTCAAGGAGCGCAGCATGCGTCGGCGGCGCTTGAAGCAGCTCTGGCAGCGGCTGCACCATTTACAGCGCCAGTCGATCAGTCGCGATCAACTGCTTCTGAAATTGGGGGCGGCGAAGAAGGAAGCCGGGCGCGCCTGGCATCTGGTGGCCATGACCCTGCCGGGCACCGACGAGCCGGTCAACGAGCACAGCTTTCATTTTCACCTGCGCATCGACAAGCTGCGCCAAGCCCGGCGCCGGGAAGGTCGTTACCTGCTGCGCTCGAACCTCAGCGCCGAGGATCCCGCGTTGCTGTGGCAGTACTACATCCAACTGACCGAGGTCGAACAGGCGTTCAAGGAGCTCAAGCATGATCTGGCGATCCGCCCGATCTACCACTCCACCGAGCCGCGGATCGAAGCCCACATTTTTGTCGCCTTCCTGGCCTACTGCCTGCAAGTGACCCTCAAGCAACGACTGCGCGCCCTGGCGCCGGGACTGACGCCCCGGGCGGTGCTTGAGGCGATCGGCGCGATGCAGATGGTCGATGTCCACCTGCCGACCACCGACGGGCGTACGTTGGTGCTCTCGCGCTACACGCAGCCACAACCCGAACAGGCGTTGCTGCTGCAACAGCTGAAGCTGACCCTGCCCGAACAGCCCCCGCCGAAGATCTACGCCCAGGCGGCGGCCAGCGCCCTGAGCCCCGTCACCGTGTAGTGCCGACCTTTATGGTCCGGGTCTAAGAAAAACAAATACTTGCACTCGTCCCTACCATCGAATAGCGGAATCCGGG
>CBFGSA010000246.1:0-2039 GCA_965651365.1 uncultured Rhodanobacteraceae bacterium | reverse complement strand
CGGCAATCCGGTTTTCGCGCTGGATGGTCCGCCGAATCCTGCAATCACGTCACCCCGGGGACGCCGAAGGCGGAACCCGGCAGTATCCCGTCACCCTGGGGACGCCGAAGGCGGAACCCGGGGTCCATTTTGATCTTGTCCGACTTTCCGAACCCTCAGTTCATCTGACCCAATGAAAATGGATCCCGGATCAGCGCTGCGCGCTGTCCAGGATGACCAGGCTTGCGGGTCCACCGCCACACGCTATCTTGCCAACGTGAGTGGTGAAAGTGCGCTACTCCGTATCGCCCGTCACCGAGTTCTTGCGGTGGCGCAAATGCACGCTGAGGTTGTACACCGACACAAAGGCCGGGAACAGGGTCGACACGATGCCCACCGAGTCATTCTTGCCCAGCACGAAATAGGCCAGCATCATCGTGCTGCCGAATACGGAAAGTATCCAGAAGCCCAGCGGCATCACGACCCGACCCAACTTGCGCGTGTAGTAAAGCTGCACGAACCAGCGGCTGGCAAACATGAACGAACCCAGCAGCCCGACCGCCTTCCACGGTGTCAGTTCGAACCCGACCAGCTTGTGTGCCAGTTGCTGCGCCAGCGGAAGATCAACGTACATGGGATGTGCCTTGATTGGGAAACGGCTCATTGTACGGTGTGGGCGCGTTATCATTTGCCGATGCAAGCCGATTCCCCGCCCCCGCCAGGCGCCCTGCCCGCGGATCAATACCATCAGATCGTTTCGCCCGTCCTGCAAGTGTGCGCCGAGCTGGCCGCCGTCCGCGGCGACCCGGACCTGTACAACGACATGGCCTCGATGCTGGCCCTGCGTGCCCTGATCCGGCAATTCGGCGCGTTTTACCTGCAACAATACCCGGACACGGAAGCCACAGTTCGCGAGGCCATCGCTGCAGCCCCGGAAAGCGCCTGCCTGATGGTTCTGCAGCGCGGCGAACTGGACGACAACCAGGCCCGTGAATGCCTGTGGGCGCTGGATGCGGCATCGAAGCAGCTTGATGACACCGGAGTGCTTGGCGTGGCCCGAGACAGCACGCGCAGTGCATGGCAGCAGCTTGCCGGCAATCGCAAGCGGGCCCTGGAAAAGCTGAAACTCGCCGCCGGCACCCTGGTCACAGCCATCGACCAGTGGGAGCGCGAACGTGACGCCCATTCCGGAGTATCGAACACGTGAGTGCGCAAGCGGGCAGCCTGGAAGAACGCTGGAACCGGCTCTGCCAGAGGGTGGCCGATGCCTGCCGCGCGGCAGGGCGTGACCCGGACGAAGTGAGCATTCTTCCAGTCAGCAAGACCTTCGGCCCCGACGTGATCCGCCAGGCCGTTGCTCTCGGGCTGACGCGTCTGGGTGAAAACAAGGTTCAGGAAATCGAGGACAAGGCCGAGTCACTGGCCGACTGTGGCATCGACTGGGTCATGATCGGCCATCTGCAGACCAACAAGGCCAAGTCCGTCGCCCGCCTGGCCAGCGAGGTTCAGAGCCTGGACCGGCCCGGGCTGGCGCAGACCCTGGACCGGCGCCTGAAAATGGAAAACCGCCACATCGACGTGCTGGTGCAGGTCAAGACTTCCGACGAACCCAGCAAGTACGGTCTGCCGCCTGGGCAATTGCCGCAGTTTCTCGACGAACTGCGTCAGTACGAGACCCTGCGCGTACGCGGCCTGATGACCCTCGCCGTGCAAAGCAAGGACGAGAGCGCGGTCCGCCACTGCTTCCGGTGCCTGCGCAAACTACGCGATGCGGCAGCACAGCAAGGCCACGACCTGCCGCGCCTGTCGATGGGCATGAGCGGCGATTTCCCGCTCGCGATTGCCGAAGGCTCCACCGAAGTGCGCATCGGCACCGCCATCTTCGGCCAGCGCAACACCAGCTACGCGGATTACTGGCCGACGTAAGCCAGACGGTACTTCACACGGCCAGCGTGCAGGAAATCCACAAACCTCGGCACCCATACTCTCCCGCGCGCCATCCCGAAATCGCGCTCCACCTCAACGTCATCCCGAAATCGCGCTCCACCTCAACGTCATCC
>CBFGSA010000245.1:0-2052 GCA_965651365.1 uncultured Rhodanobacteraceae bacterium | reverse complement strand
GCATGCGGTGCCGAGATGAAATCCGATTCGGCCAGCGCCTGCGGCCAATACTCGCTGCCCGGTTGGCCGATGCCAAGCTGACCCAATGAATTGTTGCCCCAGCAATAGGCCATGCCGTCAATCAGCGCACAAGCAAAATCCTCGCCCATCGCCACTTGACCATTGTCGGCCTGCAAGCTTCCGGATGCCCCGATCTGGCCAACATAGTTGGCGCCGTTGCAGGTGATCCAGCCGGATTGCGACTGCACACAGGTGGTTTGATGCCCGGTTGCAACCGAAGAGACATTGATGCTGCTGAAGTTGCTGGCCAGAACCGGGCTTTCGGTGTTGGCATAGGTGTTGTCACCCAGCTGGCTGTAGTCATTCTGTCCCCAACAGTAGACGCTCCCCCCGGCCGTCACGGCGCAAGTATGGTCGTAGGCGCTGGCATCGACCTGCACAACGTTGGCAACGCCGAAAACGGTGGTCGGAATGTTGATGATCGAGCCGGTGGTACCGGCTCCGGCACCAACCTGACCCCAGTAGTTCGCGCCCCAGCAACGCACCTCACCACCCTGACTCCAGACGCAGGCATGATTGGTGCTCAGGGAAACACCGGCAGCCTGGAAGCTGGCCGGCAGAACCTCAATCGGCGAAAGTGATTCCTGGGTGATGGCAGTGTCGCCCAGCCCGTACCAGGCATAGCCCCAGCACCACACGCTGCCATCTGTCTTGACTGCACATACGTGACTGTAATTGCGATCGGCAGCGATCACGCCGGCGGTCATCCCGGTCGGTGCCACGGGCAAATCGGCAAAACTGTTGCCATCACCGGGGTAGCTCCCTGAACACAACAGCCCGCCGCTTGCAGTCAATCCGCACAAGCCATAGGTGTAGCCCATCAGGCCGGACAGTTCCGCCGGAAACCCATTTACGAAGGTGGCCCGTCCAGGCACTTGGTCATATTCTGCAGCGCTTCCCCAGCATTGCACGCTGCCATCGGGCGCAATTGCGCACACGGTGTCGTCCAGCACGGCCAACTTGTTGGCTGCGATTGCAGGTGACACCCACATGAATCCGCACAAGACCAGCAGGCAGGTCATGCCAACCAGCGCGTTCGCATATCGATAATGTTTCATGCTTGATCTCCGGATGAAGGACTCAGCACTTCTGGCGTGACAAGGTCGGCAAACGGCTCATTCAGACATTCACGCGCAAGCGGAACGACCCGGAAAATTGCCAAGTGTCGGGTTTACAGGCCTTTGCCAGGCTCCAGTGTGGCCGCCTTGTCGCGGTATCTCCGCGCCATGTCGGCATGACCCAGCGCGGCATGAATATGCGCAAGCAACGCCAGGTTTTCGCGCACGATGGAAGGTTGTACGGGCGACTTGGCGCCGGAAATCAACTGTTCACCCGCACTTGCCTCGCTGAGCGCGCCGTCCAGGTCGCCGGTCAGAAGCAGGTTGGAAGCCAGCACACTGTGCAGGTTGCCGACAATCCAGTGATCAGGTGGAAGCGTGGTGGCCGCCTGCTGCAGCGAGCGCCGCGACCATTTCACGCCCTCGGTGCCCTGCCCCAGCTTGGCGTAGGCGTCGGCCACATTGCTGGCAATCATGGCCAGGTAGACGGTCGGCTTGTCGGGCGACATGGCGCGATAGGCGTCCCAGACCTTCAGCATCTCCCCAAGCGCACGCCGGTGGTCACCCAGACCGTTGTACACCGCGGCCAGATTGTTGCGCACGGCAGCCACCTCGGGGTGCTCGGGTGGCAGATGCTCCAGATAGATCTGCAGTGCCTGATTCAGGCTGTCGCGTGCCGCTTCCAGCTTCTCCGCTCGCAGTTGCGCGCCGCCCAGCGCCTGGAGTTGCAATGCCGTTTGGCGCGTGTGGCCACCACCGGGCAAATCGCGCTCGATGGCCAGCGCCTTGCGGGCTGCGGCGATGGCCTCGTCATAGCGCCCCAATTCGGTCAGAGCAATCGACCTGAAGCCCAGAGTCTGCACCATCAGGTAGTGCTTCTCGCCAAACAAGTCGCGCCGGATGGCCACGGCCCGGTTGATATCGGCCAGAGCCT
>CBFGSA010000244.1:0-2079 GCA_965651365.1 uncultured Rhodanobacteraceae bacterium | reverse complement strand
AGACAAATTTGTCGAACAGAGGGCTCTGCTTAACCTCTCTCTCCGCCAGATACGCGAACGCCCCCTACGGGGGCGCTCGCGTATCTGGCGGAGAGAGAGGGATTCGAACCCTCGAGAAGGCTATAAACCCTCTACTCCCTTAGCAGGGGAGCCCCTTCAGCCACTCGGGCATCTCTCCGGGAAATGGGTTGCTGCGTCCATTGGCGCAGCCGAAGGGCAGCAAGAATAGCGGGACTGCTGCCGGGCGTAAACCCCTACTGCCCGCTATCGGGCTTGTCATCGGGTGCAGCACCGGCATCACCGCTGGCACCTTCAGCCTGCTCGGCCTGGATACGCTGGTAGATTTCCTCGCGGTGCACGGCGACATCTCTGGGCGCATTGATACCCAGGCGCACCTGATTGCCCTTTGCGCCAAGTACGGTAACCGTCACTTCGTCACCGATCATCAGCGTTTCACCGACCCTGCGGGTCAAAATTAGCATGTTGCATCTCCTGATCGCTACGCTACAGCCCGGGGGCTGCTGTCCGGCACAAGCGCTACCCCTAACGCCGTGCCGAAAAAATTTCCAGCGATTCCCCCAAACTCATCCACTGTTGGCTGGATAGTAACCCAACAGCCTGAACAAAACATTCAATTTCCGGGCATCGATGTATCAAGCCCCGAAAGCAAGCCAGCATAGTAAACAAGCGCGCTGCCGTTGGCAACGGCCGATCGTCATGGTCCCGCTCTGGCAGGTCTCATCTCAGCCTTCCAGCCACCCATTCATCCAGTGCGTTCAATGCCTGATCCAGCACCGGCGAGTCCTCGCCCCCGCCCTGGGCCATGTCCGATCGACCGCCGCCCTTGCCGTTGATCGCTGCAGCGACATGAGACACCACGTCACCGGCCTTGATGTGCTTGAGAGCCCGGCCCTGCACGCCAGCGACCAGGCTCGCTTTGCCGCCCTGTCCGCTGGCCAGCACGATGATGCTGTCGGACAGTTTCTGCTTCAGATTGTCCAGACTTTCACGCAAGGCCTTGCCGTTGAGTCCATCGACGCGCGCGGCAAGCAGCGCGATGCCGTTGATGTCTTTCGCACTGCCGGCCAGGTCGGCCACGGCCGAGCCCGCTGCCTTGCTGCGCAGGGTGTCCAGTTCGCGCTCCAGCGCCTTTTGTCTTTCCAGCACCTGGGCCAGCTTGTCGACGACTTCATCCGGGCTGGCTGACAGCATCGAGGCCGCGGCGTGCAGACGCTGCTCCTCGTTGGCCACATGCGCCAGCGCACCGGCGCCGGTCAGGGCCTCGATGCGGCGCACGCCCGAGGCCACACCCGACTCGCTGGTGATCTTGAACAGTCCGATGTCACCCGTATGCTCGACGTGGGTGCCGCCACACAGCTCGGTGGAGAAATCGCCCAGTTTGAGCACCCGGACCTGATCACCGTATTTCTCGCCGAACAGCGCCAGCGCCCCGAACTCGATCGCGTCGTCATAGCTCATGTGACGGATGTCACCGGCATGGTTGGCGCGAATCTGGTCATTGACCAAGGTTTCGATGCGGTGCAATTGCTCGGGTGTCAGGGGCTTGTCGTGGGAAAAGTCGAAACGCAGGCGGTCGGGCGCGACCAGCGAGCCCTTCTGGGACACGTGTGTGCCCAGCACCGAACGCAGGGCGGCATGCAACAGATGGGTTGCCGTGTGATTGAGCACCGTGGCCTGACGGCGCCCGGCATCAACCTTGGCCGCCACCCGGTCGCCAAGCGCCAGCGGCGCATCGCCGCGCCATGTGCCGACGTGACCGTGGAAAGACCCCGCCAGCTTGCGCGTATCCTCGACAAGCAGGTTGCCGGCGCTGCCGGCCAGTACGCCCTGATCGCCGACCTGGCCGCCGGACTCGGCATAGAACGGGGTCCTGGTCAGCAGCACGATGCCTGATTCGCCATCGGCCAGGCGCGGCACACTGACGCCGCCACGGACGATCGCCACGACTTCCAGATCACTCGCTTCAAGCCGGTCGTAGCCAAGAAATTCGGTGGCATCCAGTGACTTCACCAGCTCGGCCGGCATGTGGGTGCCGCCGCTGAACCGGCTGGCCGCCCG
>CBFGSA010000243.1:0-2095 GCA_965651365.1 uncultured Rhodanobacteraceae bacterium | reverse complement strand
CGCTGACCTGGGCCACCAACGTCGAGGGCCAGCTCGACCCGCATTTTTCCGGTGACGGCAAGATGCTGATCGACATGGAGGAGTTCGACTACGGCAATGCCGTGGCGGTGCAGTCGGACGGCAGGATCTTGGTCGCCGGCACGCTGACCGACAACTTCGGTACGCACCACCTCGGCCTGATACGCCTGCTGCCCGATGGCAGCCTGGACACCAGCTTTGCCGACGACGGCAAGATCGATTTCCATGCTTCGCCCGACCAGATCGTGATCCGCGCGCTGACGATCCAGCCCGACGGCAAGATTGTCGTGGGTGGTTATTACGCGTCCAATGATTCGCTGGGCCGCACCTTTCTGGCCTTCCGTTTCAACGCCAACGGCGCTATCGACTACAACTTCGGCACCTCCGGCAAAATTCGTGTCGGCTTCGGCTACGGCTTTGCGGAAGCCAATGCCATCGCCCTGGCCGGTGTGACGGCAGCATCTACCTTGGCGGCGACGTGCGGCGGGAATATTCGATCGGTGGCCCGACCATCCAGAACTTCGACTTCGCGGTCGTGAAGCTGACGCCAGTCGGCGTGCCCGATGCCAACTTCGGCAATCAGGGCAAGCTGGACATCAGCTTCGACCAGGGCGGCGACGACGCGGACATTGGCACCGCCATCGCCGTGCAGTCCGATGGCAAGGTGCTGCTCACCGGCCGGGTGCGCAAGGATGCCCAGAGCGACGAATTCGGGCTGGTGCGCTTCAGCGCCGCGGGCGTGCCGGAAACCGGTTTCGGCAATCTGCCGCAGAGCGGCTTCAGCGCCCAGCCCGGCCAGTCGGTGTTCGACGTAACCGGCTACCACTGCCACCAGGGGGCCTCCGCGATCGCGCTCAGCGAGCCGGTTCTGGGCGGTCGGCGCATCTACCTTGGTGGCACCGCCTGTTACCTCGGAACCACAACGATTGGCGTGATTGCGGCAGTTGCCGATGACGGCACACTCGACACCAGCTTCAATTCCCCGTCTGGCGACGAACTGGTCAACATCGACCCGGACTACGAGGCACAGCACCTGACCGCACTGGTGCTGCAGCCCCCGGCCGGCTCGGCCTACAGCTATGCGCAGGCACCCAGCGTGCTGGCCGTCGGGTACGGCTACAGTCAGGCCCACGGCAACGACGACATGTTGCTGACCCGTCTGAAAGCAGACGGCAGCGTGGACACCGGCTTCGGCCTGAACGGCCATCAGGCAGTCTACTACGACTACGCCCAGGATCTCGGTGACGACCACGCGCTGGCCGCGGCGATGGATGGCGGTGGCCGACTGGTCGTGTCCGGATCGAGTCAGCGCAACAGCAACGGCAACACCGACATGGCGGTCGCGCGGCTGCTGGTCGGCGATGAAATCTTCCACGACGGTTTCGAACCCCTGTTTTGATGGCCGAAGCCATTCCTGGCGGCGGCAGCATATGTGGCGGGACTGGGCGAAGCCGCCACGCTGGCCAAATCCGATGGCTATTTCCAGTTGCACTTGTTGTCCCGACGCAAGGTGCTGGTAATCAACCGCAACCATGCTGCCGATGAAAAGGCCGTCAAGCAGGTCGAGGAGCTGGCCAGACTGGCGTTGATGAAGTTCTGAATGGAGTTCGCAGGGTGGGCAAAGCGTGCATGCCCACGCGGCTTGCGACCGTCGCGCCGCGGTGGGCAGATGAAGCCAGCCCACCCTACATTGGCGTCTGCAAGCGGCGTGCGGCGGCCTGGCTCAGCGGACTGAGCGGGCCCAGCGTTTGCCGCGCCAGTTGCGCGGCGACTTGCCATTCCTGGTGCGCTGCGCTGATCTGTCCCGAGGCCTGGGCGATGTCGCCGGCCAGGAGGCCCAGGCGTACCTGGTCGGGAAAGTCGGGACCGTGGGCGGGCAGGCCGCGGCGGGCGGTGGCCAGGTGCTGGTGGGCCGCATCGAGCTGATGCCGATCCAGTGCCAGTTGAGCGGCATCGCGGTGCGCCAGGCGCAGGGTGATTCCTGGCACGCCGTCCAGCTCGGGGCTGTGGGCGAGAATCCTTGGCAACAGCGCAGCCGCGTCCTCATGCTTGCCGCGGCGCAGCAGCAGGCTGGCCA
>CBFGSA010000242.1:0-2106 GCA_965651365.1 uncultured Rhodanobacteraceae bacterium | reverse complement strand
GGCTGGCGCACCCGACCGTGCTGTCCGGCGACAAGGACAATGATGATCTCAACTCGGACGGCAATTTTGTCAGTGAAAGCTATCAGGACATCCGGGGCAGCAACAGCCACAATGTCCTGCAGTTGTCGGGAACCCCGACCGACCCGATTGACGGTTCCACCGTCATTGATGGCTTCACCATCACCGGTGGCGATGGTCGTGCCATTGGCGGTTTTGGTGGTGGTCTGATCTGCTTTGGCGTGAGCAGCGGCAATCGCTGCAGTCCGACCCTGCGCAATCTGGTGTTTTCCGGCAATGCGTCCAAGTATGGTGGCGCGCTGTATCTCAATGGCGGACAGGGCGGCGAGTCCTCGCCCCAGCTCAGCCACGTGATCTTCGTGGGGAACTATGCCGACCAGCAGGGTGGTGCGATTTTTTCCAACGGTGCCAGCGGCGGTGTGGCCAGTGCGATCCTGAGCGATGTGGCCTTTTTCGGCAACAGTTCCGGCTACTACGGCGGTGGCATGTTCAACGATGCGCACGGAAGCGGCCGCAGCAACCCCAGCCTGACCAACGTCACCTTCGACTCCAACGATGCGTTCTACCAGGGCGGGGGCATGCTCAACTACGGTTACGGCGGCGAGAGCAGCCCGACGCTTATGAATGTGACCTTCAGCAACAATCTGGCGCAAACCGGTGGCGGCATGTACAACACCGGCACCAAGGACACCTCGAGCGTGGCGGGCAAGTCTCACGCCACCTTGCGCAATGTCACCTTCAGCAACAATCACGCCAATGCCAAGGGTGGCGCGATCATGAACTATGGCGAGAATGGCGGCGACATGGATATCAAGCTGACCAACGTCACCTTCAGCGGCAACAGCGCGGGCCAGACCGGCGGTGCCATGTTCAACACCGCATATGCCAGCGGTCTGGTCACGGCGTCCCTGAAAAACGTGATCATGTGGGGCAATACCGCAGGCTCCGGCGGGTCGGACATCTACATCCGGGACACCAATTTCGCCTCGACCGACCTGAGCATCGACTACAGCGTGGTCGAGGGCGGTGACGCCGGCATTGCCTATGAAACGGGTGCCTCCAGCACGGCCTACACGTACGGTGGCTTCAATGTACAGGCCGACCCCGGACTGGGGCCGCTGGCCGACCATGGCGGACTGACCCAGACCATGCTGCCAACGGCGGGTGATTCGGCAGTGGATGCCGGCATCTGTGCCGGTGCGCCTTCGCAAGATCAACGCGGCGTGACGCGGCCCACCGGATCCAACTGCGATATCGGTTCGGTGGAATTGGTGGCGCTGCCCGACGCCATTTTTTCCAACGGCTTCGAGTAGGCCCGGACCGGGCTGGTTCGGGCCAGCCCCTCTTGTCTGGCAAGGCTGCAAATTTTCCTATCGACAGGCGCAGGCCAGCAGCTAGAGTGGTGGCATGCACCGAATCATTCTGGTCGACGATCACGCCATTGTGCGCGAAGGCTTTCGCGCCCTGATCGAGCGCGAGCGCGATCTTGGCATCATTGCCGAATGCGGCTCGCTGTTCGAGATGGAAGCCGCGCTGGATTCGCTGGAACCGGATCTGCTGGTGCTGGATCTGTCCCTGCCCGATGGCGGTGGCCTGTCGCGCATTGCCCAGTTGCGCAATCGCCATCCCGAACTGCGGGTGATCGTGCTCAGCATGCACGAGGGCGAGCCCTACCTGTCCGAGGCTTTGGCCCGCGGCGCGGATGGCTATGTCAGCAAGGGTTCGGCGGCCGACGAGCTGGTGACGGCGATCCGTTCGGTGCTGGCCGGCAACGTCTACCTCAGCTCCGACCTGGCCGCCCGCCGGCCACGCCGCAAGCCCGATCTTCTGGCGCAGTTGTCCGAGCGTGAACATGACGTGTTTTCACTGCTGGCGCGGGGGCTGGTGCCGAAGCAGATTGCGGCCGAGCTCGGGATCGGGCTCAAGACGGCCTATGTGCACCGGGCTGCGGTGATGGAGAAGCTGGGCGTGCGCAACGAGGTCGAGCTGTACCGCACCGCGGTGGAAAGTGGTGTGCTGCCGGATGACTGAGGCGTGTATTGCTTTGTGAATTGATGGCATACCCGAAACCCATCCCCACCCAAACCC
>CBFGSA010000241.1:0-2138 GCA_965651365.1 uncultured Rhodanobacteraceae bacterium | reverse complement strand
CCTCCGCGTCCGACACCAGCCAGGAGTCGCGGCATGACCGCCACTGAGCCGGATACCGGCCAGAACGGTGTTGAGGATCGCGAGCAGGGCCTGATCTCGCACCTGCTGGAGCTGCGTTCGCGGCTGCTGAAATCGGTGCTGGCCTTCATCGTGCTGCTGCTGGCCCTGGTGCCCTTCGCCAACCGTCTGTACACGCTGATTGCCGAACCTCTGATCGAGAAGCTGCCGGTCGGCGCGCACATGATCGCGATCGAGGTTGCCAGCCCGTTCCTGACGCCATTGAAGCTGGCCGCGATGCTGGCGCTGCTGCTGGCGATGCCGGTGGTGCTGTACCAGTTGTGGGCCTTCGTCAGCCCCGGCCTGTATCGGCATGAAAAGCGCCTGGCGCGGCCGCTGCTGGTGGCCGCCGTGGGCCTGTTCTTCGCCGGTTGTGCCTTCGCCTATTTCCTGGTGCTGCCCAACGTGTTCCGCTTCCTCACCATGATCGTGCCCCGGGGCGTGGAAATGATGACCGACATCAGCCACTACCTGAGCTTCGTGCTGATGCTGCTGTTCGCCTTCGGCCTGTGCTTCGAGGTGCCGGTGGCCGTGGTGGTGCTGGCCGCGATCGGTGTGGTCGATGTGAAAAAACTGCGCTCGGCGCGCGGCTACGTACTGGTCGGCTGCTTCGTCGTCGCCGCCATCCTGACCCCGCCGGACGTGCTGTCCCAGATCATGCTCGCGCTGCCGATGTACGCGCTGTACGAAGCCGGCGTGCTGGCCTCGCAATTGCTGCTGCGCTCACGCGAAAAGCCGACGACATCGGACTGAGCTTGCAAGGCTTTGCTGCGCCCGGGGAATCATGTTGCCCGCAGGCACGGCCCATGGCCCAATGGCGCTTGGTCAGCGCCACGCTCGTCATCCTGGACGCCGCGCAGCGGTGATCCGGACGCTGAGGCAGGACTGCCGAAAGCGAACATCGGCGGAGCCGATGGCCCGGAGGGCGAGCGTCAGGATGACGCGAGTAAATCCATTTTGATCTTGACGGGAGCCCTGAACACTGCCGTAATTTCATGATTGTTCGAGAATGGATCCCGGGTTCCGCCTGCGGCGGCCCCAGGATGACGAGAATCCCTGTTCAACGCTCAACCAAGTGCCATTGGGCCATGGGCCGCTCTTGCGCGAGCCCTGATCTCAGTCTTTGGCCAGCGGCAGATCGGCGCGGCGCCAGGCGTCGACGCCGCCGCCCAGAGTGTGTACCCGGCTGAAGCCGGCCTTGCGCAGACGGGCCGCGGCCCTGGCCGAGGTCGTGCCGGATTTGCACACCACCACGATCGGCCGGTCGCGGATCTTTTTCAGCTTGTCGCTTTCCGGATCAAACTGGTCCATGTCCACGTGCCTGGCGCCGGGCACATGGCCCTTGTCGAAATCCTTGCGCGGCGACAGATCGAACACCATCGCGTTGTCGCGGTTGATGAGCTGGGTCAGCGTGGCCGGCGTCAGTTCCTTGAAGCCGCGGCGCAAGCGCGCGATCTCGGTGTAGATCAGGAAAGCGATCAGGACGATGAACAGCAGGCACATCCACAGATGATTGCCCACAAACTCGGGCAGGCGATGGAAAAATTCGTTCATGACAGGCGACAACGCTCGACGGGCCGGAAAAGCCTGCCATTATCCTTGCTGAACGGCCCAATTGATAGTTTTGCCGGATATGGCATGATGCGAATCCACACCTTTGTTGGAGTTCGACCTATGTTGCGCACCCTTGTTGCATCCGGCGTTTTGCTCGCAGCCATGGCGATTCCCGCCGTGCACGCCACCGAGGACAGGAGCGTCCAGTGGTCGGTCACGGTTGACATGTCGATGACCCAGCCGATGAGCATGACCATGCCCGGCTACACCACCAAGGTCTGCGGTCCGGCCAACCCGGAAAAGCAGGCCCCGCCCATGAAGAACGGCGATTGCAAGATCGAGCAGTTTGAAAAATCGGGCCAGAAGGTCAGCTACAAGGTCGTGTGCGACCAGAAAGGCATGCAGATGACCGGCGAAGGCTGGGCGGAAAAGATCGACGACGACCACTACCGCGGTCACATGACGATGAACGGCAATACCGGCGGCACGCCCATGGCCATGGAAATGAGCTACAAGGGCACCCGAAT
>CBFGSA010000240.1:0-2154 GCA_965651365.1 uncultured Rhodanobacteraceae bacterium | reverse complement strand
CGCTGGTTGACGATCGACTTCTTGTGCCGGTGCAGGTATTCGATCGGGTCCTCGATGGTGAGGATGTGCCCGGACTGGTTCTTGTTGCGGTGGTCGATCATCGCCGCCAGCGTGGTCGACTTGCCCGAGCCGGTGGCACCGACCAGCAGGATCAGGCCACGCGGCTCCATGATCAGATCCTTGAAGATCGCGGGCAGACGCAGCTGCTCGATCGACGGGATGTCGCTCTTGATGGCGCGGATCACCATGCCGACCTCGCCGCGCTGCTTGAACACGTTGATGCGGAAGCGGCCGGCGTCCTTGACCGCGATGGCCATGTTCAGTTCCAGATCGCGCTCGAACTGCGGCACCTGGCCCTCGTCCATCAGCGAATAGGCGATCTTTTTCACCATGCCGCTGGGCAGGCCGGTGTTGCCGAGCGGATACAACTTGCCCTCGACCTTGATGTTGACGGGCGCGCCGGTGGACAGGAACATGTCCGAGGCGCCCTTGTCCATCATCAGCTTGAGAAAATAGCCAATATCCATGATCTTGCTGCCCCTTGTGTTTCAATGTGGCATGGTGTCAGCAAATCATGCACCATGCCCGACCCGGCCACAATAACCCTTTTTGCACGTCGAGAACGCGACCCATGCCACGTAAACACCCGTTATTTGCCCGATCTGGCTGCCGTCTGCCGCTGCTGGCCCTGCTGCCGGTCTTGCTGGCAAGCTGCGCGACCACGCCGCCGCCAACCGGATTGATGGATCAGGCGGTCCAGGCACTGGACCAGGCGCAGCAGGCCGGCGCAGCCGACTACGCGCCGCTGGAACTGGGTTTTGCCACCAAGAAGCTGGATCTGGCGCAGTCGGCCATGGGCCAGAAGGACTACGACGAGGCCGCGCAACTGGCCGAGGAATCGCAGGCCAACAGCAGCCTGGCGCGGGTCAAGTCGGAGCTGGCCAGCGTGCGCGAAAAAATCAAGACGCAGAGCGCCGAGAACCAGAAGGCCCGCCAGCGCCTGGATGCCGCCAAAGGCCAGATGGGCAGCACTGAACACGGGGGTGACGCATGAACCTGCGTGTCAAATCACGGCTCAAGACGGCCATGCTGGCCTTGCTGGTGGCGAGCGCTGCGCCTGCGATGGCCGCCAAGCCCGATCTCGACTACCAGCGCCTGGCCGCCAGTCTCGACCATCTGGCTGGTGATCCGGTGCTGGGCCAGTATGCCCAGGCCGAGCGCGCCCGCGCCCGCGACACGCTGCAACAGTTGCACCAGGCCGGGCGCAAGCAGCGTGCGCACTGGCTGTATCTGGCCGAGCGCCGCGTGGATCTGGCCTATGCTGCGGCGCAACTGGAAGATGCGCGGCACAAGTACACCCAGTTGCAGCATGAGCACGATCAGATCGCGCTCGAAGCCACCCGGCTGGAAGCCGACCGCGTGCGCCGCGAGCTGGAGCGCCAGCGGATCGAGAACCTGGCTGCCCAGGAAGAGGCCCAGCGCCTGCAGCAGCAGGGCCAGACCTACGCCGAGCAGGCCGAGCAGGCGCGCGCCGAAGCCGCCCAGGCCAAAAAACTGGCCGAGTCCCAATCCAGGGCCGCGGCCTTGTCGCGCAAGCAGGCCGAACTGGCCGAGGCTGCGGCCCGGGCGCTGCGTGCCAGCATGCAGAACCTCACCGCCAAGTCGGGACCCAAGGGCATGCAGATGACGCTGGGTGATGTCGCTTTCGCACCCGGCCAGGCCAGTCTGGAGCCCGCGGCAAGCCGTCACCTTGGCAAGCTGGTGCAGTTCGTCCAGTCCAGTCCTGCCAGGCCGGTGCTGATCGAGGGCTACACCGATTCCAGTGGCAGCGCCCAGCGCAACCAGGAACTGTCGCGCCAGCGCGCCGAATCGGTGCGTGATGCGCTGGTTGCTGCCGGCGTCAAGACCGCGCGCATCCAGGTCACGGGCCACGGCGAAGCCAACCCGGTGGCCAGCAACGACACGGCCTCGGGCCGGGCGCAGAACCGGCGCGTGGTGGTGATTCTCAAAAAGTAGGCGAACAGTGTGCGTCATCCCGGGGCCGAGCGCAGCGAGACGCGGGGAGCAGCCATGGATGGCTGCGTTTTGAGGAGCGAGGAAACCCGGGATCCACCCAGCCCCGTCATCCTGGGGCTGCGCGAAGCGCAGAACCCG
>CBFGSA010000239.1:0-2202 GCA_965651365.1 uncultured Rhodanobacteraceae bacterium | reverse complement strand
CGCTGGCAGCGCGGGCACCAGAAGGTGTTGCGCTGGCCGATGATGGCACTGCGGATGGCCGTGCCGCAGTGTTTGCAGGGCTGGTTGGCGCGGCCGTAGACCATCAGCTCCTGCTCGAAGTAGCCGGGCATGCCGTCGGGGCTTATGAAGTCGCGCAAGGTGGTGCCGCCGCGGCGGATCGCGTACGCCAGAATGCGCCGGACGGCGTCTGCCAGCCGGGCGTAGCGCTGGCGGGAAATCCGCCCGGCGGAGCGGTGCGGATCGATGCCGGCCGCGAACAGGGCTTCGCTGGCATAGATGTTGCCGACACCGACCACGACGTGCCCGTCCATGATGAAGTTCTTCACCGCGCCGCGGCGCCCGCGCGAGCCGCGCCACAGGTGGTCGCCGTCGAAGTCCGGGCCGAGCGGTTCCGGGCCGAGGCCGGCCAGCAGCGGATGCACTTCGCCGCATGCCTGCCACAGCAGGCTGCCGAAGCGGCGCGGATCAGTGAGGCGCAGCAGCTTGCCGGAATCGAGTTGAAAGTCGAAATGATCGTGTTTGCCGGGCAATTTGCCGGGCAAAGTGTCGGCGGGAACCAGGCGCAGGCTGCCGGACATGCCCAGATGAATCAGCGCGGTCCCTGCAGCGGTGCCCACAAGCAGATACTTGGCGCGCCGTGCCACCGTGTCGATATGCTGGCCGGGTAGCTGGCTGCGAATCTGTTCCGGAATCGGCCAGCGCAGGTCCAGCCGGCGCAACACCACGCGCTCGATGCGGTGGCCTTCCAGATGCGGCGCAATGCCGCGGCGGGTGGTTTCGACTTCAGGCAGTTCGGGCATGACGCCGGGAATGGGGAATCGGGAATGGAGAATCGACGAGCCAGACCTCGGGGTCTTGCAATTCCTCGCATTGATCCCGGGGCGCGCGATCGGCCAGGCGCATTATCCACGATGCGCTGGCGCAGGACGCGCTGATTGAATCAGGGATTCTCCGACTTCACGCCGGTCGCCGCCAGAAGCGGTAGATCAGTGCGCCGATCACCAGCGCGATCACCGCGGCCACGAGGTTGACCACACCGGCGCTGGCCAGCAGGCCCAGCGACAGCAGCGTGGCGGCGATCGGGATGGTCGGGCCACCGGGCAGCTTGAGCGCGCTGTCGCGGTGGCCGTGGCGTTTGCGCAGCGCCAGTACCGCCAGCGTGGTGGCAAGGTATCCGACCAGACGCGCCACCACCGACAACAGCGCCAGCTGCACGAACGAACCGGACAGGGCCAGAATCAGCGACAGCACGCCCACCGTGACAATGGCGACCGCGGGCGTGCGGAAGCGCGGGTGGATGCGGCGCAGCGCGGCTGGCCCCACGCCATCATCGGCCAGCGCCAGCAGGTAGCGCGGCCCGAACATGATGGTATTGCTGTTGGTGCCCAGAATCGATACCGCCGCGCCCACCGTCAGCACCAGCGCCAGCCACATGCCACCGAAGCGGGCCGAGGCATCGGCCAGCGGCGTGGCCGATTCGGCCAGATTGGGCAGCGTGCCCAGCGCAACCCATTGCACTGCCACATAGGTCAGGGTGACGATCACGATCATGGCCAGCATCGCGAACGGCACATCGCGCTTCGGATTGCGGTATTCGGCAGCCGCCGCCGGCATGTTCTCGAAGCCGGCGTAGGCGAACAGCAGCAGCAGGGCACCCTTGGCCAGGTTGCCCAGCGGAATGCTCCCGCCGGCCAGCGGCGCGGCCTGCGCCAGGTCGACAAAGAAGGCGCCAATGACGATGAACAGCACGAGCGGCACGAACTTGGCAATCGCCAGCGCCACCCCGGTGCGTGCTGCCGAGCGCACCCCGACCACATTGATCGCGGTCAGCGCCACCAGTGAGCCGGCGACAATCAGCAAGCGCACGCCGCCACCGGCCGCGGCCGGCCAGAAATGGGTCACCGCGTCAGCCAGACCATTGCTGAGCGCGGCCGCACTGGCAATACGCGTCAGCAGCAGCATCCAGCCGACCTCGAAGCCGACCAGCGGACCGAAGGCTTCGCGCGCGTAGAGATAGCTGCCGCCAGCCTGGTCGAAATAGCTGGCGGCCTGGGCATAGCTCAGCACCAGCAGGGCGACCGCAAGCCCGGCCAGCAGCACCGCCCACAGGCTGATGGGCCCGAGCAGCGCCGCCGCGGCCGCCGGCAGCAGATAGATCCCGCTGCCAATCACGTCGTTGAC
>CBFGSA010000238.1:0-2204 GCA_965651365.1 uncultured Rhodanobacteraceae bacterium | reverse complement strand
TGTAGAGCGACACCGTAATTTGAAGCTAAGGCGACAGCCAGTTTTACGCACCCTTGGTTGGTTCAGGATGTCGGCTTTGGGGGTCACCTCAGGGAGCCGGCTGACAGATGAGCGATCTGGAGGTACGGATGACGATCAAGACCTTGGCCCGCAAGGGTGTTGCCAACCGGGCGATAGGCCGTCAGCTTCAATTGAGCGAAGGGACGGTGCGCTACCACTTGCGCCGGTTGGCTGAGCATGAGGCGGACGGTCGGGCTCGCCAAAGGCGTCTGGCCAGCGGGTTTGCCGAGCCGATCGCGTACTGGATGAGCCAGTACGGCGGCGAGGCGGTGAATCTGGCCCAGTTGCATGACTGGCTGATCGGCGAGCACGACTACCCCGGTAGCCTTCGCTCGGTGCAGCGTTATGTGGCCGAGCGGTTTCCCGCCCCCCGGCGGCGTGCCCGACGGCGGATCGAGACGCCGCCGGGGGCGCAGGCTCAGGTGGACTGGGCGGTGTTCCCCAACGTTCTGGTCGGCGATGAGCTCAAGACGCTCAATGCCTTCCACATGGTCCTGTCGCACTCGCGTCAATCGGCGGTGATCTGGGCCGAGCGCCAGGATCAGTTGAGCTGGTTGTGGTGCCATAACCGCGCCTTCGAGCGCCTTGGCGGGGTACCGGCGGTTATCCGGGTGGACAACACCAAGACGGCCGTGGTCCGTGGTGCAGGCCCCTGGGGCCAGATCAATGCCGCCTATCGCCGCTATGCCACGATGCTGCGCTTTCACATCGACCCGTGCCTGCCGCGCTCACCGCAGCACAAAGGCAAAGTGGAACGCCACGTGCGCACCCAGCGCGGTGTGGCCGACCCCAGCGGCGGGGAGTGGCGCGATCTGCAGGCCCTGCAAGCCTGGAGCGATCGGACCTTGGAGAGCGCGGCCAAACGCCGCCGGTGCCCAGCCACCGGTACCAGCGTGGAGGCGGCCTGGCAGGCCGAGCGGGGGCAGTTGGGCGAGTTGCCGATACTGCCCGAGCCGTTCGATCGCATCGCCTCCCGCTCGGTCGGCGATGATTGCCTGGTGAGCTTCGAGGGGCGGCAGTATTCAGTCCCCTTCGCCTGGCTCGGCCGCTCTGTGGAGGTGCGCGGTACCGCCCATACGGTCCAGATTCTCTGCGACCTGCGGGTCATCGCCGAACACCCAAGGCACAGTGCGCAGCGGGTGATGATCGATCCGGCGCATTACCAGGGGCCGGCGACCGATCGGGTGGTGCCACCAACGCCGATGGGGCGGCTATCACAGCGCTTGCAGAGGATCGCCGATCTGCCGGTGGCCCAGCGCCCCACTGACCTGTACGCGGCCTTGGCCGAGGTGGCCCGATGAGCGCCCGGCCGACATTGCAGATCGATCGCAGTCGCGAGCGGCTCGAAACGCTGGGACTGATCCATGCTGCCGCGGCGCTGGAGCACCTGCTGAGCGAGGCTGTCAAACACACCACCAGCGCGCATGGCTTCCTGGATCAGTTGCTGCGCGCGGAATTGGACGAGCGTGATCAGCGTCGTGTGCGCACGAGCCTGAGGCTCTCGAACCTGCCCACTGGTATGACGCTGGCGGACTTCGACTTCGCCTTCCAGCCCTCGGTCGAGCGATCGCGCATCGACACCCTGGCGACCGGGGCCTGGATACGCGCCAGCGAAACACTGCTGATTCAAGGGCCGCCGGGGGTAGGCAAAACCCACTTGGCCGTTGGTCTTGGGGTCAAAGCCATCGAGTGCGGTTTCTCGGTGCAGTTCTATCGCTTTGACGAGCTGTTGATGGCGCTGCGCGCCGATGCCGGGACACCGCCGAACCGGTTGCGCCGCAAGAAGTACCTGAGCACCTCGCTGCTGGTGATCGACGAGTTGGGGTTCGAGCCGATGAATCGCGAGGAAGCCAGCCTCTTCTTCCGGCTGGTCAGCTATCGCTACGGCCGCGGGTCGATCCTCATCACCACCAACAAGAGCGTACGGGAGTGGACCGAACTGCTGGCCGGTGATGAGGCCCTGACCACGGCCATTCTCGATCGGCTGCTGCACAACGCCCACGTCATCAACATCAAGGGCCGCAGCTATCGGCTCAGGGATTTGGAGAACGCCCTCGCTGCCCGCGAGCGGTGACGCATGGCCCACCCACAGGTGCGTAAATCTGGATGTCGCCTTAATGCGTGAAACTGGGTGTCGCTTGACA
>CBFGSA010000237.1:0-2225 GCA_965651365.1 uncultured Rhodanobacteraceae bacterium | reverse complement strand
CGCAATGAGCGAAGACCAAAGTACCAACGGCCCGGTCCACCGATCCTGGTGGGGACGACTGGGCCACATGCTTACCGGCGAACCCCGCAACCGTGACGATCTGGTGTCCGAGCTGCGCTCGGCACGGGAAAACGGCCTGCTCGACAACGACACCCTGTCCATGCTCGAGGGCGCCATCCGCGTCACCGAACTGAAGGTGGACGACGTGATGGTCGCGCGCTCGCAGATGGTCGCACTGGCTGTCGATGCGCCGCTCAAGACCATTCTCGAAACGGTCATCGAATCGGGCCATTCGCGCTTTCCCGTCCATAACGAAGACAATCGCGACTCGATCCTCGGCATCCTGCTGGCCAAGGATCTGCTGAAATGTTTCGCCAACGGCGGCGCCTGCAATCTGCGCGAAATGCTGCGCCCGGCCGTGCTCATTCCCGAATCCATGCCGCTGAATGTGTTGCTGGCCGAGTTCAAGCTCAGCCACAACCACATGGCCATCGTGATCGACGAATACGGTGGTGTCGGCGGCCTGGTGACGATCGAGGATGTGCTGGAGGAAATTGTCGGCGACATCGACGACGAGCACGATGACGAGGAGCCGGTGCTGATCCGCGAGATCGCCGACAAGACCTGGCTGGTCAGCGCCCTGTCGGAGATCGAGGACTTCAATGAGCACTTCGACAGCGATCTGTCCGACGAGGACTTCGACACCATCGGTGGCCTGGTCACCGACGGTTTTGGCCACCTGCCCGAGCGCGGCGAGGAAATCGCCATCGGCGACTACCTGTTCCACGTCACCGAAGCCGACGACCGCCGCGTGCAGCAGTTTCGTGTCACAGCCCGGGATTGAGGCTTGAAGCCGGGAACGGGGAATGGAGAATCGTGTGCAGGCATCCGGATTTGTGCAAACGATATTCAGCCCCAAGGCAACCGCAAACGTCAAGCACGTCATTCCGCGGCCGGCGCAGCCGGAACCCGGAATCCACTTGCGTGCCTGAAAGCATGAAGCCACGGGTGGATCCCGGATCGTCGCTGCGCTCCGTCCGGGATGACGATGCTCCACGATTGCACTTCAGCCGCCTTGCCGCGGCTGTGCTGCTCGTGCTGCTGGCTTGTCTGTGCTCGGCACACGCCGCGGTGCGCGATGCACCGGGTGCGCAGCTGGAAGTGGCCTTGCTGACCTACGGGCCGGGAGCGATCTACTGGGAGCGCTTCGGTCACGATGCGATCGAGATCCGTGACCGTGGAAGCGGCGAGTCGGTGTCGTTCAACTACGGCATGTTCGACTTCAACCAGGACAATTTTCTGCTCAATTTCGCCCGCGGCCGCATGCGCTACCGCATGGACGCCGTGCGTACCGCCGAAGATCTCGCCTGGTATCGCGGCGAAGGGCGCAGCATCCGGCGCCAGGTGCTGGCACTGGACCCGGCCCAGCGCACGCAGTTGCGCGATTTCCTGCTCTGGAACCTGCGTCCGGAAAACACCCAGTACAACTACAACTACTACACCGCCAACTGTGCCACCCAGGTCCGCGATGCGCTGGATCGGGTGCTGGGCGGCGCTATCGAGAAACAACTGAAGGCACGGCCAGGCGGCATGACCTGGCGCCAGCAGACCGGTCGCCTGATGGCCGCGCAGCCGTGGCTGATGCTGGGCATGGACCTGGGCCTGTCCGGCTATGCCGACCAGCCACTCGATGCCTGGCAAGAGAGTTTTCTGCCGATGGTGCTGTCGCGCGAGCTGGCCAGCGTGCGAATCACCGGCGTCGACGGCACATCACGACCGTTGGTGGCATCCGACCGGCAACTGGCGCCCTCACGGCTGACGCCACCCCCGGCACAACCGCCTGATCTGCGTCCGCCGCTGCTTGTCGCAGGCTTTGCCGTCGCGCTGCTGCTGGTGCTCACGGGCAAATCGCGCCGCCGATGGGCACGGCGCATATTCGCCACACTCGCCACGACATGGCTGATCCTGGCCGGCCTTGCCGGCCTGCTGATGCTGGGCCTGTGGTGTCTGACCGCACACCAGGCCGCCTGGGCCAACGCCAACCTGCTGCTGTTCAATCCACTGGCCTGGCTGCTGATCCCGGCCGCGTGGCGGACCAGCACGACCCGGCGGGACCACCTCATTGCCTGGCTGCTGGTGCTGCTGCCCGGCATCGGCCTGCTGGCCAATCTGACCGGCCTGATTTTACAACGCAACCTGCCCTGGATTCTGCTGGCCCTGCCGGT
>CBFGSA010000236.1:0-2249 GCA_965651365.1 uncultured Rhodanobacteraceae bacterium | reverse complement strand
ATCGCAAACCCAAGGCGCAAAGTCGCCCACTACAAACCGCGCGGTCGCACCAGCATCACGCGACCGACCTTTTGTCATGGACCAATGTTTCATGCGCCATGCGAATTCGTCAGGCAGCAACACCGCCTGACGCAGATTCTCGGGAGTTTGCAAAAATGACGCTCGGATTTCTCTTGTGGGCAGCGACCACGCTGTTGCCGCAACCACTTGCCAATCAGACCTGTCTGACCACCACGATCTATCTGGAAGCGCGTGGCGAGCCCGTCGCCGGCCAGTTCGCAGTGGCCGAAGTGGCGCTGCGCCGCCAGGAAAAGGGCCGCTGGGGCAAGGACATGTGCAAGATTGTCACTGCACCCTGGCAGTTCGCACCCGCAACCACGCCCAAGAGTTTTGAAATCACAAACCTCAAGGCATGGAACAAGGCCTGGCGCATTGCCGGCGAGTCGATGCGCATGTGGAAGCTGCCAGCCAAACAGCGTGTGGTGGTCGTGCCCAAGGCCGACCACTTCGTCAAGCTGGCCGCCGCTTCGCCCAAATGGGCCAAGGGACGGCCGCTGCGCACCATCGGAGAGCATTCGTTCTACGCGGTGAACTGACAACCGTTGCGCAAGCGAAGAATAAAGCCACGGCCTTGCGACCGTGGCTTTTCTGTTTTGTCGGCCGACATCGACAGTCTCGCAGCTTTGCAGGCCGGCTCAAGAAACGCAGCGACGGAGCCGGCCTGCTCTGCAGGTGCGTGGAGCTACCGTCGGTACACGTGGTTGTTGCGTACCTCGACGTAATCGCCGCGGCGCACATCCGGCGGATCGTCCTGGGTCACCGTGGCGTAGCGGCCATCGTCCAGCCTGACCTCGATGCGCCACACGCGCTGCTCGCCGGCCTTGCGCTTGCCGATCTCGTGACCGATCGCGCCGCCGGCAACGGCACCACCCACGGTAGCCGCCTTGCGCCCGTCACCCTTGCCGACCTGGTTGCCGACAGCGGCGCCGACCACAGCGCCGATCACGGTACCGATTGCGGTCGAGTGTTCACTGCCGCGCACGTAGCGTGCCTGCACACTCTGCACCGTGCCGCACATGTGGCACACGCTGCTGCCGTAGCCGCCACGGTTGCCATAGCCGTTGTTGTAGCCGGTTGACGCACAGCCGGCCAGCACCAGTGCAACGGCCGCAAGGGCCAATGGAACGAATCGTCTGATTGCAGTCATCTTGCTCATGTCGTGCTCCTTTGCTGAATTGAAACGGGACCTGTACGAGTGCATGCACGTCAGCCGTTGGCACCCACCGCCACCACGCCATCCTTGACCTGAATGCGGTCGCCGGGTTTGTGATCCATGCGCACGTGGCCGGTTTCACCCTCATAGCTGTAGGTAACCTTGTAGCCCACGACCTTGGTGTGGGTGTCAGTCACGGTCTGGCAGCGCTGCTCGGTACTCTCGACCATGTTCTTGTTCTGCTGGTGTTCCTCGATCTTCTTGCCGGCATAGCCACCTGCGACGGCGCCGGCCACCGTGGCCAGCTTCTTGCCGTCACCGCCACCGACCTGGTTGCCGACCGCGCCACCCACCACGGCACCAATGGCGGTACCGGCAATCTGGTGCTTGTCCTTCGGCTCGGCCTTGTGTACCACGGTCACGTTCTTGCAATCCTGTCGCGGCGTCTTGATGGTCTTGGTAATCGGCTGCACATCGGTGACCTGCGCATAGCGGGCCGCATCGGCACCGGCCTGGTCGCAAGCACCCAGTGACAGCGCGGCAACGCTCATGGCGCTCGCAAGGAGGGTCTGTCGAACAGTCGTGTTGATCATGGACGTCTCCGTGTGGTTGCGTTTCAATGCGCCATCATGATCACTTGCGTCAAATGAATCTGCTCACAACGAAACTTGAATGAATCACAACGAGCCAATTTGTCTGATCGACAGTCATTGCCATATTGACCTGGCAGCCTTTGACGCTGACCGTGATGAGGTCATGGCGCGTGCGCGCAAGGCTGGCATCACAACGATTGTGGTTCCCGCGGTCGATGCCAGGCACTGGGACGGCCTGGCCGAGCTTGCTGCAAACCACGACGACATTCATCCGGCTTACGGCATGCATCCCATGTTCATGTCCGAACACCAAAGTGCGCATATCGAAGTACTGGATGATTTTCTGACAGCACATCCCGCGGTCGCCATCGGCGAATGCGGCCTCGACTTTCATCAGGGCCGCGATGACGCCGACGGGCAGATCCGGCTGCTGGAAGCACAGC
>CBFGSA010000235.1:0-2316 GCA_965651365.1 uncultured Rhodanobacteraceae bacterium | reverse complement strand
GCGTGTGATGGTGCGCTTCGCTACGCTCAGCAGCACCCTACGTCGCGAGTCGGGAGCGCCGGAAGAAATTGCGTCATTCTGCACGCAGAGAGCGCAGCGAACGGACTTGATCCCACCGACCACCCACTGCTACCATTTACTTCATCACTGAACTATTCTGCAACTCAATGTCCGAACTGGAATCAATGTTGTTGGCGATGCGCACGGGGATCCATCGCGTGGCGGGGAAGGTGCCCGACCTGCCCGAGCAGGAAGTGGTGCTGACGCGCATGCTGATGGTGGCCGGCGACCTGATCACCCAGCGGCTGAGCCTGGTGCTGCGGCCCCACGGGTTGAGCGAGAGCGATTTTCGCACACTGGTGGTGCTGTTCAGCAGCGACGACGGTGAGGCTTTCCCGAGTGAGCTGTGCCAGTTCGCGACCCAGAAACCCACCAACATGACCCGCATTGCCGACACTCTGGTCGCGCGCGGTCTGGCCACGCGCAGCCACAGCCAGACCGATCGCCGCCGCATCCTGATCCGCATTTCACCAGCCGGACGCCGCTTCGTGCGCAAGTTGCTGCCGCAACTGTCGCCGCGGGTGAGCGAGTTGTTTTCGGTGCTCAGCCAGCGCGAGCGGCGCCAGCTTGATGTGATTCTGGAAAAGCTGCTCAATCACGTGAGTCAGCGCGAAGCCGACGACGGGACCAGGGCATGAGCCGCAAAAATGGTTTTGCCCTGACGCTCGCCCTGCTCCTGTCCGCCTGCGCCGGCGTTCCGGACAGGGTCTCGCCGCCGCAGCTCGAGAACAGCGCGCCGCTGGCCGGACTGCCACACCAGGCCGGCGCCAAGTGGCCCGACAGCGCCTGGTGGGAGCGATTCGGCGATCCGCAACTGGACCGGATGATGCAGCAGGCCATGGCCGGGTCGACCTCGCTTGCCGTGGCGCGCAGCCGAGTGGCCGCAGCCGAACAGGCGGCCCGCGTCACGGCCGCCAGCAATGGCGTGCATGTCAATGGCAGCGCCCAACTGGCGCGCCACCGGCTCAGCGAGCACGGCCTGATTCCGGCGCGCTTCCTGGGCTTCACCTGGTACAGCCAGGCCGATCTGGGCGCCCAGCTCAACTACAGTTTCGACTGGTGGGGCAAGCACCGCGCCAGCGTCGAAGCCGCGATTGGTCAGACTAATGCGGCCCGCGCCAGCGCGTCCGCTGCCACGATCGCCATGCAGGCTGCGGTGGCCGAGACCTATTTTGCATGGCAGGCTGATCAGGCCCGTCTGGCGCTGGCCAACAAGGCCGTAAGCGCACAGAAGAAACTGCGCTCGATTGCCGTGGCGCGCGCCAGCGCCGGCGTTGATCCGTCTGATCCGGTATTGCAGGCGGATGCGGCGCTGGCCAGCGTCCGCCAGCAACGCGCACAGCTTGACGGCATGGCCGCCGTACATCACGCGAGCCTGGCCGCCCTGCTGGGCACCAGCCCCGAGGCCCTTGGCACGCTGGAAATCAAGCCGCTGCCGCAACCGGACACCCGCCTGCCGGACGATGCCCGCATCGACCTCATTGCCCGGCGGCCGGATATCGCCGCCAGCCGCTGGCAGGTGGAGTCGGCACTGCGCGAGACCGATGTGGCACGCGCCAGCTTCCTGCCCGATCTCAGTCTCAGTGCAATGGCCGGCCTGTCCAGCATTGACCTGGACAAGCTGTTCACGGCATCCAGCCGCACCTTCGCCCTGACCCCGGCCCTGCACCTGCCGATTTTCGAGAGCGGCCTGCTCAAGGCGCGACACGGGCTCAGCCGGGCGCAACTGGACAAGGCGATTGCAGCCTACCGTGACAGCGTGGCGACGGCTGCGCACGAAGTCGCAACCCGTACTCTCACCGTGCAGCAACTGGCGAACTTGCGTGCCGGACAGGAGCAGCAACTGGCCGCCACGGAAAAGCTTGTGCAACGCAGCGATTCGCGGCACCGGCGCGGCCTGACCAGCCTGGCACCGGTGCTGAAGGCGCGCCTGGCCGTTTTGCAGCAGCGCGACGCCACAGTGCAGCTTGCCGCGCGCGCCCTGTCGGCCGACATCGAACTGATCCAGGCCCTGGGCGGCGGCTATCGCAGCCCGGCGAACCCGAACCCTACCGTTTCAGCCGCGACCGGAACCGACGCGCATGAGTGAACAACAAACCACCGACGATGCCCCGCAACACGAGGACGAGGACCGCAGCCAGGGCAACGGCAAGCGCCGCCTGATTCTGGGCATCATCGCCTGCGTGCTCGTGCTGGCGGGACTGGCCTGGCTGCTGCTGTACATCTTCGTGTTCTCGCAGCGGGTCAAGACCGAGG
>CBFGSA010000234.1:0-2412 GCA_965651365.1 uncultured Rhodanobacteraceae bacterium | reverse complement strand
ACGCGCTGGACAGTGGCCCGACCCAGCGCATCATGCTGGCCCTGCACGACATCTACTGCGCCAGCGGCAAGCAAACGGCGTGAGCGATCTGCCGCTACGCTGCACCATGGTGTCGGTGGTCCCGCTGCGCCGCGCGGGCAAGCAGGTTGAAACCCTGCTGCTGCGCCGCACGGGTCCGTACCTGCGGGGTGTCTGGAGTTATGTCGCCGGCCATGTCGAAGCGGGCGAGGCCGGCTGGCAAACGGCCCTGCGCGAACTGGGCGAGGAAACCGGCCTGACCCCCGACACGTTCCACGCCACCAGCTTCTGCGAGCAGTTCTACCTGCCCGGCGAGGACTGCATCATGCTGGTGCCGGCCTTCGTGGCCTGGGTCGATGCCGGGCAGACGCTCGTGCTCAACGGCGAACACGACGCGCACCGCTGGCTCGATTTCGACCAGGCCGTCGACGCCCTGCCCTTCGGCAGCCAGCGCGATCTCTACGCCCACATCCAGCGCGAGTTCATCCAGCGCACCGCCTCGCCTGCGCTGCAGATCAGGCTGGAGCTGTAGGAGCGGCCCATGGCCGCGAACACACCGGCAACGCCGCTAAGCATTCACCAAAGCCGGTATCGCGCACCTACACCCAACGCAACCTCGCAGTTCGGGATCCGCCGCAAGCGACGCGGAAAGCGCCCATGGATGGGCGCGCCTTGAGGAGCGAGGAAACCCGACATCCATTTCCATCGCACCTTCCGTCATCCTGGGGCCGCCGAAGGCGGAACCCGGGATCCATTCCTGGAAACCAGGAAAACTCCCGACCGTCTCAGGACTTCCTCCAATGGATCCCGGATCGCCGCTTCGCGGCGTCCAGGATGACGACACCCAAGGTTCGTGCCATCCAGGGTGACAGCATTTCTGGCCTGTTGGCCGAGCCATGCTGCAGCCCGCAGGCCAGGCTCCGCCGCAAGCGACGCGGAAAGCGCCCATGGATGGGCGCGCCTTGAGGAGCGAGGAAACCCGACATCCGGAATCACACCAGATCAGCCAGACGAATGCTAGTTCTCGACCGCAGCGGCAATCAGGTCGGCCACCGCTGCCAGCGGCGTCACCGCATCCCGCTCCGTCCGGTGCCGCCGCGCCAGATACTCCGGGCTGTTGTAACCGAGCCACACTTGCCCGGCTTTATCCTGCCAACCCAGCGCCTTGAACGGCAGGTCGATGGCCAGCGTCGGCGCGGCCTGCATCACCGGCGTGCCGACTTTCGGATTGCCGAAGACCAGCACCTGGGTCGGACGCATGGCAAGGCCAACATCCGCCGCCGCGGCCGCATGGTCGATGCGCGCAAACACCGTGCCACCGTGCTCGCGCACGACGGCAGCCAGCCGATCCAGGGTCTCGGCCACCGTGAACGGGCTGGCGATCCGGACCAGACCCTCTGCTGCCGCCGGCTGGTCTGCGCGGCTGTCCCCCGGCGCGGCGTTCTCGCTGATCATGCCGCGCTGGCCTCGGTGATCGTGCAGTGCAAGTCGGTATCGGCCTTCAGCGACTGGGTGATCAGGCAGACCTGCTCGGACTTCTCCAGACAACGCTGCGCCTTGTCAACATCGCCCCCATCGGCCAGCACCAGCTCCGCGTGAACAGCAAGATGGGTGAACCGGGTAACCCGCTCGACCCGCTCCAGCCGACCGTCCACCCTGCACTCCAGACGCTGCCAGTCCAGCTTCGACGCCCGCGCCACAGCCCGGAAGCTGAGAATGAAGCAATCGGCCACCGCCGCGACCAGCAGGGTTTCCGGCGACCAGATACCCGGCGCGCCACCAAATTCCGGCGGCGCGCCAGTCTCCAGATCAGGCAGGGATGGTGAAGTCACCTGCACTGCGCCCTCATCGCCAGCCGTCGCCAATGCGCGGTAGGTGTGCGGAAAATCGTGCATGGCTCGGACCCTCGCGTTGCAGGCGGCACGGAATGGCCATCGAATCCTTAACAGGTTGTTGAGAAAGTGCTCTCCTGCCCATTTTCAACGCGCCGAGCCCGGCACATGTCCGTGCTCGGCTTCGTCGGATCAAGCACTTGCAGTGCCTGATCCACGGCGGGTCATCCGTGACCCGCATTCCCAGGGTGTCGTTCAGCACCCTGCCAAGGCTAACGGCTCGCGCTCATCCGACCATTGACCTGCGTCAAGCAGCCAGTGCCAACCTTTCTCGTCCATGGAACATTCTTCAGCGTACAAGGCGATCACGACACGCCTGCGGCACGCGAATCGGACGGTATCGCCTAGGTATCGGATTCCACGGCCAGGCTTGCAAAGCTGGCCAGGTCGATGTTGCTGCCGCAGATGATGACGCCGACGCGCTGGCCAGCGAGGCGCTCGCGCAGCGGGCCGCACAGGGCGGCGGTGGCGGCGGCGCCGGCCGGTTCAACGGCGAGTTTCA
>CBFGSA010000233.1:0-2452 GCA_965651365.1 uncultured Rhodanobacteraceae bacterium | reverse complement strand
CCCCTGAGTCAGGGGGCGGTTTCTGGCGCAGCCAGAAATGGGGGTGTGGGGAAGCAGGCTGGGGCCCGGAACTTTGCGCAGCAAAGTTTTGGGGATAGACCTGCGCAGCAGGGCTATCAGCGAGCACATCGCCCATCACGCCCAAGCCCTGAAAACCTGACTGCTTCGTCGGCACGGGCGGCCCCGGCAACCAGCCTCGACGATGCACGGGCTGGCCATGCCGCAATGGCATCTGGTCAAGGCTCGTCATTCCGGACGGCGCGCAGCGACGATCCGGAATCTACCTTCCGACTCGAAGCCCCATGCAACCAAGTGGATTCCGGGTTCCATGCTGCGCATGGCCCCGGAATAACGAGGGTTTTGTTTTGGTTGCGAATGTGCGGATGCGAGCACTGACCAAGCGGCAGTGGGCCGTACCCTCGATCGGGGAACCGGGCCTGGAAAAAATCGCACACCTGCAAGCGTTGGGCAGCAAAAAACAGGGGTTTTTGAAAAAAACGCTTGGCGTTTGCCGCGCTTTGCCCTACATTTCCAGCGCCGGGGACAAACGCCGGCCTGTGCAACCCTTAAAAACAAGTGGAATTTTCATGGCCAAAGCAAAGAAGGCGAGCAGCAAGAAGCCTGCCGCCAAGAAGGCTGCCAAGCCGGCAGCCGCGAAGAAGATGAGCCCGATCAAGGAACCGCTGACCAAGTCCGCCCTGGTTTCGCGTCTGGCGGAAAGTGCCGATGTTGCCGCCAAGGATGTGCGCGCGGTGCTGGCCGCACTGGAAGACACCATGGCCGCCTCGATCAGCAAGAAGGGTGCGCAGCAGTTCACGCTGCCCGGCCTGCTGAAGGTCACTGCGGTCAAGGTGCCGGCCAAGAAGCGCCGCAAGGGCATCAATCCGTTCACCAAGGAAGAGCAGTGGTTCGCTGCCAAGCCGGCCAGCGTCAAGGTCAAGGTGCGCCCGCTGAAGAAGCTCAAGGACGCAGCCGCCTGAGTTTCACGGTTCTCGGCACATGCCGAAATCGGGCCCGGCCACCGCAAGGCGGCCGGGCTTTTTTGCAGGCCCGCATTTGCAACAGGGCTCGAACTGGACGTCAGCCAGGGACGTTCAAAACCGGGGGCTGTGGCAGCGTATCCTCCCGGTGCTCCTGCATCGAGCAGGCGAAACCACTGTGCGCTCAAAGCCTCACGCTGGATCGCGGTCAGCGTGCCATGCAAGTTCACGCAGAAAGGCTTCCGGCAGAGGCATGTGGCCGAACCAGCCGGAACGAGTTCTCGTGAGAACCCGCAGCATCTGCCCGCGCCCACCGGGTAGCCGCGAAAGAGGATGGAATGCGATATCCCGAATGCGGCTGCCAATGCGAGCATCAGGGCCGTTGCCTGTCCGCCCGTACCGTAACCGACCACGGCAATCTGGAGTTTCCTGCTCACTCGGAAACGCTGACCGGATCGGAGACCCGCATCTGCAGAATTTTTCCTGCGCGTGAAGTCTGGCCCGACCGTCTCATGGCATGAGACAGACGCATGTTCAGGTGGGACGTGTAGACTGGCTTTCCCCCGTGCGAACTTGATGCCCGTGCAAGATTTTCATCCCGCCGTCGCTGCCTGGTTCAGCGCCTGCTTCGATGCGCCGACCGTGGCGCAGGCGCAGGCCTGGCCGCGCATTCGTGCCGGCGAGGACGTGCTGGTGGCCGCGCCGACCGGCTCGGGCAAGACGCTGACAGCGTTCCTGGCGGCGATTGACCGCCTGGTGCGGGAAGGACTTGCCGCGGGCGGCGAGCTGGCCGATTGCACGTCTGTGGTCTATGTCTCGCCGCTCAAGGCGCTGTCCAACGACATCCAGGTGAATCTTGAAGCACCGCTGTCAGGCATCCGCGACGAGCTGGCACGACGCGGCTTGCCGGATGTGGACATCCGCACCATGGTGCGCACCGGCGACACCCCGCAGTCCGAGCGGGCCGCGATGCGCAAGCGCCCACCGCATATCGTGGTCACCACGCCGGAATCACTGTACGTGCTGCTGGGTTCGGAATCGGGCCGCGCAATGCTGGCCGATGTGCGCACGGTCATCGTCGACGAAATCCATGCGGTGGCCGGCAGCAAGCGCGGATCGCATCTGACGTTGTCACTGGAGCGAATGCAGTTTCTGGCCGGCCGCCGCGTGCAGCGCATCGGCCTGTCAGCGACGCAAAAGCCCATCGAGCGCGTCGCCGGGTTTCTCACCGGCGCCTGTGTGTCGGTCGATGCCGAGCCTCATTGCGCGAGAACCACATTCCGGGCCCGGGGTGCGAAACAATCCCGTCATCCTGGGGCCGAGCGCAGCGAGGAACCCGGGATCCATTGTGAAGTTGCGGAGCGCTTGAGCCTTGCTGTCACAGTGCCGCAAAGCAAAATGGATCCCGGGTTCCGCCTTCGGCGGCCCCAGGATGACGGAGGTTTCGAGGATCCCGGGTTCCGCCTTCGGCG
>CBFGSA010000232.1:0-2487 GCA_965651365.1 uncultured Rhodanobacteraceae bacterium | reverse complement strand
TCGCCGGGAAATCCAGTGTATCCAGCGTTTCGCGGTTGAAAGTGACCGGGCTCATGCTGACCTCGCTGCTTGCTGCCGTGGCGTCATCCTGCACGAAGGCGCAGGATCCATGCTCCGAAGTTTCGTATATTGGATTTTGCGGCTTCGCTGCGCACAGAATGACGGCACGCTGTTTCAAGCAGCACTGCGACTTTCCGGATGGCGCACCTGGCCGTCTCCGCGCAACACGAAGCGCTCGATGGTCAGGGCCTCGGCGCCCATCGGGCCGTAGGAGTGCAGGCGGGTGGTGGAGATGCCGATTTCCGCGCCCAGGCCCAGCTCGCCGCCGTCGGAGAAGCGTGAGGAGGTATTGACCATCACCACGGCCGAGCGCAGTGCGTGCACGAAGCGGTTGGCGACCTTTTCGTCCTCGGCGGCAATGACCTCGGTGTGGTCGGAGCCGTGGCGGCGGATGTGGGCAATGGCCTCATCGACATCGTCGACCACGCGGATCGCCAGCTTCAGGGCCAGGAACTCGGTGTCGTAGTCTTCTTCGCTGGCGGCGGCCATGTCCGGCACAAGGGCGCGGCTGGCGTCGTCACCCAGCAGCTCCACCCCGCGCTCGCGCAAGGCCCTGGCCGCACGCGGCAGAAACTTGTCGGCAACCTGTCGGCTCACCAGCAGGTTTTCCAGTGCATTGCAGGCGGCCGGGCGCGTGGTCTTGCCATCGATCAGGATGTCCAGCGCCTTGTCCAGATCGGCGCTGGCATCGACGTACAGGTGGCAAACGCCCTTGTAGTGCTTGATCACGGGCACACGTGCATTTTCCGTGACGAAGCGGATCAGGCCTTCGCCGCCGCGCGGGATGATCAGGTCGACGATGTCGGACAGTTGCATCAGTTCCAGCATGGCTTCGCGGCGCAGGTCGTCGAGCAGCACCACGGCATCGGGAGACAGGCCCGCGTCGGCCAGGGCCTTGTGCAGGCAGGTGGCGATGGCACGGTTGGAGCGCACCGCGTTGGAGCCGCCGCGCAGGATGCAGCCGTTGCCGGCCTTGAGGCACAGGGCTGCAGCATCGGCGGTGACGTTGGGCCGGGCCTCGTAGATCATCGCGATCACACCCAGTGGGACGCGCACACGCTCGATGGTGAAGCCCTTGTCGGACTGGATCGATTGCGTCACCTGACCGACCGGGTCGGGCAGGGTGGCGACGAAGCGCAGCGCTTCGGCGATGCCGGCCAGGCGCTTTTCGTCCAGCGCCAGCCGGTCGAGCATGGCTTCGCCAATATCCTTGTCGCGTGCGGCCTGCATGTCCTTGGCGTTGGCGGCCAGCACGGTCTCGGCCTGGGCTTCCAGCTCGGTGGCCATGGCCTCCAGCAGCGCGTTCTTTTCGCTTTCGGAAAGTTCGGCGATCCGGGTGGCGGCCTGTTTGCATTTGAGGGCAGTCTCGCGCACGGAATCAGTCATCGTGTTCTCCAGCGTCGTCTATGGGGTTGACGGTTGCCAGGTCGTCGCGGTGCACCACGGTGTCGCCATAGCTGTAGCCAAGGCGCTGCTCGATGTCGCGGGTATGGCAACCATTGATCTGATTGAGTTCTGCGGCACCGTACTGGGTGATGCCGCGGGCGATGGCCAGGCCGGATGTCTCGGACTTGATGGCCACCACGTCGCCGCGCTGGAACGTGCCGTTGGCACCGATCACGCCGCGCGGCAGCAGGGAGGCACCCTCATCGATGATGGCGCGCGCAGCACCCGCGTCGACCTTGATGCAACCGGGCGTGGCCGGTGCATGCCGCAGCCAGTACTTGCGCGCCTGCAGCTTGGTCGAGGTGCTGCGCAGGCGGGTGCCGCGCAGGCGGTCATGCGGCAGCAAGCGCAGCACTTCGCTGTCGCGGCCGTTGACCAAAAAAGTGTCGATGCCGGCCGCGGCTGCTTTCTGCGCCGCCTCCAGCTTGGTGCGCATGCCGCCGGTACCGACCGAACTGCCGCTGCCGCCGGCTGCGGCCAGGATCTCCGGTGTCAGTTCCACTACTTCATGGATGGGCTCGGCATCCGGGTCGGTGAGCGGATTGGCTGAATACAGGCCGTCGATGTCGGTGGCGATGATCAGCACATCGGCGTCGATCAGGCCGGCCACGATGGCCGCCAGATTGTCGTTGTCGCCCAGGGTGAGTTCATCGACGGCCACGGTGTCGTTTTCGTTCACGACCGGCAGTACCTCATGCTTGAGCAGCTCCTGCAGTGTGGCGCGGGCATTGAGATAGCGGCGCCGGTTGCGCATGTCATCGTGGGTCAGCAGCACCTGGGCCAGTGGCCGATCGAACAGGCGCTGCCACAGCGCCACCGTCTGGGTCTGGCCCAGCGCGGCCATGGCCTGGCGTGCCGCGCTGCTGGTGTCCAGATCCGAATGGTCGGCCAGCATCATGCGTCCGGCCGCCACCGCGCCCGAAGATACCAGGATCACCTCGCGCCCGGCCGCATGGGCCGAAGAAATGAACTGCGCCAGGC
>CBFGSA010000231.1:0-2491 GCA_965651365.1 uncultured Rhodanobacteraceae bacterium | reverse complement strand
GTCGCCGTGGTGGTGCGGGTAACGGCTTCCATGCTGCGCACATTGTCAATCGGCTGCTGCGGCGCAACCTCGGCCACCGCGGCACGAACCGCCTCGCGGTAGCTGCCCGGCGTGCCGTGAACCTTCACTGCTACCCGCATCGGCTCGAAGCTGCGGAAAATGGCCAGGGCCTTGTCGGGCACCTGGGCCAGGGGCACATACAGCACTTCGGGCGCCGGCTCCAGCGGACCAAACTGGCGATTGTCGCCGACCACGCCAACGATCCGCGCCTGCCAGGCCTGAGCGCCGCTGCCGCGGCGCACGATCTTGCCGAGTGCGTGCCCGCCGTACTCCTTGTTCGCCAGCGAACGGCTGACCATGGCGACCGGTTCGCCACCGCGCACGTCATTGCGGCTGAAGCTTCGACCCTTGATGACCGGAATCCGGAACACCCCGAAATAGTCCGGACTGACCGCACGATATTGCGACCAGAAATCGACGCCGTCGCCGGTATGCAGGTCGCCCAGATTGAACTGGCCGCCCCAGGTGTCGGCGGGCAGATTCGTGGTCATGGCCACCGCCGACACGCCGGGCACATTGCCCAGGCGCTGCACCAGGCGTTCGGACAGCGCATGCACCGCCTCGGCATCCGGATAGGTGGCTTTCACCGGCGCCAGTTCAAACGTCAAGACGTTTGCAGCGGAAAAGCCCAGTGGCGTGCGCGCCGCATCGTAAAGGGTGTGCAGAAACACGCCGGCCGAGCACAACAGGGCCGTCGCCAGCGCAACCTGGGCCACCACCAGCACGCGACCGAGCCGGCCGCTGTGGTGCCCGATGCCACTGCGTCCGCCCGAGCGCAACTCGTCAATTCTGTCGGCGCGATTGGGCCGCCACAGGCCCAGCGCAGCCGCCAGGGCGGCCCCAAGCAGGCCAGTCGCAAGCGCCAGCAACCACACGACGGGGCCGACGTGCAAAGCGGCGCCAGCCAGCCACTCGGGCGGAATGAAACCACGCAGGAGATGCAGGCCCAGCGCGGCCAGACCGACGCCGCCGGCGGCTCCGGCGATGCCGATCAGGAGCCCCTCGGCCAGCGCCGGCAATGCAAGATGCCAGCGCGACGCGCCCAGGGCATTTCGAACCGCGGCATCCTGGTTGCGCGCCAATGCACGCAGCAACATCAGATTGCCCAGATTGACCAGCGCAATCAGCAACACAAACGCAGCGCTGGCCGAGAACATCACCAGCACCGGACGCGCATCATCGCGCTGGCGCTCGCGCAGACTTTGCACACCAAAACGCGCGCGCTGCCAGTAGTCATTGCCGGTCTGCCGGTACAGAGCATGCAGGCGCGCGTTCACCTGAGCGCCAACCGATGCAGCGGATACACCATCGGCCAAACGCAGCACCGCCACATAATTGGTGCCGTCATTGCGGCTGTTGGGAGGCAGGCCCATCGGCAGCACGACGTCCGCCTCAAACCCCAGAGCATCGAAACTGGCCGGCAGCACGCCGATGATCGTGCACTTTTCACCCTCGACCTGCAGGCTTTGTCCGACCACCGCCGGATCCCCGCCGAAGCGCCGCTGCCACAAGCCGTGGCCCAGCAAAATCACGCGCGCGCCGTGCGGTACGTCTTCGGCCTGGGTGAAATTGCGCCCCAGCAGCGGCTGGATGCCAAGCGTGGGCAACAAGCCGTGATCGAAGTAGGCCAGCGGCACCAGCTTCGGCGTGCCGCTGCCGGCAATATTGGCGCGCGGCCCGGCCTGCAACAGGCCGATACTCTCGACGCCGTCCAGATGCTGGATATGCTGGTATTGCTGCGGCGAGACCGCGGCCGCGTGTCTGCCCTGCAGGAACCCGGCCACCACCAGTTGCGAAGCCTGCGGCAATGGCAGGGGTTTCATCAGAACCTGATCGATCAGGGTGAACACCGCGACGCTGGCACCGATGCCGAGAGCCAGCACGCCCGAGGCCAGCAGGAGGAATCCGGGCTTGCGCACGCTGGCGCGCCAGGAACGCCAGATTTCGCTGAGCCAGATGTTCACGCGCTGGTGCCGGTGGTGGCGCCGATGCGGTTGCCGATCAGCTCGTCCAGGCGCGCCTCGTCCTCGCGACGCAGGCGCTCGTAAGTTTCCTCGTCGACCACGCGACCGTCGAACAGGCGTACGGTGCGCTGGGCCAGTTCGGCGTAGCGTGCATCATGGGTGACCATGCAGATGGTGGCGCCGCTCTTGTGCAGTTCGTCCAGCAGCGCCATCACCGCCTCGCCATTGCGCGAGTCGAGGTTGCCGGTGGGCTCGTCGGCGAGCAGGATGGCGGGCTTGCCGACCAGGGCGCGGGCCACGGCCACGCGCTGCTGCTGACCGCCGGAAAGCTGCGCCGGGTAGTGGCGCAGGCGATGCGCCATGCCGACGCGCTCCAGCGCTTCGTGCACGCGGGCGCGGCGTTCGGACTTGTCGATGCCACTGCGGTAGGTCAGCGGCAGCTCGACATTTTCCTGCACGCTGAGGTC
>CBFGSA010000230.1:0-2505 GCA_965651365.1 uncultured Rhodanobacteraceae bacterium | reverse complement strand
GGCAGATCACACCCATCAGGATGGCCATGCCGACGTCGGCACGATAGGCACGCTGGCGGATCTCGGTGAACGACCGCACGCTGTTCTCGTCCAGCACGCGCATGGGATTGGCCTTGTACAGCGCCGGCGTCACCTCGCGCATGGCCGCGGCCAGGCGCCCCGGCTTGGCGCGCAGCGCGTAGCGCGCGAAATTGGCGTTCAGGCGGGTCGGCACCAGCGTCGAGTACCAGGTGAAACTGTTGGCCCAACTGCCTGCCGCCGGCACCTGCATGCGTTCGACCACGCCGATGATGGTGGCCGGCTTGCTGCCGCCATTCATGTATACCGGCTTGCCCACGGCCGGCTGGCCCGGAAACAGCTTGTCGGCGATCGCCTTGGTGACCATGATCACGTCCGGCTCGTTCTTGTCGCGGAAGGCGCGATGGTTCACGTCGCCCGCATTGAACGCGCGACCGGCCACCAGCTTCAGGCCCAGTGTCGCCATCACCTGCTCGTCGGCGAAGTAGTAGGCTGTGTGCAGGGTGCCCTTGATCTGGCCGTCGCCCGGCTTGGTCGCCATCGAGCCGGTCCAGGACGAGTTGAGCAGCGGAATCGAGTTGATCGGCGTCACCGAGGCCACGTCGGGCAGGCCGCGCAGCGTCGCCAGATCCTCCTTGAGCAGGGTGTCCAGCTTGGTGGTGACAGCCGGGTCCTCGCCGCTGGGCGCGCCGACCCATTGCTGCTGCACCAGGAACAGATCGTTCTCGTCCAGCCCGGTGGGCCGGTGCACGCGTTCGATGCGCTGGCCGATGATGAATACCGCATTGCAGACGATGGCCAGGGTCAGCGCGATCTGCAGCGCGATCAGCACCACGCCTGCCTTGTGCTTGCGCAGCGCCGCGAGAATGGGATGCAGGGTCATGGCACGCTCCTCAATTGCTCTTCAACTGCCAGGCGGGCTGGACCCGGGCGGCGCGGAAGGTGGGATACAGGCCGGCCAGCGTGGCCGCAGCCACGGCCACGACCAGGGTCAGCAGCAACAAGGGCAGGTCCAGATGCGCCAGGGTGGCGATGTCGCGTGGCAGCACCCAGCCAACCCCGGCCACGCCGGCACCGGTCAGGGCCAGGCCCAGCACGCCACCGGCCAACCCGACCATGGAAGCCTCGGTCAGGAACTGCGTGTAGACCTCGCGACGCGATGCACCCAGCGCGCGGCGCACGCCGATCTCCGGTGCCCGGCGCAGGAACTTGGCCAGCAGCAGGCCGGCGGTGTTGACCAGGCATACCGCCAGCAGACCCAGCGCCACCAGCAACGAGATCTTGGTGTCGCGCGGCACCACGTGTTCGAAATCGAGGAACTCGGGCACCGAGCGCAAGCGGGTGTTGGGCGGCCAAGTGAAACGCCCCACCTGCTGCTGCTGGCGCGCGTAGCCATCCAGAAACTGCTTGTAGGCGGCCACCTGCGCTGCATCATCGAGTTCGACCATGAAGCTCATCCAGATACAGCTGGAATGCTGCAGCCCGACGAATCCGGGTTCGGCGGGTACTTCATTGCAATTGGTATTGCCATTGTTGGGCATGCCCACGCCGATGGCCGTCTGAAAGGGCAGAAACACGTCGTCCTGCTGCTCGCTGAATCCACCGCTGTTGACCACGTCGTAGAAGCGCGGTTGCGGGTTCCAGTCGCCGAGCACGCCGGTCACCCGGTACGGCTTGCCTTCCAGTTCCACGGTCTTGCCCACGCTGTTGCCGCCACCGAACACCTTGTCGTTGAGCTTGCTGCTGATCACCACCACCTGCGCGCGCTGGTGGTCGTCCGCCGCGCCCCAGCCGCTGCCGTACAGGAACGGCGCGTCCACCATCGGGAAGAACTCGCTGTAGACGGCGTGGCCGCCCACGTTGATGGGATGACGACCGCTCTGCGCCGGCACCACCGACGGCGAAACCTGGTACAGGGCCGACTGGCGCACGCCGCGATGCGCCTGCATCAGCGCCATGGCATCGGTGTAGTCCATCGCGTCGGGCGGTTCCGTATCGCCCTTGTCGCGCCCCTTGGGGCCCCACATGTCGATCTGCGGAAGGAACAGCTTCGAGGACTTCCACGGGATCGGATCGCCCGACACCGCCCGGAATACCGAAAAGGTGGTCATCGACGCGGCCACGCCGAAACCGATGGTCATCACCATCAGCGCCGTCAGGACTGGATTGCGCTTGAGGCTGCGCAGGCCCAGTTGCAGGTAATAAGCGAACATCGCGGTTGTCCTCCGCCAATGGCGGTGTTCACGGCGGGCCGTCCCCTGCATGGGACGCAGGGGGCCCGCGATCATGGGTCATCCGTCACGGACGACCCTCCACTCCGCCACGGATGTACCGGGCGGCTCCTGTCGCCGGCTCAGCTGTTGGGATGCGTGCCGGTGGCGGTGTGCGCGGTGTGGAAACGCGGCTCTTCGGCAAGATCCACTTCCTGGCCATCGATGATGTGCACGTTGCGTTGCGCGCGCGCGGCCAGTTCCGGGTCGTGCGTGA
>CBFGSA010000229.1:0-2551 GCA_965651365.1 uncultured Rhodanobacteraceae bacterium | reverse complement strand
AAAAAGCACACCAGGGTGCGCCGGCCGCTGCCGCCGAGCAGGATCGGCCGGCCCTTGATATCGGTCATTCGCACCCGTGGGGCCATTTGTGGTGTTTGCAGTCGCATGGATTGTTTCTCTTTCTTGGCCGAATATTCGCTTGCTGCCATGGCAGCTCATGCGCAGGCCCGAAGCCTCGCGGCCACCGACCAGGCCGCGTACAGGCAGCAAACCCCTGTTCAATACATTGGATGAGGTAGCCAGCCAATTTGTTTCAGGCGGGAACGCAATCGTTCGGGGCCGCATCCAATCGACTGCAGACGCATTGCGCAAAACGCCAAGGGCGCTGCATGACGGTCTGTTGTTCAACCCCATTCTCACTGCACCGGAGGAAACCGAAATGCTGACTGCCGCTGTGATCGTGTTCGCCATTGCTGCCCTCGGCGGCCTCGTCCTCGCCAGCCACGTGCTGCGCGACAAGTTTGCGCCCTGGGCGCTTTCCCTTCTGCATGCGCTGCTGGGCGCTACCGGCCTGATTCTGCTGATCGTGATAATGGTGCAAGGCTCTGGCGCGCAGCGCATCGTGGCCGCTTTTGTGCTGTTCCTGATCGCGGCCCTGGGTGGATTCTTCCTGGCCTCGTTCCATCTGCGCAAGAAGCTGCCGCCGAAAGCCGTGGTGGTGCTTCATGCAGGGCTCGCCGTGGCCGGGTTTCTGACCCTGCTAAGCGCGTTGCTCTGAACATCATGCGCCATCCACTTCATCCGGCACTGGTGCACTTTCCGGTAGCCTGCTGGTCGCTGGCGACGCTCGCCGACTTTGCCAGCCTGTACTTCGGCGAGGCGGCGTGGACCTGGTCCGGCGGTCTGCTGGCCGTGGGCTGTGGCATGGCGCTGGTCGCCATGCTGGCCGGCATGCTGGAACTGCCGCGGGTGCCGGAGGGCAAGCCCATGCGTGATGTTTACATCCACATGAGCGCCATGCTGATCGCACTGGCCCTGTTTGCCACCCGGCTGCTGTTGCGTCTGGATGGCATGCAGCCGCTGCCACCCGACAGATTTTCACTCTTGCTCGACGCGCTCGGTTTCATCGCCCTGGCCACGGGCGGCTGGTTCGGCGGCCGGCTGGTCTACGCACACGGTGTCGGACGCCGGTGAAGCGCATGCCGGAACGGGCCACAACCGGGAGCCATTCCGGACTTTCGCCCGAAAAGCATGTCATGATCACCATCACAAGGGGGCACCCATGTACCAGCAACACAAACCGGAAGACCTTTTCGATCCGGGCGACATTGGCGACACCGAACTTGCGCACCGCGCTGCAGGCGGCGACCAGACTGCCTTCGAAGCCATCATGCGGCGGCACAACCAGCTTCTGTTCCGCACCGCACGCAGCATCCTGAAAAGCGATGAGGAAACCGAAGACGCACTGCAGGAAGCCTATCTGCACGCCTGGCGTGCACTCGATTCGTTCCGCGCCGACGCCAGACTGTCGACGTGGCTGGTGCGCATCGTGGTCAACGAGGCTCTGGGCCGGGTGCGCCGAAAGCATGTGCCCGTCATCCCGATGGACGGCACGGTGAACACCTTCGCACCCAAGGATCGCCTGGCCGTCAAGGCGGACCAGCAACCGGACCGGACCGCGATGCGCGCACAACTTCTCAATCTCCTTGAGGCGCGCATCGATCTGCTACCGGAAACCTACCGCATGGTGTTCATGCTGCGCGCGGTGCAGGAGCTGAGCGTGCGTGAAACCTCCGAGGCACTCGACATCCCCGCAGCCACGGTGCGTACCCGCTACTTCCGCGCCCGCAGCCTGATGCGCGAAAACCTGGCCAGCGACATCGACGTGACCCTGGGCGATGCGTTCGCCTTCGACGGCGCGCGCTGCGACCGGATCGTGGCGGGCGTGATGGCCAAGTTGCGGCAATAACCGGGAATCGGGTATCGAGCTCCCGGTTTGTGCACGTTGCCGGGCGTGGCGCTGCCGATGGTACGATTCACGGTGGTTTGCACTGCTGCACGTTGCATGCCGATTCCCCATTCCCGATTCCCGGAATTCCATGAACACCAACCGGATGGAAGCCTTCAGCGATGGTGTGCTGGCCATCATCATCACGATCATGGTGCTGGAGCTGCGCGTGCCGCACGGCGTTGATGCCAGCGTCCTGAAGCCGCTGCTGCCGCAATTGCTCAGCTACGTGCTGAGTTTTGTCTACGTCGGCATCTACTGGAACAACCACCATCATCTGCTGCAGATCACGGGCAAGGTACGCGGCCCGATCCTGTGGGCCAATCTGCACCTGCTGTTCTGGCTGTCCCTGCTGCCATTCGCCACCGGCTGGATGGGCGAAAATCACTTTGCCGGCATCCCGACCGCGGTGTACGGCGGCGTGCTGCTGATGGCGGCGCTGGCCTACGGCATTCTGGTGCAGACCATCATCCTCGCCGAGGGCCGCGACTCGCGCGTGGCGCGGGCCGTCGGCCGCGACATCAAGGGCTGGGGTTCGGTGCTGCTGTATGCCATCGGTATCGTGCTGGCGTGCTGGCTGCCCTGGGCGGCGCAGGCGCTGTA
>CBFGSA010000228.1:0-2576 GCA_965651365.1 uncultured Rhodanobacteraceae bacterium | reverse complement strand
CCCCGCAGCCGGTTCCCCTCCGGCCGCAACAGACCGCAACGGTGGCAGATCATGACCTATACATTCACCGAGAAAAAGCGCATTCGCAAGGACTTCGGCAAGCGTGCAACGGTGTTGGACGTTCCCAACCTGCTGAGAATCCAGACCGATTCCTACCAGCAGTTCCTGCAGGACGGCGTGGCGCCCAAAAAGCGCGAGGACAAGGGTCTGGAAGCGGCGCTGAAGTCGGTGCTGCCGATCTCCAGCTATTCCGGCAACGCCGTGCTGGAGTACAAGGACTACCGGCTGGGCGAGCCGGCGTTCGACGAGCGTGAATGCCGCAGCCGTGGCATGACCTACGCCGCGCCGCTGCGTGTCACCGTGCGTCTTGTCATCTACGACAAGGACAGCCCGGCCAAGAACAAGAAGGTCAAGTACGTCAAGGAACAGGAAGTCTACATGGGCGAGTTGCCGCTCATGACCGAGACCGGCACCTTCATCGTCAACGGTACCGAGCGCGTCATCGTCTCGCAGCTGCACCGTTCGCCGGGCGTGTTCTTCGACCACGACCGCGGCAAGACGCATTCGTCCGGCAAGCTGCTGTTCTCGGCCCGCGTGATTCCCTACCGTGGCTCCTGGCTGGACTTCGAGTTCGACCCCAAGGATGCATTGTTCACCCGTATCGACCGCCGCCGCAAGTTGCCGGTGACGGTGCTGCTGCGTGCGCTGGGCTACAGCGACGAGGACATTCTGGCCATCTTCTTCGAGCACAACGTCTTCCATCTGGACAAGAAGGAAGGTGCCACGCTGGAGCTGGTGCCGGAGCGTCTGCGCGGTGAAACGCTGAACTTCGACCTCAAGGCCGGCAAAAAGGTCATTGTCGAGGCCAACAAGCGGGTCACCGCGCGCCACGTCAAGCTGTTGCGCGAAGCTGGCATTCCGCGTCTGGAAGTGCCGGACGAGTACATGGTCGGACGCATTCTGGCTACCGACATCGTCAACAAGAAGACCGGCGAAGTTCTGCTTTCCTGCAACGAGGAGCTGACCGAAGAGCACATCGAGCAGTTGCGCGAAGCCGGCATCGACAAGATCCCGACCCTGTACGTCAATGATCTTGATCGCGGCCCGTACATCTCCAACACCCTGCGCATCGATCCGTCCAGCAACCAGCTGGAAGCGCTGGTCGAGATCTATCGCATGATGCGTCCGGGCGAGCCGCCGACCAAGGAGGCGGCCCAGAACCTGTTCTTCAATCTGTTCTTCACCTTCGACCGCTACGATTTGTCGGCGGTGGGCCGGATGAAGTTCAACCGTCGCGTGGGCCGCACGGGCATCGATGGCCCGAGCGTGCTCTATGACGAGCGCTACTTCTCCTCGCGCGGCGATGCGGCATCCAAGGAACTGCATGCCGAGCAGGGCGAGGGCTCGGACATCCTGGACGTGCTCAAGGAGCTGATCCGGATCAAGGACGGTCACGGTCACGTGGACGATATCGATCACCTGGGCAACCGGCGCGTGCGCTCGGTTGGCGAGATGGCCGAGAACACCTTCCGCATCGGCCTGGTGCGTGTGGAGCGCGCCGTGCGCGAGCGCCTGTCGCTGGCCGAGGCCGAGAATCTGGGTCCGCAGGACCTGATCAACGCCAAGCCGGTGGCGGCGGCGATGAAGGAGTTCTTCGGTTCCTCCCAGCTCAGTCAGTTCATGGACCAGAACAACCCGCTGTCGGAAGTGACTCACAAGCGCCGCGTGTCGGCGCTGGGTCCGGGCGGTCTGACGCGCGAGCGTGCCGGCTTCGAGGTGCGCGACGTGCATCCGACCCATTACGGCCGCGTGTGCACCATCGAGACGCCGGAAGGCCCCAACATCGGCCTGATCAACTCGCTGGCCGTCTATGCCCGCACCAACAGCTACGGTTTCCTGGAAACACCCTACCGCAAGGTCGAGAACGGGAAGGTGACCGACAAGGTCGAGTTCCTGTCGGCGATCGAGGAAGGTGACTACGTCATCGCCCAGGCCAATGCGCCGCTGAATGAAAACGGCGCTTTCGAGGAAGAGTTCGTGGCCTGCCGCTTCCGCGGCGAGTCCGAACTGCGTCCGGCCAGCGAAATCAACTATATGGACGTGTCGCCGATGCAGACTGTATCGGTGGCCGCGGCCCTGGTGCCGTTCCTGGAGCACGATGATGCCAACCGCGCACTGATGGGTGCCAACATGCAGCGCCAGGCGGTGCCCACGCTGCGCAGCCAGAAGCCGCTGGTCGGCACGGGCATCGAACGCGACGTGGCGCGTGATTCGGGCGTGACCACCACCGCCCGCCGTGGTGGCGTGATCGCCCAGGTCGATGCGGCGCGCATCGTGGTGCGCGTCCACGAGAAGGAGATCGGCGACAACGACGCCGGCGTCGATATCTACTCGCTGGTCAAGTACACCCGCTCCAACCAGAATACCAACCTCAACCAGCGCCCACTGGTGAAGGTTGGCGACAAGGTGGCCGCCGGCGATACTCTGGCCGATGGTTCATCGACCGATCTGGGCGAGCTGGCGCTGGGCCAGAACATGCTGGTCGCGTTCATGCCCTGGAACGGCTACAACTTCGA
>CBFGSA010000227.1:0-2594 GCA_965651365.1 uncultured Rhodanobacteraceae bacterium | reverse complement strand
ACCGCTGATTCCTGCCACCCGTTCCATCTGAAGGCTGCCACCGGGACCGGAGCAAAGCTGCCACCTGTCGGAGCGCGAGCGACGCGGTGTTTAGGTATTGTTACTTGGAGTCGGGATTGGCTGTCAACCTGGCTTTCTTTTTGCGCATGGATTCTCCTTTGAGATTGATCCTGTAAGCGTTGTGGACGAGCCGGTCGAGGATGGCGTCGGCGAGGGTGGGATCACCGATGAACCCATGCCACTGATCGAGCGGAAGCTGACTGGTGACGATGGTGGATCGACGATCATGACGGTCTTCCAGGATCTCCAGAAGGTCCCGGCGTTGTTCGGCGTTCAGGCCGGTCAGCCCCCAGTCGTCGAGCACGAGCGCATCGATCCTGGCCAGCTGGCTGAGCAGCTTGGGGTAGGTGCCGTCGCCCTTGGCGATGGGCATGGTTTCAAGCAACCGGGGCAGGCGCAGGTAGCGGGCGCTGTAGTCTTGCTGACACGCTGTGTGCGCCAGGGCGCAGGCGAGCCAGGTTTTGCCGACGCCGGTGGGACCGGTGATGAGGATATTGAGGTGCCTTTTGACCCACTGGCATCGCGCCAGGTCGGCCATCAAGGCCTGGTCGAGACCGCGGGCATGACGGTAGTCGATATCCTCGATACAGGCAGGTTGCTTGAGCCGGGCCTGACGCAGGCGGGTGCTCAGGCGCCGGTCCGCGCGCTCGGTCATCTCCCGATCGACGAGCAGCCCCAAGCGCTGCTCGAAGCTGAGCTGCTCGATCTCGGGCTGGTCCATCTGTTCGTTCAGTGCCCGCGCCATGCCGGTGAACTTCAGGGCGTGTAGTTTATCCAGGGTGGGATGATTCAACATGGGGTCTCCTTCGAGGTTAGTGGTAGTAAGCCGCACCACGGATGTTGTCGTGGTCAGCGGGCAGATTCGGTTCTTGCTCGGTGCTCAACGGTTGTTGATCCAGGCCGTGCTTGAGGATCGATTCGATACTTTTGTAGCGGTGGCTGCCCAGGCGCAGTGCGCGCTCACAGGCGGCTTCCAGGCGCGCCTCGCCATAGGTCTTGCCCAGGCGCATGATCCCCAGACAGGGCCGGTAGCCTTGCTGGGGGTGCGCTCGGCTGGTCAGGATCGCGGCAATGAGCCGGGCGGTGGCCGGTCCGGCTTTCTCCGCCCAGCGGATGAGCCGGGCGGGCGTCCACTCGCTGTACTGGCGATGGGCCTCGGGCATGTGGGCGGTGACCGTGGTGTAGCCGCCCCGCACCCGGGAGCGGACGTGGCTGGCGACGCGCTGGCCCTTGTGGAAGAGCTCGACGGTTTCGCCGGTGAGCCGGGCATCGAGCTGACGTTTGACCAGCTGGTAGGGCACCGAGTAGTAGTGGCCGTCGAGCTCGATGTGGTAGTCGATATGGACGCGAACCTTCTTCCATTCGGCGTAGGTGTAGGGCGCGAGCGGCAGGGGCTGCAGTGCCGGGGCGTCGAGGGTGTCGAACAGCGACTGGCGGCAGCCGGGCAGCTTGCGAAACGGCCGGGCATTGAGCCCTACCAGCAGCTCGGCGATGGCGTCGTTGAGCTCGGCCAGGGAGAAGAACGTGCGGTGGCGCAGCGCCGCCAGGATCCAGCGCTCGACGACTTGCACGGCGGTTTCGACCTTGGCCTTGTCCTTCGGTTTGCGCACCCGGGCCGGCACCACGGCGACGCCGTAGTGGGCGGCCATCTCCTGGTAGGTGGGGTTGAGGTCCGGCTCGTAGCGGTGGGCGCGGCTGACGCCGGCGCGAAGGTTGTCCGGGACCAGGAGCATCGGTACACCGCCGAGGTGCTGAAGACAGCGTTGGTGCGATCCGATCCAGTCCGGCAACGCCTGGCTCCAGGTGGCTTCGGCGTAGGTGTAGTTGGAGGCGCCGAGCACGGCGACGAAGATCTGCGCCTGGTTCAGCTCGCCGGTGCGCGGATCGATCACCGCCATGGTCTGGCCGGCATAGTCCACGAACAGCTTCTCGCCGGCCCGGTGGTCCTGGCGCATCACCAGGTCGCGGCGCCCGAGCCATTGCCGGTAGCGCTCGCAGAACCAGCTGTACTGATACCCGTTCGGGTGACACGCCCGGTACTCCTGCCACAGCAGGAACAGAGTCACGCCCTTGCCCTTGAGCTCGCGGTTGACGGTGGCCCAGTGCGGCACGGCTCGCTCCTCGGCCGGCGGCGGCGCGGCGAGGGGAAACAGCAAACGCTCCAGGGCGCCGTCATCCAGATCGGCCGGCAGCGGCCAGCTCAACCCTGCTTGCTCGGCCCGGCGCAGGTACTCGTCGACCGCTGGACGTGAGATACCGCAACTACGGGCCGTCTGCCGTTTGCTCAGCGCCTGAGCCCAGCTCAGGCGTAACACCTCTTTGATCTTGCGCATGGACAACCTCTTGGCGGGCATCCGCGTCTCCCCTTGTCGATGAAAAAGAGGCGAGGATACCGTTGATTGTCCGCGTCGCAGGCTCCGGAAACTCACCCCGCTACGGGGTGGCAGGTTTCACTGGAATCGGTGGCAGCTTTGCCGTGGAACGCGTGGCAGCTTTGCCGTGGAATCGGTGGCAGGTTTGGGCTGGAATACGCA
>CBFGSA010000226.1:0-2816 GCA_965651365.1 uncultured Rhodanobacteraceae bacterium | reverse complement strand
TGGCACTGGCTGCGGATTCCGTTCTGGCTTGGCCTCGGCCTTTTGCTCGGCTTTGGCCTGCCGTATGTGTGGTCGCTGGATCAGCAGGTGCGCGAGCGCTTTGCCGAGCTGAAGCTGACGGTTCCGACACGCGTGTACGCGCAGCCGCTGGCGCTGTCGAAGGGCGTGCCGATGCGCGCGGCCATGCTCACGCTGGAGCTGGGGCAGGCCGGGTATCGCAAGGTTGCCGATGCCCGCGTGCCGGGTAGCTGGAGTCAGGAAGGGAACAGCTTCACCATTGCCTCGCGCGGTTTCGCGGCGCCCGATGGCGGCGCCTTGCCGCGGCGGGTGCGGGTCGCACTGGCCGATGACACGGTGGCTTCGGTCTTCGACGTTACGGCGGGCAAGCCGCTGCGCCAGGCACGGCTTGATCCGGCGCGCATCGCGACCCTGTACGGGGCCAGCCAGGAAGAGCGCCAGATCGTGCGGCTGGATCAGGTGCCGCCCCTGCTGCTGAGCGGACTGCAGGCGGTCGAGGACCGCGATTTCAAACATCATCACGGTATCGATCTGTCCGCCATCGTGCGCGCGGCCTGGGCCAATCTGCGCGCCGGGCACGTGGTGCAGGGCGGCTCGACCCTGACCCAGCAACTGGTGCGCAACCTGTTCCTTGATCGCAGCCAGAACTTCGTGCGCAAGGTCAACGAGGCCATCATCGCGATGCTGATCGAGGCCCACTACGACAAGGGCCGGATTCTCGAAACCTACGTCAACGAGGTGTTCCTGGGCCAGCGCGGCAGCCAGGCCGTGCACGGGTTTGCCGCGGGCAGCCAGTTCTATTTCGGTCGCCGGCTGGAGTACCTGCGTCCGCACGAGATTGCGCTGCTGGTGGCGCTGGTGCGTGGTCCCAGCTACTACAACCCGCGCCGCTATCCCGAGCGTGCGCTGGCGCGCCGCAACCGGGTGCTGGCCGAGTTCGAGCACACCGGCCTGATCAGCGCCGCCGAGCGCCAGCACGAAAGCGCGGCGCCACTTGGTGTCACGGCGCGTGCACAGTTGCCGCGCGACCGCTTCCCGGCCTTCATGCAACTGGTGCGTCAGCAGGTGCAGGCGGACTTCGACGAAGGCACGCTGCGCAAGGGCGGCCTGTCGGTGTTCACGACGCTGGACCCGGCCGTGCAGGTGCTGGCCGAACGGGCACTGGACAAGACCCTCGACAGCATGGGCAAGCGCGGCAAGCCCTTGCAGGGCGCGGTGGTGGTCACCAGCGCTCACGATGGCGGCGTGCTGGCCCTGGTCGGCAACCGCCATGCCGGTGCGCCCGGCTTCAATCGCGCCCTGGACGCGCACCGGCCGATCGGCTCACTGGTCAAGCCCTTCGTGTACCTGGTGGCCCTGTCCGATCCGGAAAAATGGTCGCTGGCCAGCCTGCTCGATGACAGCCCGATCACGCTCAAGCAGGCCAACGGCAAGCTCTGGAGTCCGCAAAACGATGATCACCAGTCGCATGGTCAGGTGCCGCTGATCGACGCGTTGGCGCACTCGTGGAACCTGGCCACGGTGCACCTGGGCCTGGCGATTGGCGTCAATCGCGTGGCCGGCCTGCTGCATTCGCTGGGCATTCGCCGCAACATCGCGCCCAACCCGTCGCTGCTGCTGGGGGCCATTGACCTGGCGCCGATTGAGGTGGCGCAGATGTATCAGTATCTCGCCACCCACGGCCATGCCCTGCCGTTGCTGTCGGTGCGCGGCGTCATGGGCAGCGACGGCAAGACGCTGAAGCGCTACGGGGTCGAACGCGGCGCGGGTGAATACCATGCCGCAGCCGACCTTGTGAGTTACGCGATGCAGGCGGTCACCACCACCGGCACGGCGCGGCGCATCGTGGCCGCGGGGCTGGGCGGTCTGCATGCCGCGGGCAAGACCGGCACCAGTGACGATCAGCGCGACAGCTGGTTTGCCGGCTACACGGGCCAGCATCTGGCGGTGGCCTGGGTTGGCCGCGACGACAACAAGCCCACCGGTCTGTGGGGCTCGACCGGCGCGCTCAAGGTGTGGATCCACCTGTTCGAGCATCTGCCCACGACGCCACTGCCCTCGGCTCTCGCGGGCCAGGTCGAGTTCGCCTGGGTCAATCCGGACGATGGCCGGCGCACCACGCCCGGGTGCCAGGGAGCGCGCCGCCTGCCGTTTGCTGCAGGCCATCCGCCGGCCGAGTTCGAGCCGTGCATGTACGACCGCTTCCGCGACATCTACGACGGCGGCAGCGAGCAGACGGAAAGCCGGCCGTGACACGCGCTCTTCCCGCTCTTGTCTGTTCGATGCTGGCGCTGCTGCTGGCCGCGTGCGCCGCAACACCGCGAACGCCTGCAGCCAGTCGCGTCGAAGTCGATGCCATGCTCTCGCGCATCCATGCGGCGGCCGCAAGCGACCAATCTGCAATCACCGTCACACCCTTGCACGCCCCCGGCGTGCAGGTGCTGCAACAGCAGGCCCGAAGCGCCGTGATCAAGGGCGATCTGGCTGCGGCCGCCGACACGCTGGCCCAGGCCCTGAAACTGGAACCGAATTCGCCGCCGCTGCTGCAGGCCCAGGCCGAACTGGCCCTGCGCCGCCATGCCTGGCAAGAGGCGGAGCAGAAAGCCATCGATGCCTGGAAGCACGGGCCGCGTACCGGGCCGGGTTGCGCCAGCAACTGGCAGACCGTGATCGAGGTACGCACCCTGGAGAATGATCCCGCCGCTGCCGACACCGCCCGCAAATGGCTCAAGACCTGCCACGCCGAGGCCGTCCATCGGTATTGAGCCCGCGTCGCAGGGTGGGCAAAGCGCAGCGTG
>CBFGSA010000225.1:0-2838 GCA_965651365.1 uncultured Rhodanobacteraceae bacterium | reverse complement strand
TAGATGTCGTGCAGGGCCAGCATGATGCGCTGGGTCGGGCCACTGTCCAGCGCGTACCAGATGGTCTGCGCCTCGCGCCGGGTACGCACCAGGCCGCGTTCGCGCAGCCGTGCCAGATGCTGTGACAGGGCCGACTGGCTCAGCCTGGGCAGATGCTGGTTGATCTGGCCCACAGTCATCTCGCCGTCCACCAGCAGGCACAGGATTTGCAGACGGTGCGTGTTGCTGAGCGATTTCAGCAGCTCCGAAGCCTCCTCGGCGCGCTCCTGCATCGCGCTCATGTCGGGCAGGTGGCTGCCGCTTTCAGCAGCGGTTGACTTTTGTGCATCCATGTATATAAGCTAACACTAAATTAGATAAATGCAATGTTCAAGCAAGCCGGCCACGCTGTCAAGTGCGGGTCGCAACAGCGGTTTCAACCTTGAATCGGGAGGGTAGCAACATGGCAAACATCATCATACTGGGCGCGGGGATTGGTGGCATGTCGGCTGCCTACGAGATCCGCGAGTCGATCGGCAAGGAGCACCAGATCACCGTCGTTGGCGAGGGCTCGATCTTCAACTTCACGCCGTCCAATCCGTGGCTGGCGGTGGGCTGGCGCAAGCCGGACGACATCCGCCTGGATGTGACCGGCCCGGTCGAGTCGCGCAATATGCGCTTTGTGCCGACCGCGGCCAAGAAGGTCGTGCCGCAGGCCAATCGTGTTGATCTCGTCGACGGCAGCAACCTTGACTATGACTATCTGGTGATCACGACCGGACCGCGGCTGGCCTTCGAGCGCGTACCGGGCAGCGGTCCGGACGCCTTCAGCCAGTCGGTGTGCACCGGCCCGCACGCCGAGAAGGCCTGGCAGGCCTACCAGCAATTCCTTGAAAAGCCTGGCCCTGTGGTGGTGGGCGCGATGCAGGGCGCAAGCTGTTTCGGCCCGGCCTACGAATTCGCGATGATCCTCGATGCCGACCTCAGAAAGCGCAAGATCCGCGACCGGGTACCGATCACCTTCGTCACCTCCGAGCCGTACATCGGCCACATGGGCCTGGGCGGCATCGGTGACTCCAAGGGCCTGCTGGAATCGGAGCTGCGCCAGCGCCATATCCAGTGGATCGACAACGCACGCGTGACGCAGTTCGAGCAGGGCAAGGTGCATGTCGAACAGCTCGATGACGCCGGCGAGGTCGCCAGGACGCACGAGCTGCCGTTCGAGTATTCGATGTTCATTCCGCCCTTCGCCGGGGTTGATGCGGTGCAGGGTGTCGAGGGTCTGGTCAATCCGGGCGGCTTCATCCTGATCGACGAGCACCAGCGCAACCCGACCTACCCCAACGTGTACTCGGCCGGGGTGTGCGTGGCGATCCCGCCGGTCGAGGTCACGCCGGTGCCGACCGGTGCACCCAAGACCGGCCTGATGATCGAGTCGATGGTGACCGCCATCGCGCACAATCTGCGCGACGAGCTGGCGGGCCAGCCGGTCAAGGCCGAGGCCACCTGGAATGCGATGTGCCTGGCCGACATGGGCGACAGCGGTTTCGCCTTTGTCGCCCTGCCGCAGATCCCGCCGCGCAACGTGACCAGGTCGATGACTGGCAAGTGGGTGCACCTGGCCAAGGTCGGCTACGAAAAGTATTTCCTGCGCAAGATGCGCAAAGGCAAGGCCGACCCGGTTTACGAGACCACCATCATGAAGATGTTCGGCATCGACCGGCTGAAGCCGGAGAAGGACGCGGCCTGACGCCGTGCACTGACGGAGAACACCATGCGCTGGAAAAACAATGCTTCCTACTACGGATCGCTGTCCATTGCCATGCACTGGCTGATGCTGGCACTGCTGATTGCCGTATACGCCACCATCGAGCTGCGCGAGTGGTACCCCAAGGGCAGCGATCCGCGCGAGGCACTGAAGCACTGGCATTTCATGCTGGGCCTGTCGGTGCTGCTGCTTCTGGGACTGCGTGTGGTGGCGCGCCTGATCGCCGGCCCGGTGCCGGGCATCCGGCCGCCACCCGGTGTGTGGGTGCAGCGAATGGCCGCACTGATGCATCTGGCACTGTATGTCTTTCTGCTGGCGATGCCGGTTCTCGGCTGGCTGACCTTGAGCGCCAAGGGCAAGCCGATCCCGTTTTTTGGCCTGGAACCGCCGGCCCTGATCGGCGCCGACAAGTCGTTGGCACATACGCTGGAGGATATCCACAAGACCATCGGCGCCATCGGCTACTGGCTGATCGGGCTGCACGCGGCAGCCGCCCTGATCCACCACTACCTGCTGCGCGACAACACGCTGCGCCGCATCCTGCCGGCACGCGCCGGCAATACACCTGAATGACCCACGGGAGCACGACATGAATATCGACCGCATGGTGATGCGCTTCGCCGGAAGCGTCATCGTCCTCAGCGTGGCGCTGGCCCACTTCCATTCACCCTGGTGGCTGCTGCTGACGCTGTTTGTCGGCGCCAACCTGCTGCAGGCCTCGTTCACCGGCTTCTGCCCGCTGGCGCGGATGCTGCGCGCGCTGGGCATGCAGCCGGGTTGTGCCTTCCCGCAAACCGGCCCGCCCGCCCGCAATACGGAGAGCTGAGATGTACTACACCACCACCACCGACAAATCCTTCGAGCAGGCCGCGGCCGATCTTGATGCGGCCGTGAAGCGGCACAATTTCGGCGTGCTGCATGTGCATGACCTGGGCGCGACCTTGCGCGGCAAGGGCTTTGACTTCGAGCACGAGTGCAAGGTGTTCGAGGTCTGCAATCCCGGCCAGGCGGCCAAGGTCATGGATCTCGACATCGACATGAACATGGCCCTGCCGTGTCGCATATCCGTGTGGCACAAGAACGGCCAGACC
>CBFGSA010000224.1:0-2851 GCA_965651365.1 uncultured Rhodanobacteraceae bacterium | reverse complement strand
TGATCGGCGGTCCGGTTGGCGACTGCGGTCTGACCGGGCGCAAGATCATCGTCGATACCTACGGCGGCATGGCGCGCCACGGCGGTGGTGCGTTTTCCGGCAAGGATCCGTCCAAGGTCGACCGCTCGGCCACCTACGCGGCCCGCTACGTGGCCAAGAACATCGTCGCTGCCGGCATCGCCGACAAGTGCGAAGTCCAGGTCAGCTACGCCATCGGCGTGGCCAAACCGACCTCGATCTCGGTCACCACCTTCGGCACCGGCAGAATCAGCGACGACAGGATCGAAAAGCTGATCCGCCGCCATTTCGACCTCACCCCCTGGGGCATCCTCAAGATGCTCGACCTGGTGCACCCGATGTACCAGCGCACCGCCAGCTACGGCCACTTCGGCCGCAAGCCCATCGCCAAGCTCGACTACAGCTACGAGACCCTGGAAAAGGGCCGCAAGAAAAAGCACAAGACCGGCCCCTTCGAAGCCTTCACCTGGGAAAAGACCGACAAGGCCGAGCAGTTGCGCAAGGCCGCCCGCATCAAGTAGATCGGCTCAAGGCCGAAGGCAGGAGCCGGCGCCGGTATGTAGTTTCCGGCGGTGCGCTTTGCTGCGCCCCGCGGAACGAAGCGCATTCCCTGGCGCTGTAGCGGGGAGCAACTATGGACCAATGGCGCTTGGTTAAGCGATGAACAGGAATTCTCGTCATCCTGGGGCCGCCGAAGGCGGAACCCGGGATCCATTTTCGAGGCGCACAGTCCGGATTTTGGCGATGAACTCGTTCCGTGACGCCGGTTCCTTCCCGCGGATCAAGTCGAGGGTCCTTGAGCCGGCCCGCGACGGGATACGGGGGCTTGGTAGGCCGGCTCAAGGCCAAGGGCTGGAGCCGGCGTGGCGTGGAGTAGCGCTGCTGCAATGGGCTGCCCAGCTACCGTCCACGGATCAAGTTTTCGAAACGGCCAACAAGGTCCTGTTGTGAGTCCGGTGCCGCCGCCAGTGACTGTCGCGCACGCTTTACCCACCCCGAGCCGCGCCTGGCCAGATCGTTCCAGGCGTCCAGCAGAGCAACAGGTGCATGGTCCAGATGCCATTCGATCAACGCCAGCGCTTGCGCAATGTCCTTTTTGTACTTGGCATGTCCAGGCCCGCGCTCTGAGGCGACCAGAAGTTTGTGCAGACCGTAGCGCGCAGGGTCCGGCAGATTGATCAGGCAGGCGTTCCCGCGGCCGATCAGCACCGCCTGCCCCGGATGCAACAAGAGGTAATCCATGAACTTCAGCGGAGCGAGGGCGACACCAAGCTCCGGGGCGGGCACATCGTCGCGTTTTCGACGCGTGGAGGTGAGGAAGTCGACCCGCAAGTCGAGGTCGCTTTCGCTGGCGTATTGGCTCGCCAGCCCCCGTGTACCGCCCAGCGCAGGCAGAAATCCCATCTGCAGTGACTTCAGGGCCTCGGCCACGTTCGCGCGCAAGTCGGCCGGCAAGGCCACGGCCAGATTGCCACCCGGCCCGTTGTGGGCAAAATCCGGATCCAGAGTCCGTGTGCTTTTTGTCCATGCCAGGCCCAGCTGGTTGCCAATGGCAAGGAATGCCTGGGTCCCGACCAGCAGGCCACCGGCCCGAAAAAACTGGTACTCGGCAAACCGCTTGATGATGCGGAAGTGCCGCGGTGGCGTGGCCGCATTGCCCAGCGCAAGTGCCGCGTTGGCCTGGCGTGCAATCGATTCCAGCGCAGGGACCGGCTTGCCGGCGGCATTCTCGATGGCGTCGATCGCCGGGCCTTCCGGGCCAAGGTAGTATTCACGCTTCCTGCCATCGAGTTCCTTGAACGCCCAATAACCGTAGCGGCGACCCTTGACAGTCTTCCACTGCACATTGCCACTGACCCAGGCTGGCGAACGCATGGTCTCGCTGACCTGGACTTGTTCAAACAGCTCGGCGTAGGCGGCTTGTGCGGCGGCCGACAGTTCCCGATACAGGGTCATGCCTATGCTCCCATGCAATACGGCCATGTTATACCACCAAAATGTATGTGAGTGGTATAACTTGCGATTCTCACAGCAGCCTGATTGTGCCCGCGCCGACCTTGTCGGCGGCGGTGGCCAGTTTGCGGTCGAAGGTGGCCAGCGCCTGGCAGCCGTCGCTGGCGGCCAGGTGCATGGCATCGGCAAAATCCATACCTTGTTCGAACCAGTCGAGAGCGTTGAAAAGGATTTCCGGGCGCTCGGCCGTTACTGTGTCCAGGCCGACAAACGCACGCAACAGGCGGGCGATTCCGGGTGCGGGCAGGCGGTACATGCTGCGCATCACCCATTCGCATTCGAGCAACACGGTTGACAGTGCCAGCACCTCATGCGTCTTGATGAAGTCACGCACCAGCGGTGACTGGCTGGCGTCATCAAGGATCAGGAAGCGGATGACGACGTCAGTATCGACCGCGTGCATGACGCCGCCTGACTTCCATTTCTATGGCTTTGTCCATGTCTTCAATCGAGATGGGCGGCCCGGCGTATTTTGCCGAGCCGTACACATCCTCGATCCGGGTGCGCGGGAACAGCGACGCGGGCTTGAGCAGGACGCCGTCGGAGGTTTCCTCCACCATCAGCTTGGTGCCGGCCTTCCAGCGATGCTTGTCGCGAATGGCCTTGGGCGCGATGACCTGGCACTTGGTCGAGACGGTGGTGGTGATTTTCGGATCATTGCCCATGGCCTGGGTTCTGGTAAGACGTTGGCAAGTTATCGCCAGCGGCATCGGCACTCAAGTTCCGTGCCCTGCAGGCGGGTACATGCCGTGCCTTACAATAGACGCATGTCCCTGATCCAGTTGCTCAAGGTCGACTTCAGTGTCGGCGGTCCCCTGCT
>CBFGSA010000223.1:0-2853 GCA_965651365.1 uncultured Rhodanobacteraceae bacterium | reverse complement strand
AGTGGGAAGTGGGAAGTGGACAATAGGCCAAAACCTGCGCACGAGCCAACTCTCCGACTCCCTACTCCCTGCTCCCTACTCCCCGCTCCTCACCAAGCGCCTCGATCAGCTGCTGCATGTCGGGCGGCCGCTCGGCATCAAACTCCATCACACGTCCGCTGGCGGGATGCTCGAAGGCCAGATGCTCGGCGTGCAGGGCCTGGCGCCCGAAGCGCTGGATCAGTTCGCGCAGTTCGGCACTGGCGCCGCGCGGCACCACCGGTGGGCCGCCATACAAGGGATCGCCCAGCAGGCCGTGCCCGATATGCGCCATGTGCACACGGATCTGGTGGGTTCGCCCCGTCTCCAGCCGACACTCGATAACAGTGTGCGCGGCAAAACGCTGGCGCACCCGGTAATGGGTCACCGCGGGCTTGCCACCGGGATCCAGCACTGCCTGGCGGATGCGGTCGTTGCGATGGCGGCCGATGGGTGCATCGATGGTGTCGCCGGCAATCAGCTCGCCCTTGACCACGGCCTCGTAGCGGCGCACGACCTCGTGCCTCGAAAGCATGTCCACCAGCACCTTGTGCGCCCGCGGCGACCGCGCCACCACCATCAGGCCGGAAGTATCCTTGTCCAGCCGGTGCACGATACCGGCCCGCGGCAGATTGGCCTGGGCCGGGTCCAGGTGCAGCAAACCATTTTGCAAGGTCGAATCCGGGTTGCCGGCTCCCGGATGCACCACCAGACCAGCCGGCTTGTTCACCACCAGCAGATCGTCGTCGCGGTAGCGGATGTCCAGTTCCATGGCCTGGGGCTTTGGCGCCACCTGGGTTTCGATCTCGGCCTCGATCACGACCTGCTCGCCCCCGGCCACGCGATCGCGCGGTTTGGCGGCCGCCCCATTGACCCGAACGGCGCCGGCACGAATCCAGCCTGTCAGTTGCGTGCGCGACCAATCCGGGCAGGCCTGGGCCAGTGCCTGATCCAGGCGCAGGCCGGCCGCCGATTCCGGAAGCTGAACCTGGTGCTGGAAATATCCGCCTCCGCTGCCGATATCCGGTCGGTCTGGGTTATCATGCGCGTTCACGTTTTCTCCAAAGTCTGCCCATGCGCACTTTCTCTGCCCCGCGTTTTCTGCTGCTGCTCGGCCTGATGGCCCTGTTGCCGGCCTGCTCATTGTTTCACACCAAGCAGACCCTGCCCGAGACCGAAACCCTGCAGGTGGGCGAGTTGTACCAGAAAGCCAACGAATATCTGCAGGATGGAAACTACGACAAGGCTGAAAAGTATTACAAGCGCCTCACCGCACGCTTCCCCTTCGGCCCCTGGTCCGAACAGGCCCAGCTCGATCTGGCCTATGTCGAGTACAAGGGCAACAAGCCGGATGACGCCTATTCGTCGGTCAACCGCTTCATCAAGACCTACCCGGCCCAGCGGCATATCGACTACGCCTACTACCTGCGCGGCCTGATCAACTTCAACCGCTCCACCGGCATTCTGGACCGCTGGTTCGGCCGCAGCGACGCTGATCGCGACCCCAGCTACAACCAGCAGTCGTTCAACGATTTCGCCCAGCTGGTGCAGCGCTATCCGAACAGTCGCTATGCTGCCGACGCGCGCCAGCGCATGATCTACCTGCGCAACCTGCTGGCCGAGCACGAACTCAACGTGGCCATGTACTACCTGCGCCGCCAGGCCTGTGTCGGTGCCGCCAACCGCGGCAAGTACATCGTCGAGCACTACCAGAGCTCACCGCAGACCGCCGACGCCCTGGCGATCATGGCCAAATGCTACGCCGAACTCGGCCAGGACAAGTTGTCCACCGACGCGCGCAAGGTGCTCCAGGCCAACTACCCCGGCCATCCCTACCTCAGCGACCCCGAAGACTGGCCGCACTTCCCCAGTCATCTGCGCCGTCTGATTCCGTTCTCCAGTCACGGCTGAGCTTTCAATGGCGCGCATGGCGCGCTCCTGCAGGCGAACGGTTGTCTTGCTTCTGCAGGAGCGCCCTTTGGCCGCGACAAGGCCCGGCACCGATCAGTCGGGTTCGAAACCACTCGTGAAGATTCGGTCGCCAAAGCCAACAACCGCCACCGGCACAGCGGAAATGCCGCGGCGGCCAATGCCCAATTGGGCGTCCTCATTGGCGCCCCAGCAATAGCTTTTGCCGTCGACACCCCGGGCGCAGGTGGTGTTGTCGCCGGCGTGGATGTCCGTGGCGAGCAATGACAAGGCGACCGGCACCGGGTAGGAAGCAATCATGCCGACGCCAAGCTGCCCATAGGTGCCATCACCCCAGCAGCGGATTGCATTTCCGGTGGTACGTGCACAGGTGTGGTTGCGACCCGTGGTCACTTGCACAAACTGTTCAGCGGAGTCGACTGCGACGGCCACGTTTGAACTGCCCCACTGGTTGTTGCCGAGCGCTCCGTTGTATCCATAGCCCCAGCAGGCGACACTTCCGTCTACAAGCACGCCGCAGGCATGGTAGTTGCCAACCGACACCTGGACGGCAGACGTCGATAATCCTTGCACCTGGACCGGTACGGCACTGTTGGTATTGCTGCCGTCACCCAGCTCGCCATCGTTGTTGTTGCCCCAACACCAGATCTCACCGTTGTTCTTGACCGCACATGTGCTGTTCGCTCCGGTGGCAATGTGCACGACACCCGTCAGCCCGGGGACAAACGACAGGTAGGAACGATCGACAAAATCGCCGGTCCCCAGCTGCCCGGCGTCATTGCGCCCCCAACAAGCCACGGACTGGTCCTGGAACAGCACGCAGTTGTGATCGTCTCCTACCGCCAACTGGATGGCGCCTGCGCTGGGCGAGATGTTCATGCTGGGCGAGGACTGGAATGCAGTGCT
>CBFGSA010000222.1:0-2855 GCA_965651365.1 uncultured Rhodanobacteraceae bacterium | reverse complement strand
CTTCATCTCATCTGGGCGGCGCTGTTTCGGCGCAAGACCCGGACCATCCTGACCCTGGTGTCGATCATTGCGGCCTTCCTGCTGTTCGGGCTGCTGAATTCGGTGCGCCAGGCTTTCGAGTCGAGCTCGGAGAGTGCGGCCGGTGCCAGCCGGTTGATCACCTCCTCGCGCTATTCGATCATTCAGCCCTTGCCGAAGGCGCTGGAAAACCGGATTGCCGGTATCGATGGCGTGGACAAGGTGGGCTTTGCCAACTGGTTCGGCGGTGCCTACCAGGATCCGAAGAAGATGGTGTTCAGCTACGCCATCAGCCCCGACTATCTGGATCTCTACCCGGAGATCAAGGTCGGCGCCGAGGTACGCAAGAAGTTCGCCGCCACCCGTACCGGTGCCCTGGTCGGCAAGGTTCTGGCGCAGCGCTATGGCTGGAAGGTGGGCGACAAGGTCCCGTTGTTGTCGACGATCTTCCCGCAGAAGGGCGGCAGCAAGACCTGGCCGATGGATATTGTCGGCATATTCGATGTCGGCAAGGACGCGGCCAATGGCACGGACCAGGCGCTGTTCTTCCACTGGAAATATTTTGACGAGGCCAACGCCTACGGCTCGGGCACGGTCGGCTGGTATATCGAAAAACTGGCCGATCCCTCGCGCGCCGACAAGATCGCGCAGCAGATTGACGCCCTCTCGGCCAATTCGGCACATGAAACCAAGTCACAGACCGAGAAGGCGTTCCAGGCTTCCTTCGCCAAGCAGATCGGCAATATCAGCCTGATTGTCAGCGCCATCATGGGCGCGGTGTTCTTCACCCTGCTGCTGCTGACCGGCAACACCATGATGCAGGCCGTGCGCGAACGCACTTCGGAACTGGCGGTGCTCAAGACCATCGGCTTCACCAGCCGCAGCGTGCTGTTCATGGTGCTGGCCGAGTCGGTGCTGCTGTTGCTGCTGGGCGGCGCCATCGGCCTTGGCATTGCCGCGGCACTCGGCCCGGCCGTGAGCAAGGGCAGCGGCGGCATGGTGCTGCTGCCGCCGTTGGGCTGGGGTACCTGGCTGCTGGGCATCGGCTTCATGCTGGTGATCGGTTTCATCATCGGGGCGCTGCCGGCGCTGCGCGCGATGCGCCTCAACATCACGGACGCACTGAGGGTTGGACAATGAAAAAGTTTCTGCTCAATCTCGGCCTCATCCTTCTGATCGTGGTGGCGATTGCCGTGTGGATCAGAATGCCGTGGCCCGTCGCTGTGGGCGTCGCGGTGCTGGTGGCGCTGTGGATGTGGCTGGCGCGCAGCGGTCGCCAGGCGGCGTCGGTCACGGCGGTGGGTGTGCGCACGCTGCCGCAGCGGCTCGGCTCCTCGCTGGTGATCGTGGTCGGCATTGCCGGCGTGGTCGGCGTGCTGGTGGCGCTGTTCGCGATGGCGGCCGGCTTCCAGGCCACGCTCAAGAACAGCGGCTCGGACGAGACCGCGATCGTGCTGCGCGGGGGCTCGGCGGCCGAGCTGAGTTCGGTGCTGGGACGCGACGACATCACCGTGATCACCCAGGCGCCGGGCGTGGCCCGCGATGCCGACGGCAAGCCGATCGCCTCGCCCGAACTGGTGGTGGTGGCCAATGTGCCGAAAAAATCCGACCCCACGGCTGAAGCCAACGTGCCGATCCGCGGCGTGGGGGATCAGGCCTGGAAGCTGTATCCGAACGTCAAGATCGTCGAGGGCCGCAAGTTCAAGCCGGGCCTGCGCGAGCTGATCGTGGGGCAGGGCGCCGAGCGCCAGTTCGCCGGCCTCGAGGTCGGCAAGACGCTGCGTCTGTCGGGCCAGGAGTGGCAGATCGTGGGCCGGTTCGATGCCGGCGACTCGCACGATTCGGAGTTGTGGGGCGATGCCAACACGGTGGCTTCGGCCTATCGCCGCGGCAGCAGCGCGCAATCGGTCACGGTGCGCCTGACCGACCCGTCCTCGTTTGATCAGTTCAAGGCGGCGCTGTCATCCGATCCGCGTCTCAAGGTTGATGTCAGCACGACGAAGGAATACTACGCCAGTCAGTCCGAGGGCATGACCAAGACGCTGCGCATCGTTGGTATCGTGGTTGGCACCATCATGGCCATCGGCGCCCTGTTCGGTGCGCTCAACACCATGTTTGCCGCCGTCGCCACCCGCGCCCGGGAAATCGCGACCTTGCGCGCGATCGGTTTCCGCGGCTTCCCGGTGGTGGTATCGGTGATGCTGGAGACCCTGCTGCTGGCGCTGTTGGGTGGCATCCTGGGCGGCCTCGTCACCTGGCTGATCTTCAACGGCTACACGGCATCCACGCTTGGCGCCAACTTCAGCCAGGTGGTCTTCAGCTTCCGCGTCGAACCGGCCCTGCTGTGGACCGGCATCAAGTGGGCGCTGGCGATCGGCTTCATCGGCGGCCTGTTCCCCGCCGTGCGCGCCGCCCGGTTGCCGGTGACGACGGCCTTGCGGGAATCGTGAGTTCTCGGGACTCGGGGTGAGCAGGGCCGAACTGCCAGTGGCAGTTCGCAGCCAGCGAACGACGCGCCATGGATGGCGCGGCTGGTGCCCGGTACCAGGGAGGGTTCCTTGCCAGAAGAGCAGGAGTTCGCCGATCGGCCTCGGGATGCCCCAACACTCGTCGTCCTGGGGCCGAGCGCAGCGAGGAACCCGGGACTCACCGCGCCCCGTCGTCCTGGGGCCGAGCGCAGCGAGGAACCCGGGACCCACCGCGCCCCGTCGTCCTGGGGCCGAGCGCAGCGAGGAACCCGGGACCCATTTTGATTTTGTCGGACTGCCAAGACCGCCAAAAAAAAGTGCTAGGAGCGGACAATGGATCCCGGGTTCTGCCTTCGGCAGCCCCAGGAT
>CBFGSA010000221.1:0-2855 GCA_965651365.1 uncultured Rhodanobacteraceae bacterium | reverse complement strand
CGAATCCCGATTCCCGATTCCCGATGCCCGGTCCTCACCTTCTGTCCTCTGCTCACTGTCATCCGCTCGGTCCCCTGTCTTCTGTCCTCAGTCATCAGAATCACACCGTCCTCGTCGCGACCACCGGCGGCACGCGCGAGGCGCGCAGGGCCGGGCCGAGCACGGCCAACTGGCCGATCAGCCACAGCGCGAGCGCGCCCACCGGCAGGTAGAACCACGGCAGGCGCGGGATTTCATAGTGCTGCATCAGCAGCAGGTTGAGTCCGAAGGCCAGCGCCATGCCGAGCGCAATTCCGATCGTCGCCAGCAGGAAGTTTTCGGTCTGGAAATAGCGCAGGATGTTGCGGCGGGTGGCGCCCACGGCGCGGCGGATGCCGATCTGCTTGCGCCGCTGCGCGACCCAGAAGCTGCCCAGGCCGACGATGCCCAGACCCGTCACCAGCAGCAGCGCGATGATCACGCCCACCAGCAGGCCGGTCATGGCGCGGTCACCCTGGAAGTACTCGTCACGCACCGCGTCCCATGTACGCTGGTTGAGAATCACGCGCCTCGGATCGGATGCCTTGAGCTGCTTCACCGCCGCGTCCAGCACGGCCTGGCGCCGATCCGGGTCGGTCCGCAGCATGAAGGAGGAGCCTATCTGGCCATACACCGTCATCGGCAGGATCACGCTCCATTGCGCCGCTGCCGCACCGCGGTCCGAGGGCCGAACCAGCGATTCGACCACGCCGATCACGCGTGCCGGATCATCGGAAAAATAGATCGATTTGCCCAGTGCGCGCTCTCCCGGCCACAGCTTTTGCGCCAGCTTGCGCGTGATGATGACGGTGGACGGCTCCCTGGCCTTGTCCGCGATCACGTCCTTGAACAGGCTGTATTCGTCAGACTGGAAATCGCGTCCGGCCTCCAGCTTGAGCCCGAGTGCATCGATGACGTTGTCGCCGTAGTACAGGGTGGCGTTCAAGGTGGCATGATGCTGTTTCGGGTCGAGCTTGATGCCACTGTTCCAGGACGAGTTGCCAAAGGGAACCTGGTTCAGCAGGCCGACCGCGCGCACACCGGGAATCTGGCGCAGCATCGCCTCGTCGGCCTTGCCGCGTGCCACGGCATCCTGCTGGCGATTGAGGCTGATCGGTCGCACCTGCAGCAGCTCGTGTTCGGCCACGCCGCTGGGCTGGTGCATGTGTTCCAGGCGCTGGGTGATCAGGAACACGGCATTGCTGACAATGGCGCAGGTCAGCGCGATTTCCAGCACCAGCAACAAGGCGGTCAGTTTGTGCTTGCGCAGGGTGGCCAGGATGGGCTTTATTTGCATGATGTCACCTCTCTCACTTCGAGCGCCTGGCGCGAGCCTGCGGGACTTGTGGGAGCGGCCCATGGCCGCGATCGGGATTGAGATGAAGTTTCCGGCATGATTTCCGCAACCATGGGCTGCTCCTACTGGGCTTTCAGTTGCAGAGCCGGTGCAATCTGGCAGGCACGCCAGGCCGGCAGCAGGCCGGCCAGCAGGCTGGCGCCCAGTGCCAGCGCCAGGGTCAGCAGCAGCATCGGCAGATCCAGATGAGCCAGCTCCGCGTAGCGGGCCGGCTGCTGGCGCACCAGCCACAGCCCGCCGACGGCCAGCAACAAACCGCACAAGCCGCCAACGACACCGACCATGCCGGCTTCGACCAGAAGTTGAGCGAACACCTCGCGACGCGAAGCGCCCAGCGCCCGGCGCACACCCAACTCACCCGAGCCGCGCAGGAACTTGGCCAGCAATAGTCCGACAGTATTGACCAGGCACACCAGCAGGAAACCGAAGGCCAACCACGCCTGCAGGCGCACATCACCCGGCACGACCTTGTTGATGTCCAGCCACTGCATCAGGTCCGGCAAGCGCACATTGGGCGGGCGCTCGAAACGGCCCAATTCCTTTTGCTGGCGTGAGTAGTTGACGAGGAACTGCTTGTAGCTGGCGGCCCTGGCCGGCGTATCCAGCTCAACCCAGAATTGCAGCCAGATGCACGGCGCCGTCTCCAGCTTGGATGGATCGCTCATGCCCTCGCCCCAGCAATCCATCGAGCCGTTGTGGCCCATGTCCAGATCACGCGAGGTGCCCAGGGGCACGAACACATCGTCGCCGCCGCCGTAGTTGCCGGTATTGAGGTCGTAGAAGTGCGGATTGGGTCGCCAGGTATCGGTCACGCCGATGATGCGCAGGCTGTGCTCGTTGATGATCAGGCTCTTGCCGGTGCTGTCTTCACCGCCGAACAGTTTGTCGTTCATCTTGCGCGACAGCACGATCACGCGGGCGCGATCGCTGTCCTGCTGCGCGCCCCAGGCATGACCGTACAGCATCGGCACCTTGAACATCGGAAAGAACGCGCTGGTGGTGGCGCGGATGCCGACCAGCACCGGGTCCTTGTTGCTGCCCGGGATCTCGATCGCACCGCCACCTGCGGTCATCAGCGCCTGGCGGTCGGCGCGCCCGGCCTTGAGCAGGTTCATGCCATCGGTCCAGCTCACCTGTGCCGGTGGATCTTCATCCGGCCGGTAGCCATCCATGTCCTGCGGATCGATCTGCGGGTAGTACAGATGCGTGCTCTTGTCCGGCAGCGGGTCGCCGGAGAGCACGTGCAGCACGGTCAGGGTGGTCATCGACGCGCCAATGCCGAGCGCAATCGCCAGCACCATCAGGGCCGTGAGCATCCGGTTGCGCTTGAGACTGCGCAAGGCCAGGTTGAGGTAGTAGTTCAGCATTGCAGGTCTCGTTCGGAGACGGGAATTGGGAATGGGGAATCGGGAATCGCGCAGGGTAGGCTGGCTTCATCTGCCCGCCGTGGCGAGGTGCCGGGGAACCGCGTGGGCACGCT
>CBFGSA010000220.1:0-2871 GCA_965651365.1 uncultured Rhodanobacteraceae bacterium | reverse complement strand
GGGCATGGCGATACTCCTTGGCAATCTTTGCCAACGCAGTCTAGTCCGATGAAAAGACGTTGTCACAGGGCGGTTGCTACCACCGCATTCGCGCCACGTCAAAGCTGCCACTGCTTTCCAGCCGGTTTTCCGCACCCAACCGGCGCAAATAGACGAAATCCCGCTGCCCCCGCGCGCGGCCTGCCATGAACACCTCGCCATAATCGGGATGTTCGGCACCGGACTTTTCTACCTCGGTCAGCGTCCCCCACAGATGGCTTCCTTTCACTTCCAGCAATGCGACACCGTCTGGCTTCTCGCGCCCCTCCAGTGCCAGCACAAAATCCGGGTAGTAGCCGCGGCCCTCATCCCAGCGATACAGGCCCACCGACTCCTCCCGCCGCGGCAGGTTGCGATGCCACCACTGCACCAGCGGACTCTCATCCAGGGCCTTGGCGACGGCCAGTTCATCCTCGTTGAGGCCGGGCGGAAGCACGCCATACAAGGCACGCGCCGCGGCTTGCAGACGAATGTCGCTGTGAAGTTCAGCCGGCAAAGGCACGGCAACATCCACGATCATGTCGGCGCGGCAGCGCCGGTAGGCATCGGACAGCAGCCGCGGATGGCGCACCAGCACCAGATCAAGTTGCTGCAACAGAGTTTCCTCGTCGGCTGGCGGCTCGGCGCCGGACTGCTCGATGGCGCGGCTGAAACGCTCGGCCAGACGCTCATGCAGCACACGATCATTGGCTTCAGACAGGCGCATGCGCAACTGTCCGGCCTTCTCGGCCACCGCCTCCGGCGACAGACTGGCCCACAGGTCTTTTCCACTTTCGCTGGTGCCCGGCTGATCGAACAAGCCGCGCTCGTCACGCCGCACCTGAACTCGGGAGCGATGACGACTGCCCAGCACATCGGTCGAAAAGTCGACAAAGTCGACCACCCGCGCCTCCAGGTCACTGGGCGGTGGCGGCAAACGCTCACCACGCAACGTATCGGGCGCATCGCCATGGCGTGGATAGCGGTACATCGCCGACGGGATCAGCAGCAGCGGTGCCGTCAGGTCTGCCAGCTCGCTGCCTTCCCTGGCCGCTGGCACCTCGCCGCCAGCCAGGACCAACAGGTCCTGCGCAGCGTGGCTCCATGCGTCTTGCGCATCTCCGAAGGCAGTCTGCGCCGCATCCGGCAGAGGGCGCTCTGGGCCAAGCGCATCCTCGCCGGGTACCGATCCCTCCAGCACCTGCGTGCCATCGGGCGACACCAGCAGGCTCAAAGGCTCGCCGCTGCGCGCAACCTGCACCACCATTTCGCCCCCAATGTGGGTCAGTACTGTTTGCGTGCCGACCTCGGGGACGTGCGTGGTCAACTGGTTGATCTGCTTGCCGGCATCCAGCAGGCCTTCCTGGGACTCGGCGTTGGCCAGAAACACGTAACCGTGATCAAGCCCTGGCGGCAGGTCACGCCGCCCCTGCAGCAGATGCGGCACACGCACGATGCGCCCGATCACCTGTACGCCGAAGGACGGGTCGCGCGCGCCGCGCAGCGCCGCCAGGGTAAATGCACGCGGCGCATCAAAGCCGAGCGCCACGGCCATTTTGAAGATCAGCACCTCCACCGTCGGGTCATCGGCCAGCGCCAGCAAATCCGGGTCCGGCTCGTCGGCGGTGTGCACGCGCACCGCCTGCTCGGAAAAGCCCAACTGCTCGATCAGGTGGCGCCGCACGTCTTCCTGCGCCTTCTTGCCATCCGGCACCTGCACCAGCATCAGTGGTGTCAGCGCGACACCGGCCTTGTCCAGCAGGGTCTGGATATTGCGGTGCGTGTCGGCACATTCGCGCAGCGCCAGATGCTCATAGTCAATCAGTTGTGCCGTGTCACCATCCCGGGCCAGAAATCGCACCATGCGCACACCCCGCTTCAGCAGCCCGGCATCGACGGCATCGATGCGGCTCACCGAAGCCCAGTCTGCCGGCTCGCCAACCTCCCAGCCGGTCTTGTCGGCAAATGCAGCCACGTCGCTGTCACGCGGCGTGGCTGTCATCATCAAGGTGTAGTCGGGTGCCAGGACCTCGGTGAAAAAGCGCCTCGCCTCGGTCGAACGATGAAAACCATGGTGTGCCTCGTCCACCACGCAGCCAATGCGCATGCCCTCCTCGCGCGCCAGTTGCACCAGCGCATCCAGCGCCAGGCCCGCATCGCCGGTGGTGCGCGCTCGTCGGCTGCTCTTGCGCCGCGTCGCTACCGAAGCCCAGGTGGTGACAAACACGCCACCGTCACGCACCGTGTCGACGCTGCGGTCATTTTGGGTATCGAACAAGGTCAGTTCAGGCACCTGCGCCGCCAGCACCTTGCGCGCCTGCTCGATCAGGCCGGCGAACGGCGCAAACCAGAACCACAGCACCCGGTCGCGCGTGGCGAGGCGGGCCAGCACCTCGGCTGCGATCAGGGTCTTGCCGGCGCCGGTGGGTGCCTGCATCACCACCGCGCCATCGCGCTTGCGCGCCGCGTCCAGCATCTGCGGATCGGCCTCGCGCAGACTGTCATAGAGCAGGCGCACATTCTCGAATCGCGCCACCACGCCGCTGCAGACCTCCTTCTGGAATTGCATCAGTTCAAGCGGCATGCTCAGGCTCCAAAGCGTTCGGCAAGAAATTGCGGGATCGGCACCAGTGCCGCCTCGGGCGCCAGGCTGCGCAGGCGTTCGGGCGCCCACGAATAGAGCGTGGTCTGGGCCGGCGCGACCCGCGTGTCCAGCCAGGCCCGCAAGAACGCGATGTGTGCTTCGGCGAAATCGGCCAGATAGGCCACCTGGCCGGAAGCGGCAAAGCCGCCTTCATCCGGCCACGGTGACAGCGGCAAGCGGTGCACCAGTTGCAGCGCATGCCAGATTTC
>CBFGSA010000219.1:0-2881 GCA_965651365.1 uncultured Rhodanobacteraceae bacterium | reverse complement strand
CTCGCCAAGCGGTCAGCCGTCACATGGCCCGATTTGGCAGGCGAGACGTTCCTTGCGTATAGGAAGTTCAAACGCCCTTTTCGGGCAGTCTGCTGGGTAGGCGGCGGTCGCGCAAGCCCCGTTTTGGGCACGGATCGGACGTCTGTGAGTGGGATTTCGGCATCGCGGGGCCACGCAGCGGCGTTGTCAGCAGCCATGCTTCGCTGATTCCCGACAGCGGGCCGAGCGCCGCCCTGCGGATCGTGGCCGCATCGGCTCGGATTCCGGTTTCGCCGTCGGCTGTGCAGCCGGCAGATCGTCACGCGGCTTGCACTGGCGGCGCGCGCGCTGCGGGCCTGTAGTGCGCTTCTTCCCGCGCGCCGTGCTTCTCGAAGTGGGCGAGGATGGCGCGGATGGCGGTGGGTTCCTCGATGCTGGCGACGATCCGTACCGCGCCGCCGCAGTGGGCGCAGGTGGTGATGTCGATGGAAAAGACCCGCTTGAGCCGTTGCGCCCAGCTCATCGCACGGCGCTTCTGCTCGGGGCTGCGCGGCTCGTCGTGGGCGCTGACGTCCACTGGCGCCGCATCGCCCGCAGGCCGCTTGCCGCGCCCCGAGGGCGTCAGCTGCGCACGCAGGTTTGCATTCGGGGCGAATACGCCGTGGAAGCGGGTGAGATGCGCGCGAGGTGGCGGGACCAGCGCCGCCAGCTTGGCGATGAAATCCACCGGATCCCATTCCACATGCGTGGTGCCATTGCGCCACGGGGTCTTGAGCTGGTAACGCACCCTGCCCTGGAGCGCTATCGACAGCCGCTTCTCGCTGATCGCCGGGCGCGTGATGTAGCGGCACAGCTTTTCCAGCTTGTGGCTTTCGTGTGCTTCGGCCGCCACGCCGGCATGCAGTGAGAAGCCGCCGACCTTGCCGGCTTCGCCCTCCAGCGAACCGGCGTCACCGGGCAGCGTTTGCAGCGTGACGACCTTGCAGCCAGCGTCGCGGCCGGTGGCGATGCGGTAGGTGATCGAACTCATCCGCAGCCCATCCATGCTGTCGTCGCCTGCAGCGCTGTCTGCCAGGAAGGCCGATTCGCCCTCCCCTTCGAGCCAGCCTTTGCGCGTCAGGTGCCGACACACCCGGTGCGCGATGGTAGCTGCCAGCTGGGTCAACTGCGCGGTGGTGGGCGCACGGGCGCGGTGCAGGCGCAGTTCGCGCCGCGGCAGCTCGGTGGCTTCCACGTACACGCCGTCGAGCCACAGCATGTGGAAGTGGATGTTCAGGTTCAGCGCGCTGCCGAAACGCTGGATCAGCGTCACCGCGCCGCACTGGGCGCTGGCGCGGTCGATGCCGGCTTGATCGGCCAACCAGCCGGCGATCACGCGCTGCACGATGCCCAGCACCGGGCCAATGGCTTCTGGCTTGCTGGCGAACAGGAAACGCAAGGGGTACGGAAAGCTCAGCACCCATTGCCGCACAGGCCGCGGGCCGAACACCTCCTCGACCAGGTGCCGCGCACTCTCGGCCATGCGTCGCGCGCCGCAACTCGGGCAGAACCCGCGCTTCTTGCAGGAGAAGGCCACCAGCCTCTCTGCACGGCAGTGCTCGCACACCACCCGCAGGAAGCCGTGCTCGAGTACGCCGCAACGCAGGTAGGCATCGAACGCCTCGCGGACATACCCGGGCAGCGAGCGGCCCTCCGCTTCGATCCGTGCAATGAAGTCCGGGTAGTGCGCCTCTACCAACGCGTACAGCAGCGTGCGCTCGGGCGCGTGGCGCGCGTACCGCGAACCGGTGTGGGCGGACGGCAGTGGCGCGCATCCCGCGGCTTGCCGCCGGGATGTGGCGAGGCGCGGCACGCAGCGCTCCGGTGCGGGGACGGCTGCTCAGTGTTGCGCCTGTGTTCGCACGTTCGTATCGGTGCGTTCTGATCTTCGCGTCAGACATTGCCGCGGCGCGGGCACAACAAAAAGCCCGGCATCGCTGCCGGGCTCCGGCCCCGTCCTTGGGGCCTTGATGTCGGGTCGTTGCCGGGATCGGACCGCGCTGGCGCGGTCCGGTTCCCTGACGACCGGGCCAACCGGATCAGAAATCCATGCCGCCCATGCCGCCCATACCGCCAGCACCCGGCATGGCCGGCTCTTCCTTCTTCGGCACTTCGGCCACGACCACTTCGGTCGTGATCGCAAGGCCGGCGACGGAAGCGGCGTGCTGCAGGGCCGAGCGGGTCACCTTGGTCGGGTCCAGGATGCCCATGGCGATCATGTCGCCGAACTCGCCGGTGGCGGCGTTGTAGCCGTAGCTGCCTTCGCCGGCCTTGACGTTGGCCACGATCACGCTCGGTTCTTCACCGGCGTTGGCCACGATGGCGCGCAGCGGGGCTTCCAGCGCACGGCGGGTGATGGCGATGCCCAGGTTCTGGTCTTCGTTGATGCCCTGCCAGGGCAGATCCGTGCACAGCACCTTGCCGTAGAAGAACAGCAAGGCCGCCAATGCCTGACGATGCGTGGAGACCGAAACCTTGCGCTCGTTCGCCAGCCAGGACAGAAATGCCTCGACTTCGCTGCTGCCCAAGGTTGCCGGGTGACGCACACCGTGGAAACGGATGAAGGCACGAACCCAGTGGACATAAGCCTGTTCGGTTCGTAAGCTGTAATGCAAGTAGCGTATGCGCTCACGCAACTGGTCCAGAACCTTGACCGAACGCAGCGGTGGTAACGGCGCAGTGGCGGTTTTCATGGCTTGTTATGACTGTTTTTTTGTACAGTCTATGCCTCGGGCATCCAAGCAGCAAGCGCGTTACGCCGTGGGTCGATGTTTGATGTTATGGAGCAGCAACGATGTTACGCAGCAGGGTGACGGTGTTCGGCATTCTGAATCTCACCGAGGACTCCTTCTTCGATGAGAGC
>CBFGSA010000218.1:0-3039 GCA_965651365.1 uncultured Rhodanobacteraceae bacterium | reverse complement strand
GGCCCTTGCCGCCGTCGGGCGAGCGTTCAAAGGCGGTAATCGTGATGGTCATGGCCTGCGTCATTCCGTCATGGGTGTTGCAACATTGACCATCCACGGCGTGCCGAAGCGGTCGCGCAGCATGCCGAAGCCGGCGGACCAGAATGTGGCCGCGAACGGCATCACGGTCTCGCCGCCCTGCGCCAGGGCGTCGAACAGGCGCCGGCCTTCGGCCTCGTCGTCGGCCTGGATCGACACCCACAGGCCTTGTGCGGGCTGGAAGCCTCCGCCGCAGCCGGCCTCGGCGCCCGGCATGGCATCGGAGCCCATCAAGGTCTGCGATCCCATGCTCAGATGCACGTGCATGATGCGGTCCCTGGCGGACTCGGGGATGGGGGGCATGTCTTCCGATGCGGGAATCTCCCCGAAGGTGCTCTGGTAGTCGATGCTGCCGCCAAAGATCTTGGCGTAGAAGGCAAAGGCTTCGGCGCAGTTGCCGTCGAAATTGAGGTAGGGCGTGAATTGCATGGAGGTCTCCTGTTTGTGTGCGTCCTTCGGATCGTCATTCCCGCCAAGAGCACGCGGGAATGACGGGCAGGAACGTTTGGTGGCTGAGTGTCAGGGGCAAGTCGGGTGGGGTTGTCCTGTGTCGGGGTGGATAGCTGGAAATGCGCGCTCCGTAACCATACGACGAACGGGAAAGGCTGGAATCGACAAGCCGATCCCCGATTCACTCTGGCACCGAAGACGTGCAGCAACTCGCCTGACGTTTGCACCGTGGGAGCGGCCCATGGCCGCGACGGGTTTGCCAGGCACCGTTGGCATCGCCACAAAACTCCATCGCGGCCATGGGCCGCTCCTACAGGCGTTGCGACGTCTGCCCGGGGGCTCAGCGCAGGTAGCAGGGTCCGGTTTCGCGGATCTCGATGCTGGCCCATTCGGCTGCAGGGCAAGTGGCGGCCAGGTCCAGCGCATCGTCGAGCGTGGCGCAATCGACGAGGAAGAAGCCGCCGACCATCTCGCGGGCTTCGGTAAACGGGCCGTCGTGCACTCGCCGCTTGCCGTTCCGGCGCTGCACCCGCTTGCCTTCGCCGTCACCGCGCAACGAGGAATAGGCATGCAGGACGCCACGTGCCTTCAGGCTGTCGGCCCAGGCTTCCATGGTTGCGTAGGCTTGCCGTCCCTCGGCCTCGCTGCGGGCCTCACGCTGACCGCGCGGTTCAATGATCAGCAGCATGTACGTCATGGTTTCTCCCGTAGTCACAGTCCACAGCGCGCTGGTGCAGCAAACCCGCTTCACGCGCGTTGCCGGCCAGCGCGGCGGCCCGTTCGAATTCCACCCGCGCCTCGGCGCGGCGTCCCAGCCGGAACAGCAGGTCGCCGCGCACGCTGGGCAGTAGATGATAGCCGGTCAGCGCGCGCTCGCCGCGCAGTTTGTCGACCAACTCCAGAGCGGGCTGTGGCCCGTCCACCATCGATACCGCCACGGCGCGGTTGAGTTCGACCACGGGCGAGGCGGTGAGCGCGGCGAGCTGTGCGTACAACGCCGCAATATTTGCCCAGTCGGTGTCTTCAGCGTGCAGCGCACGTGCATGGCAGGCGGCGATGGCGGCCTGCAGCACGTAGCTGCCCGTGCCGCCAAGCGCTTCGGCGCGTTCCAGCGCCGCCAGACCGCGGCGGATCAGCAGTCGGTCCCAGCGCCTGCGGTCCTGGTCCATCAGCAGGATCGGCGCGCCGTGGGCATCGGTGCGAGCAGAAATTCGCGACGCCTGAATTTCCATCAGCGCGATCAGGCCGTGCACTTCCGGCTCGTGCGGGGCCAGGGCGGCCAGCATGCGGCCGAGCCGCAAGGCCTCTTCGCACAGGGCAGGGCGCATCCAGTCATCGCCTGCAGTCGCCGCGTAGCCTTCGTTGAAAATCAGATAGACGACTTCCAGCACGCTGTCCAGACGAGGCGCGAGTTCCTCGCCTTGCGGCACCTCGAAGGGCACCTTGTTGTCGGCCAGGATGCGCTTGGCGCGCACGATGCGCTGCGCGATGGTTGATTCTTTCGCCAGGAACGCCCGCGCGATCTCCGTCGTGCTCAGGCCGCCGAGCATGCGCAGGGTCAGGGCAACCTGCATGCCGCGGCCGAGCACCGGATGACAGGCGGTGAACATCAGGCGCAGCAGATCATCGCCGATGACATCGTCCAGGGCGTTGCTGTCGTCCGGTGCATGACTCATCGCTGCGGGCTCGAGTTCCACGGCCAGCAAGGCCTGTTTGTCGCCCTGCATCCGGCGGTGGCGCAGCAGGTCGATGGCGCGGCGCCGGGCCGTGGTCATCAGCCAGGCGCCGGGTTTGTCCGGCAGGCCTTCGCGCGGCCAGTGCTCCAGCGCCGCGAGCAGTACATCCTGGGCCAGATCCTCGGCTTCGCCCACGTCACGCAGCATCCGCGCCAGCATCGCGATCAGGCGTGCCGCCTCGATCTTCCACACGGCTTCGATCGTGTCGTGGATGTCGGCGGTGCTCATGCTCGCCGATCAAACCACCGTCTGCCGACGAGCGCAAGTTCAGGCAAGCCAGTTGCGCATGTGCGCTTCCTGTTTGCGCACCTCGGGTGTCACCGCTTCCCCAAAGTCGTCCATTTCAAATACTGGTCGCAGTTCGATTTCCGCGCCGCCGTCGAAGGGTGCCCGCTTGATCCATTCGACCGCCTCGTCCATGTTACGCACCTGCCACAGCCAGAACCCGGCCACCAGCTCCCTGCTCTCGGCGAAGGGCCCGTCGATGACAGTTCGCCGATCGCCGTTGAAGCGCACGCGCTTGCCACTGGCGCTGGGATGCAGACCCTCGCCGGCCAGCATCACGCCGGCCTCGACCAGTTGCTGGTTGAACTTGCCCATTGCCGTCAGTAGCGCGCTATCGGGCAGTACGCCCGCTTCCGAATCGGCACTGGCCTTCACGATCACCATGACTCTCACTGCCATGCTCCGTCTTGTTGCCGGGGAACCTCCCGACCGGAGAGCGCACACTTGCGCTCCTGCAATACTCGACGGTCGGGAAGGGTGCAAATCGACA
>CBFGSA010000217.1:0-3084 GCA_965651365.1 uncultured Rhodanobacteraceae bacterium | reverse complement strand
CGGCGCGTACTCTGGGCCCGGCGCAGTAGACATGCTGGTGAATAATGCGGGCTAGTACAGCAGCCGTGTGCGGATGGTGCCGTTGATGGCGTCGAGTTCGGCCTTGAGGGCTTCGGCGGTCTCGGGCCCGGTGTCGATGTCGATCACGACGTAGCCGATTCTCGGGTCGGTCTGCAGGTACTGGCCGGTGACGTTGATGGCCCGGCGCGAGAAGATGTCGTTGACCTTGGACAGCATGCCCGGTTCGTTGCGGTGGATGTGCAGCAGGCGGCGGCTGGCAGGCTGTTCGGGCAGGTTGACCTGGGGGAAGTTGACCGCCGACATGGTTGAGCCGTTGTCGCTGTAGCGGATCAGTTTCTCGGCCACTTCCAGGCCGATGTTGGCCTGCGCCTCCTGGGTGCTGCCGCCGACGTGCGGGGTCAGTATCACCTGGTTCATGCCGACCAGCGGCGAATCCAGTTTCTCGCCTTCGCCCCTGGGCTCGCGTGGAAACACGTCCACGGCGGCGCCGGCCAGGTGTTCGCTGCGCAGGGCCGCTCCCAGGGCATCGATGTCGACCACGGTGCCGCGCGAGGCATTGATCAGCACGGCACCTTTTTGCATGCGTCCGATTTCGCGCGCTCCGAACATGCCCCGGGTGGCGTCGGTCTGCGGTACGTGCAAGGTGACGATGTGCGACTGTTCCAGCAAGGCGTCGAGGTCCGGCGCGGGGCTGGCGTTGCCGAGCGCCAGCTTGTTCTCGATGTCGTGGTAGATCACGCGCATGCCCAGGCCCTCGGCCAGCACACCGACCTGGGTGCCGATATGGCCATAGCCGATGATGCCGAGCGTCTTGCCGCGCACTTCGTAGCTGCCGGTGGCCGATTTCAGCCACTCGCCGCGATGGCAGGCACTGCTGCGCTCGGGTACGCGCCGCATCAGCATGATGGCCTCGGCCACCACCAGCTCGGCCACGCTGCGGGTGTTGGAATAGGGTGCATTGAACACCGGCACGCCGCGCTGGCGCGCCAGTTCCAGATCGACCTGGTTGGTGCCGATGCAAAAGCAGCCGGCCGCCAGCAGCTTCGGTGCAGCCTCGATCGCTTCGGCGTCAAGCTGGGTGCGCGAGCGGAAGCCGACGATGCGGGTGTCGGCCAGGCTCGCCAGCAGCTCGGCGCGGGACAGGGCCTTGGGGTGGTATTCGATCCGGGTGTAGCCGGCCGCCCGGAACGCCTCGACGGCATTCGGGCTGACACCTTCCATCAGCAGAATCTTGATATCCTGCCGGGGAAACGAAGTTTGCATCGCGGTAGCTCGGGTGGCGGTGAGCGGCCATCATGCCAGAGACCGGATGCCGACCGGAATATTTGCACAGAAGGAATACGCATGAACACATCCCGGCGCGGTTTGTACCCGGAAATCGAAGCCTTCGACAGCGGCATGCTGAAGGTATCGGAGCTGCATACGCTTTACTACGAGCAGTCCGGCAATCCGGATGGCAAGCCGGTGGTGTTTCTGCATGGCGGACCGGGCGGCGGCACCAACGACAAGTGCCGGCGCTTTTTTGACCCGCAGGCGTATCGCATCATCCTGTTTGATCAGCGTGGTTGCGGAAAGTCCACGCCGCACGCGGAACTTGCCGACAACACCACCTGGGACCTGGTGGCCGACATCGAGCGCTTGCGCGAGCACCTGGGCATCGAGCGCTGGCAGGTGTTTGGCGGCTCCTGGGGCTCGACTCTGGCCCTGGCCTACGCCGAAACCCACCCGGACCGGGTCAGCGAACTGGTGCTGCGCGGCATCTTCATGCTGCGGCGACAGGAACTGGAATGGTTCTATCAGAACGGCTGCGACATGTTGTGGCCCGACGCGTGGGAGACCTACCTTGCTGCCATCCCCGAGGTCGAGCGCGGCGATCTGATGAGTGCCTACTACCGGCGCCTGACCAGCGATGACGAGACGGTTCGCATGGCCGCGGCCAGGGCCTGGGCGGTATGGGAGGCCGGGCGCAGCTTCCTGCTGCCGGATCAGGACTACATCGACCGGGCAGAGGGTGACCACTTTGCCGCGGCCTTCGCGCGCATCGAATGCCACTACTTCGTGCATGGCGGCTTTTTCGAACATGACGATCAGTTGTTGCGCAATGCTGCCAGGTTAAAGGACATCCCCGCCGTGATCGTGCAGGGCCGCTACGACGTGGTCTGTCCCATGCGCAGCGCCTGGGACCTGCATCGCGTCTGGCCGCAAGCGGATCTGCGCGTTGTCGCCGACGCCGGCCATTCCGCGTTCGAGGCCGGCATCGTCCACGCACTGATCGAGGCCACCGACCGCTTCCGTGGCTGACAACATGGCACTGGAGCGGGTCATCGTGCTGCATGGCCTGTGGATGCGCGGGCTGGCCCTGTCAGCCCTGGTCCAGCGCCTGCGCCGGGCCGGGATGCGGGCCGAAGCCTTCGACTTCATGAGCGTGGTGTCGCCGGTCGACCAGACGCTGACCAAATTGCGCAGTACGCTGGCGGCGCACGACGGTCCGGTGCATCTGGTCGGGCACAGCCTGGGCGGCTTGCTGGCCTTGCGGGCGCTCCATCACCAGGAAAACCTGCCGCCCGGGCGGGTTGTGTGCCTGGGCTCGCCATTGACCGGCAGTGCGGCCGCGCGCCAACTCGATGACTGGGGTGCTGGCAAGCTGCTCGGTCACAGCCTGGAGCTTCTGGAGCACGGCTTCGAGCGCTGGGACGGCACGCGCGAAGTCGGCGTCGTGGCCGGCACCATGCCGCTCGGGCTGGGGGCGCTGCTGGCGCATCCCGACGGCGAACACGACGGCACGGTCGGCGTGGCCGAAACCCGCCTGCCGGGTATCCGCGATCATTGCCGTGTGTCCGCCAGCCACACCGGCCTGCTGTTTTCCGCCGCTGCTGCCGACCAGGCCGTACACTTCCTGCGTCATGGCTGCTTTCGCCACGCAGACCGGTAATTCCAGGCCATCCTGCCGGGTGCGGCTGCAGGCCGCAACCCATCACCGGGACCGTACATCCCGGCGAAATCCTTCGCATTGAGGTCATCGAGTCGCTGGGACTGGAGATTGGCCAGGCCGCCGCTCTGCCG
>CBFGSA010000216.1:0-3135 GCA_965651365.1 uncultured Rhodanobacteraceae bacterium | reverse complement strand
TCATCGAGTTCGCGCGCGAAGAGCAGCTCAACGGCAAGGGTGCCATCGCCGCCGTCATCGAAGCCTGCCGGCTACGTTTCCGCCCGGTGCTGATGACCTCGATCGCGTTCATCTTCGGCGTGCTGCCGCTGGCACTTTCAACCGGCGCCGGAGCCAACAGCCGCCACGCCATCGGTACCGGCGTGGCTGGCGGCATGCTGGTGGCCACCACCCTCGGCGTACTGCTGATTCCGGTGTTCTACGTGGTGGTGCGGCGGCTGGTTGGCGACAAGTCCGACGGCACCGAGATTGACGCACACTCCGGGAGAAACCCGTCCCCACCCAAACCTACCCCTTGAAGGGGACGGCTTCAGGGCACGCATCCTGGTCGCCGACCGTTGCCCGGATGAAGCGCAGCGCAATCCGGGGACATTCCCGGTTCCGGCGCTGCACGCCTCCCTCCACGCTGGGTACTGCAGCCACCCGATGGCTCGGGCACTGGCATAATGTCGCCTTCACGGTGCGCCAAGCACACAACACATGACAAGCGCGACGCCCCAGTGGCGACTGTACATCCCGAAGCTGTTCACGGTCCTGCGTCAAGGTTACGGCGTGCACAGCCTTCGCGCCGACCTGCTTGCGGGCCTGACCGTGGCCATCGTCGCCCTGCCTCTGTCGATGGCGCTGGCCATCGCCTCCGGCGCACCGCCCGCCATCGGTCTGCACACGGCCATCATCGGCGGTTTTTTCATTTCCTTTTTCGGCGGCTCGCGGGTCCAGATCGGCGGGCCGACCGCGGCGTTCATTCCGGTCGTGTTCGGCGTCATCACCGAGTTCGGCTACGGCGGCCTGGTGATGGCCACCCTGATGGCCGGCGCCATGCTGGTTCTGGCCGGGCTGCTGCGCCTGGGCAGCCTGATCCGCTACATGCCGCAGCCGGTCATCACCGGATTCACCGCCGGCATTGCCGTCAGCATTTTCAGCAGCCAGATCAAGGACCTTCTGGGCCTGGACATCGACACGCTGCCGGCCGAATTCTTCGCCCGCTGGCACAGCTACGCCCAGAATGCCGCCAGCATCAATCCGACCGCGGCCGCGCTGGCCCTGGCCACCCTCGTGCTGCTGATCGTGCTGCGCCGCTACCGGCCCAGGTGGCCCGGATTCCTGATCGCGGTGGTTGCCGCCTCTCTCGCCACGATGCTGTTCAAACTGCCGGTGGAGACCATTGTTTCGCACTTCGGTCCCATTCCGCGCGAGTTGCCGCTGCCACAATTGCCGTCATTTCCCATGGCGCGCCTGCCCGAACTGCTGCCCAGCGCCTTCACCATCGCCTTTCTCGGCGGGGTCGAATCGCTGCTGTCGGCGGTGGTGTCCGACGGCATGATTGACGGGCGGCACCGTTCCAACTGCGAACTGGTGGCCCAGGGCCTGGCCAATGGAGCCTCGGCCCTGGTCGGCGGCCTGCCCGCCACCGGTGCCATCGTGCGCACCGCCACCAATGTGCGCGCCGGTGCGCGCTCGCCCGTTGCGGGCATTGCGCACGCCCTGTTCATTCTGCTGTTCGTGCTGCTGGCGGCGCCGCTGGCCAACCAGGTGCCGCTGCCGGCCATGGCCGCGCTTCTCCTGATCGTGGCCTGGAACATGAGCGAGATCGAGCGCATCCGCCAGCTGATGCGCTCGCCACCCGGTGACCGCATCGTGCTGATCGTCACCTTCATCCTCACCGTAACCGTGGACCTGACCGTGGCGGTCCAGGTTGGCGTGGTGCTGGCGGCATTCCTGTTCATGCACCGCATGAGCGAGGTGGTCGCGGTCGAATCACACGTCGACCTGATCGAGGACGAGGTGGACGACCTGGCGCATCCGCCCCAGGCCGGCGGGCGTGCATTGCTGACCCGCGGCGTGGAGTCCTACCGCGTATCCGGACCGCTGTTCTTCGCCGTGGCCAACCGGATCGATGATGTCATGCGCGCATTCGGCCGGCCACCGCGAGTGTTCATTCTGCGCTTGCGTCAAGTACCCCTGGTTGACGCATCAGCCGCAGTGGCCATTGCCAATTTCGTACAGCGCTGTCGGCGCGACGGCATCGCACTGATTTTCACCGGCTTGCAGCCACAACCGGAACGCATCCTGCGCGACATGGGCGTCGAGCCCGACGGCACCACCTTGCGCTACGCACGCGATTTCGCCGACGCAATCGACATGGTGGCGATGGATGAGTCGCCAGGCCACGAACGCGAGAAGCGCAATCTGCCCGAAACAGGTGACCAAGGCTGAGTTTCAGCTTTCCGGAGTCCGGCCAAACCCATCCCCACCCAAACCCTCCCCTTGAAGGGGAGGGCTTCAAAGCCTGCACGCTGATCGCTGCCCGTATACCTCCCTCCACTTCAAGGGGAGGGCCGGGGTGGGTATGGGTTTCAGAATGCAAACGACGAATTTCAATCCGGAACACGCGCCCTCAACGCACGCCAGATGACTTCCAGCACATCGTCCATCTGCCTGAACACCTGATCATTCCAGAATCGCAAGACAACAAACCCGGCCTGTTCAAGCGCGGCAGTTCGCCTCTGATCTTCGTCTCTCATCTCCAGATGTTGCCCGCCGTCAAGCTCGACAACCAGCTTTCGATCGAGGCAGACGAAATCAAGGACATAGTCTCCATACGGATGCTGGCGGCGAAATTTGCAGCCATCGAGTTGCCGGCCGCGCAACTTCTGCCAGAGGACACGTTCTGCGTTCGTGCTGTTGTTGCGGAGTATGCGCTGCAGCCCGGACTTGCGGATGAACGTATTGGTCTGTCCTTTCATTCCATTTGCTCCGTGCAATCGACCTGAAACCCATCCCCACCCAAACCCTTCCCTGGAAGGAGAGGGCTTCAAAGCCTGCAACCCGATCGCTGCCGGTATACCTCCCTCCCCTTCAAGGGGAGGGCCGGGGTGGGGATGGGTTTTCCGCAAGCACTTGAAAAACCAACAATACGCAATACCGACACCGGACGCGATACGAACCCCGATTCCCGAACACCGATTCCCGGCTGTTACCGCAAGCCCGTCTCGTTGCGCGCAATCACCATGCGCTGGATTTCGCTGGTACCTTCGTAAATCTCGGTGATCTTGGCGTCGCGGAAGTAGCGCTCCAGCGGCATTTCGCGCGAGT
>CBFGSA010000215.1:0-3163 GCA_965651365.1 uncultured Rhodanobacteraceae bacterium | reverse complement strand
ATGTCTGAAACCGTGCGCGACAACGTGAGCCCGGAAGAGCTGGCCCGTTTCGACAAACTGGCGGCTCGGTGGTGGGACCCCGACGGCCAATCCCGTCCCCTGCACGACCTCAACCCCGTGCGCGCGGCCTACGTGGCACAGCATGCGTGCTTGCCGGGTGCGCGGGTGGCCGATGTCGGCTGCGGTGGGGGGCTGTTGAGCGAGGCGCTGGCGCGGGCTGGCGCCGAGGTGGTGGGCATCGACCTGGGCCAGGCGGTGATCGATGTGGCACGCCTGCACCGGCTGGAGTCGCAGCTGGAAATCGACTACCGCCTGCAGTCTTCGACGCAACTGGCGGCAGCCGAGCCGGCCAGTTTCGACGTGGTGTGCTGCATGGAACTGATCGAGCATGTGCCCGATCCGGCGGCGTTGGTGGCGGATCTGGCCGCGATGCTGAAGCCGGGCGGTCGGCTGTTCCTGTCCACCCTCAACCGCACGCCGGCCTCGTTTGCCGCGGCGATTGTCGGTGCCGAATATCTGCTGCGCATGCTGCCACGGAGCACGCATCGCTACGAGCAGTTCATCCGGCCCTCGGAACTGGCGCGCTGCCTGCGTGCGGTCGGCCTGGTGCTGGACGAAATACTGGGTATCGCCTACAACCCGCTCACGCGCAAGGCATCGCTCACCGAGTCCACTGCGGTGAACTATATCGTCCGCGCCAGCAAGCCATGAACCACCCGAGACGTGCATGGCCGCAGCCACTGAAAGCCGTGTGGTTCGACCTGGACGGCACCCTGGTCGACAGCGCGCCGGATCTGTATCGGGCGTGCGTGGATCTGTGTGCCGAGCAGGACTGTCAGCCACCCGACTATTCGGCATTTCGTCCGCTGGTCTCGCGCGGCGGCATGGCGATGCTGCGGGCGAGTTTTGCGGGCGTGGACGACAGCCACCTGGAAGGCATTCTGCCGCGCTTCCTGGAAATCTATGCCGAGCGCATGGACGGCATGACCCGCGTGTTCGATGGTCTGCATGAAGTGCTTGAGGCGCTGGCCGCGCGACGCATTGCCTGGGGCATTGTCACCAACAAGTCCGGCTTTCTGGCCGAGCCGCTGCTCAAGCGGCTGAATTTGCACGAGCCGGCCGCGGCCTGCGTTTATGGCGATACCCTGCCGCTGCGCAAACCCGATCCCGCACCGCTGCTGCATGCCTGCGAGCTGGCCGGGCTCGCGCCCGGGGAATGCATCTACGTCGGTGATGACGAGCGCGACATCCAGGCCGGCCACGCCGCCGGCATGTACAGCATCGCCGCGGCCTGGGGCTATCTGGACGGCGGCGATCCGCGCACCTGGGGCGCGGATCGGGTGGTGACCGACGTGGCGCAGCTCGCACGCCTGCTGGCCAATGAAACAGACTGATTTCGACAGCCAGCTGGAAAGCCTGTTTCGCGCACGCCCGGAATTGCGCCTGGCGCTGCCTTACCTCAAGACTGCAGCCGAGGCGGCACAACTGGCCTGGGCCGCCATCGAGCGGCAATGGGTCGAGGGCGTGTACGCAATCGAAGAGACGGGTGTCGCGGCCAGCAAATTGCGCTGGTGGGCTGACGAGCTGGTGGCTGCGCGTGACGGCCATACCCACCATCCACTGGCCTCGGCGCTTTTTGCCACCGACACAGCACGCGCCATCGATGCACAACAGTGGCACGAAGCGGTCGAGGCTGGGCTGGCCTTGCGCGAGCGTCCGCCAGCACGCGATTTTCCCGACCAGGTCCGGGCTGCAGAGAGATTTCATGGCGCGCTTGCGCGGCTGGAAACACGACTGTGCTTCGGTGCCCGGGCCGATGCTGCCCGAGCTGCACGGGTGGCGACGCTGGATCACCTGCTGTCGGCCTTGCTGCATGTGACCAAACCCGGCGTCGACAATGATTTGCTGCCGATGCAGCGTCTGGCCAGGCATGCGCTGGATCGCGCCAGCCTGGCCAGCGACAGCCCGTCGCGGCGCAAAGCCGTCGCGGCGCAGCTCGCGGACTTGCAATCGGCCTTTGACGACGCCATGTCTGAAACCGGGCCGCTGTCACTGGCTCGGGAAATGAGCCTGCATGCCGACCGCGCCCAGCTTGCCCGGGCTCTGACGTCCGCCACCCCGCTGGATGTACTGGCCAGCCCGCGGCACCGCCTGGGTCCGGCCATGGCCTGGAAAGCCTGGCGTGCCGGTCGCCGCCATCGTCACTCCGTCAACGGAACAACCGCATGAATGCCTGTCTGGAAACTTCCCGCAATCTTCCTGATGTCGCCAGCGAGCCCCACGCCGAACGGACCGTCGCGCTGAGTTGGGTCGGCATGCGGGGTCTGGTGGTGCCGCTTACGCTGGAAGCCGATCCGGCGCATGTGCGGTGTGGGTCGGCTCGGGTCGATGCCTGGGTCAACCTGCCAGCTGATGCGGCGCGTGGCATCCACATGTCGCGCCTGTACGCGCTGACCGAACAGGTGCTGGGTGGCCAGGCCTTGTGTCGTGACTCACTGATCGAACTGCTGCACGGCTTTCTTGATTCGCACGCCAATACCAGTACGCGGGCCCGTATTGCGCTGGAATTCGATTTGTTGGTACGGCGCCCGGCACTACTCAGTGATCGCGCGGGCTGGAAGAGCTATCCCTGCCGCATGGATGCGCGCATGGTCGACGGCAACCTGGAACTGGAGATCGAATGCCGTATCGGCTATTCCTCCACCTGCCCGGCTTCGGCCGCGCTGGCGCGGCAGCTGATCCAGCAGCGCTTTGATGCAGATTTTTCCGATCGCAAGCCGGAGCCTGCTGCCGTACATGAGTGGCTCGGCAGCGAGCAGGGCATCTGTGCCACGCCGCATGGGCAGCGCAGCGAGGCTCGCGTTCGTGTCCGACCCGCGCCTGAAGCCGGTTTGCCGCTGGAGGCGCTGATCGACACCGTCGAGCGCGCCTTGAGCACACCCCTGCAGACTGCGGTCAAGCGCCAGGACGAGCAGGAGTTCGCCCGTCTGAACGGCCAGAACCTGATGTTCTGCGAAGATGCCGCACGGCGCATCCACACGGCGCTCGACGGCGACACCGCCTGTCAGGACTTCGCCATCCGCTGCGCGCATTTCGAAAGTCTGCACCCACACGACGCCGTGGCCATGGCGGTCAAGGGCGTGCCGGGTGGGTACGCGGAATA
>CBFGSA010000214.1:0-3219 GCA_965651365.1 uncultured Rhodanobacteraceae bacterium | reverse complement strand
TCCCGAGTCCCGAGTCCCGAGTCCCGGGTCCGGTATCCTGCAACCAACACAATCGAACCAACAGGAGCGCACAGCCCATGGGAATTCGATGCGGCATCGTCGGTCTGCCAAATGTCGGCAAATCCACGCTCTTCAACGCCTTGACCAGGGCCGGTATCGCGGCGGCCAATTTTCCCTTCTGCACCATTGAGCCCAACGTGGGTGTGGTGCCGGTACCCGATCCGCGCCTCAAGCAGCTGGCCGACATCGCCAGGCCGCAGAAGGTCATTCCCACAACGATCGAGTTTGTCGATATTGCCGGCCTGGTTGCCGGGGCATCGCAAGGGGAGGGATTGGGCAACAAGTTTCTGTCGCACATCCGGGAAGTGGATGCGATTGCGCACGTTGTGCGCTGCTTCGAGCACGAGGATGTGGTGCACGTGGCCGGCAAGGTTGATCCGCTTGCAGACATCGAAACCATCGACACCGAATTGGCGCTGGCTGATCTGGAGTCGGTCGAGCGCGCCCGCGATCGGGCCCAGCGCTCGGCCAAGGCCAACGACAAGCAGGCGCTGGCACGCTTGCCGGTTCTGGACCGTCTGGCTGCAGCGCTTGCCGAAGGCCGCAGTGCGCGCAGCGTGCAGCTCGACGACGAGCAGCGCGCCGTGATCCGCGACATGTCCCTGCTGACGCTGAAGCCGGTAATGTACATTGCCAACGTGCTGGAGGACGGCTTCGAGGACAACCCGCACCTCGACGCGATACGGGCGCACGCGCAAATCGAGGGTGCCGAAGTGGTGCCGGTGTGTGCTGCAATCGAGGAAGAGCTGGCGCAGCTCGACGAGGCCGACCGGGCCGAGTTTCTGGCCGATCTGGGCCTGTCCGAGCCGGGTCTGGACCGCGTGATTCATGCCGGCTACAGGCTGCTTGGCCTGCAGACCTACTTCACCGCCGGCGAAAAGGAAGTGCGTGCCTGGCAGGTGCCGGTGGGCGCCACCGCGCCACGCGCTGCGGCGGTGATCCACACCGATTTCGAAAAGGGCTTCATTCGCGCCGAAACCATCGCCTTCGACGACTTCATCAAGTACAAGGGCGAAGCGGGTGCGCGCGAGGCCGGCCGATTGCGCAAGGAAGGCAAGGAGTATGTGGTGGCCGAGGGTGACGTGCTGCACTTCCTGTTCAACGTGTAGTTGGACTCGGGACTCGGGACTCGGGACTCGGGTTTGCGCCTTGGGCAGGGTGCCGCTGGCGAACGCAGCGCGTCGCGGCCGGGAGCATCGATGGTGCGCTTCGCTGTACTAAGCAGCCCCCTGCGCAAAGCCAAGCGCATGGTCGGAGCCTTTTCCCTGCCAGGTGCTCCTCATGCCCGCTCTCGGTCATAATGTTTTCCACCCGCAGTTCAAGGAGAGCGCCATGCCCGGCAAACAGCGTGAAGTGACCACCCGCTTTCTGGCCGAGCCGACCGATGTCAACTTCGGCGGCAAGGTGCATGGTGGCATGGTGATGAAGTGGATCGACCAGGCCGCCTACGCCTGCGCCGTGGGCTGGAGTGGTGCCTATTGCGTCACGGTGGCAGTGGGCGGCATCCAGTTTGTCGAGCCGATCCTGATCGGCGATCTGGTCAGTGTCCAGTGCAAGCTGATCCATACCGGCACCTCCAGCATGCACTTCACCGTCGACGTGCGAGCACGCAATCTGGAAACCCAGAAAGTACGACTTGCCACCAGCTGCGTGATCATGTTCGTGGCGCTCGATTCTCCCGACGGCAAGCCTGCCCAGGTACCAGAGTGGCAGCCACGGAGCGACGAGGACAAGCGGCTGGCCGACTACGCCACCCGGCTGGTCGAGATTTCCAAGGCCATGGAAAAGCAGATGGCTTCTGGCCAGCCGGGGGCCTCGGGCGACTGAGCGACGACTGTCAGGCCGTGGTTTCGTGCCGCTGGCGCCACAACGCCCGTCGCAGCCATGCCGGAGAGCTTGCGTTTGCAACCAGGTGGTGAATTGGCGGGGTCGACAAGATTGCGGCAAGCACCAGTGCCGCCGCCACCAGCACCGGCAAGCTCAGCCCGGCCGACAGCGAGTCCAGCGCTGCGAACAGGCCGATGCCGATCGCAAACTTGATTGCGAAACCGTGCAGCAGATAAGCGGACAGGCTGCCCTGGCCGAGTACGGAAACCCGTGTGTGCCGACGGGGCATCAGTGCCAGCACCGCGAGGCCGGCAAGACAGGCGCCAGCGAGTTGCAGTGCCCGCAAGCCGGCACCGGCCACGGCTCCGACGTCGAGATCGGAATAGCCGTAGCTGCCGTACAGCCAGTGTGGATCCGGATGACGGGCGAAGCTCAGGGCAAGCAAGGCAAGCAGAAACAGGCCGGCGCTTGTGCGAATGAACGGCGTGGCGGATTGCTTGCGCCAGGCCGGAACAAACTGCCAACCGAGCAGGAAAAACGGGAAGAACACCAGGGTGCGTGACAACGACAGGTAGTAGCCGAGATCGCCGGCCCAGCCCGCGGCCAGGGTGACTCCCGCCGCCAGCAGCAGCTTGAAGCGCAAACGCGCGAAAAACGGCAGCATCAGACGCCAGCAGGCCAGGCTGGGCAGATACCACAGCAGCCAGTACGGAGTGGCTACGCCGCCCGGGCCGGAGTCTGGCCAGAACGGTCTCATGGCCGCAAGAGCAAACAGTCCCTGGAAAACCAGATACGGCAGAAGCAGGAGGAACACGATCTTGCGCAGCGTACCGGCGTTGAGTTCGGCGCTGGCGACGGCACCGGAAAGTGCCGCAAACGTGGGCATGTGGAACAGGTAAATGAACCGGTAGACCGCTTCGACCGTCGCGTGCCCGGAACGCAGCAGTGGTTCGAGCGAGTGTCCGAACACGACCAGAACGATGAGCACGAAGCGGGCATTGTCGATCCACGGATCACGTGCGACCTCGTTGGCTTGCCGGACATGCTGCATGCCTGCAGTCAAGCGCAGTGCGCTTTAACCCGGCATGAAGTCGGGGCGGCTTTTGGTGCGGCGCAAGTGCAATTTCGAGTGCAAGTATTGACACATCGTCAAAGGGTCGCGAAAATAGCCGGTCTTTGTCGACGCCAAGGCGAAAAGGCCTCCCTCTGCGACGCGCAAGCGGCGCTGGGAGCGGAGATGGCAGGCAAGGACAGGCGGCACGACAATTGAATTGATTTCGGAGGGATACCCAAGCGGCCAACGGGGGCAGACTGTAAATCTGCTGGCTTACG
>CBFGSA010000213.1:0-3235 GCA_965651365.1 uncultured Rhodanobacteraceae bacterium | reverse complement strand
TCGCCAAACAAGTCGCGCCGGATGGCCACGGCCCGGTTGATATCGGCCAGAGCCTGCTTGCCATCACCGACACTGGAATTGATCTTGGCCCGATTGAGACGGATGGTCGCTTCAAGGTCCGGGCTGACGCTGCCGGCCGCGTCAAATTCGGACAGTGCCCGATCATACTCGGCAAGCGCCTGCTTGAGCTCTCCACGCTGACCGTAACTCGATGCCAGGCTATTGAGGATATTTGCGCGCCGGGCGTGTTCGTCCAATGGCGCGGCCGCAATGGCGGCAGACAGGGACTTTTCGGCAGCGGGCGCATCACCGGCACGCACCTGCAAGGCGCCCAGTGCTGCCTGTACGCGCCATTGGTCGCCCTTGCCGACATGCGCCATCAGAGTGCGGGCTTCGCCAATCGCGGCATCCAGATTGTCACTCCAACGCAGCGCATCCAGCTTGCCAAGGCGCGCTTCAAGCTGCTGCCGCATCGGAAAGCTGGCACCGTCCATCAAGCCAATGGCTTCATCGTACGCCTTGATGGCATGACCGTGCTGGCCCATCGCCTCGCGCGCATTGCCGATGCCGACAAGGCCTTCGGCCAGCACTTCTGGCTCATTGGCCAGTTCCAGATGGATGCGGCGCGAAGTAGCCTCCAGCAGCTGGTTAAGCGTGACCGTCTTGCTTGTTTCACTGGTCGGGTCGGCGGCCTTGATCGAGCTGATCAGCAACTCGGTCACTGCGCGGGCACGACCGGCTTCGCGTTCGGCCCGATCGCGTTGCCGCTTCAGATTCTGCGCCTGGACTGCAAGCAGCATGGCCAGAACAGTGACAGCGAGTACGGCCAGAGTGCCTGTTGTCATTGCCAGCGGATGGCGTGCCAGCAGGCATGACAAGCGATAAGCGAGGCTGTCGGGCCGGGCGCTGACCGGACGCTTGTCGATCAGTGCACGCAGATCCTCCGCCAGCGCTGCGGCACTGGCGTAACGGCGTGCTGGCTCCGGATGCATCGCGCGCGCGCAGATCGCATCCAGATCGCGAGGCAGGTGGGATCGCGCCCGACTGGGTGGCGTTGGACCTTGCTCGATGCGGCGCAGCGCCTCGGTTACGGCAACGTCTTTCAACTGAAACGGCGCGGCCCCGGTGACTTGTTCGTAGAGCATGACGCCCAGGGCATAAACGTCGGCTGCGGCGGACAACGGCTCGCCACGGAGCTGCTCCGGACTGGCGTAGCGGGGCGTCAGCCAGCGCGTGAGCGTGGCGCCGTCAGCCGGATCGTCGCCAAGAATGCGCGCCACGCCGAAGTCCAGCAGCACGGGTCGATCATTCTCGCCCAGCACCACGTTCGCCGGCTTCAGATCCAGATGCAGCACAAGTTGCTGGTGGGCCGCAGCCACTGCGTCGGCGATCCGAGCCATGATCTGCAAACGTGCGCGCAGTCTTCGATTACCGCCGTCGGCCGACAGCACTTCACCCGGCACCAAATCCAGTACCAGATACGGCCAGCCTTCCTCCGAGTGGCCCCAATCGCGCAGACGGCAGATCCCCGGGTGATCGAGTCGCGCCAGGGCTCGCGCCTCGGCGACGAAACGCTCACTGGCGCGCTGATCAAACAGGGGCGCAGCCAGCAACTTCACTGCTGCTTGCTGGCGAATGCCGTCGCGGACGCTGTGAGCCTGATAGACAACGCCCATGCCGCCGCGTCCGATCAGGCGTTCCAGCGTCCAGTCGCCCAGTTGCCGGCCCAGCAGCGAATCGGGATCGAAACCTGCGATCTGGTACATGGCATCGCAGGGCAGTTTGTCCAGGGGATCCTTGCCGGAGGCATGCGCTTCGAGCAAACCGGCGAGCCGCTTTGCCAGTTCGGGATCGGTGTTCTGGAGCTGCTGCAAGGCCGCTACCTGCGCCTCGCGTGGCAGGTCTGCCAGGCGCGCAAACTGCTGTTCGAGGATTTCCGGCTTGATGCTCATGCGTCACGCTCCGACAAGGCCTGGGCCAGCCACGCGCGACCGAAGGCAAGATCCCGCTTGGCGGTGGCCAGACTGACATCCAGCGCCGAGGCCAGTTCCACCAGATCCAGACCGGCAAAGGCACGCAGACCCACCGCTTCGGCCGCACGCGGGTGGTCGCTGGCCAGCGCGTCCATGGCGCGGTCCAGATCGAGCAGGCGAGTGTCTGCCATCACGCTGGGCGATTCATCCGCCAGCAAAGACACGGTAATGGCCTGCCGAACGGCATGCCGCTTGCTGGCCATGCGTTCGCGCGCCTGATCCACCAGCAGATTGCGCATGGCGACTGACGCCAGTCGCAGGAAGGCATTGCGATCGGAGATCGGTGCATCGCCGGGCTTCATTCGAAGCCAGGTTTCATGAACCAGTTCGGTGGGCGTCAACGGCGCCTTCAGTTCCCGGGCCAGACGTTGCGCAGCGATACGCCGCAACTCGCCGTAAATCGCCTGCATCAAGCGGCTATCCAGCCGTGCCGACCCACCATCCTGCTGCCAGTGCCGCAGCCACTCGGTCAGTGGCGCGGAGCCTGATTCATGCATGCCATCCATCGATGTCCCCTGTTGCAGCCCCCTGCAATGAGCCGAATTCTAGCCAGATTCCGCCAGACACGACAACGCCACCAAATTTTGCCCGAGGAATCACGCCATGAATCGTCTGCTGATCACGCTTGCCTGTCTGCTGCTGGCCGCCTGCTCGGCGTCCGGCCCCTCCAATGCCGACATCCGCGCCGCCTTCGAGCAGGAACTGCCCGGACTGGTGCAGTTGCAGGACTTTGAGCTCGCCAACCGCCGCAATGCGGGCAGCGCGGACGATCCGGTGTGGATGGAGCGCGTCACGGCCAGGGTCGCCGTGCGCGAAGCCACCTACGACATCGACACGGTGCTCGATGGCAAGCGCATCCTCAAGCCGGTGCGCTCGCCCGGCGACAGCTTCCCGGTCTATGCCACGGTGCGCGCCAACCGCTCCGGCGAGCGCTGGGAGTACCGCTTCATTGAAGACTCCAGCAGCAAGCCGGTCATCGGCCACCCACGCAGCGACTTTGGCCCCGACGCCCTGATTGCCGATTCGCCGGAGGCCAAGGCCCTGCGGGCCCGCATCGCGCAGGAAAAAGAGAAGGCGCGTATCGAAGAAGAAGCCCGCCTCGCCGCCGAAGCGGCCGAACGCAAGCAGAAAGAAGAAGCCGAAGCCGCCAAGCGCAAGCGTATCGAAGCCGCGGTGGCGAAATATCACGCGGCATTTGCCAC
>CBFGSA010000212.1:0-3292 GCA_965651365.1 uncultured Rhodanobacteraceae bacterium | reverse complement strand
CATGAACATGGCCCTGCCGTGTCGCATATCCGTGTGGCACAAGAACGGCCAGACCCGCATCGGCATGATCCGTCCGGCGTGGATGCTGGCCCAGCTCAGCGACCACCCGGAACTGGACGAGATCGCGCGCCAGGTCGAGGATTGCACCATCAAGATGATTGACGAGGCAGGCGGCAAGGCATGAATGGGAAAACCGTGCGCATCGCGCTGGCGGCGACGCTGGCGGGCCTGTTGCTGGCCGCTTGTGGCGCCGAGTCGGCGTCGAGCCAGGCGTCCGGGCCGACTCCGGACCTGGCCCGATTGACCGTCGAGCCAGGCAGTCAGGCCGCCGAGCAAAGCTGGGACGGCGTGGTCGAGGCGGTGCAGCAGACCACGCTGACAGCGCAGACCAATGCCCGCGTCGAAGCCCTGCCGCATGATGTCGGTGATGTGGTCGCCAAGGGCGATGTGCTGGTGCGCTTCAGCGATGTCGAGCAGGTCTCGGCGCAGCGCTCGGCGCAGGCGCAGATTGCCGCCGCGCGTGCCGATGCGGTCAATGCCGAAGCCGACTACAAGCGCATTGCCGAGGTGCACCAGCGCGGCCTGGTGTCGGCCTCGCAACTGGATCAGGCCCTGGCCGCGCGTAATGCGAGCCGCGCCGCCCTGCGTGCCGCCGAGGCCCGGTCACGCCAGGTCGGCCAGCAGGTCGACTACACCGTGGTGCGCGCGCCCTATGCCGGCATCGTCACGCGGCGCTTCGTCGAAGTGGGCGAGGCGGTGCAGGCCGGCCCGCCCAGCCCGCAGAAGCTGATCGCCCTGCAGTCGCTGAAGCATCTGCGGGTGCAGGTCGAGGTGCCGCAAAGCGCGATCGATGCCATCCGCGCCGGCCACCAGGCGCAGATTGTGGGCGTCGACGGCAAGCGCGTGGACGCGGCACGCATGATCATCTACCCCTACGCCGATCCGGCCACCCACAGCTTCACCGTGCGCCTCGAACTGGACGATGCACCGCCGGGGCTGTATCCGGGCATGACCGTCAAGGTCGCCTTCGCCACCGGCCAGGCCGAGCGCCTGCTGGTGCCGGTGTCGGCGCTGTGGCGCCAGGGCGAGCTGAGCGGTGTGTATCTCATCGAGGGCCGCCATGTCGCGCTGCGCCAGGTGCGCACCGGCGAGCGCTTCGGCGACAAGATCGAGGTGCTGTCCGGCCTGGCGGCCGGCGACCAGATCGCGCGTGACCCGGCCGTGGCCATGCACTGGCTCACGGCACGGCACAAGGATGGTCGGAAGTGAGTGCGCGGCTGGGGTTTTCCGGGCGCATTGCGCGCGCCTTTCAGGACTCGCCACTGACGCCGGTGCTGGCGCTGGCGGCGATCCTGCTGGGCCTGACCGCGGCCCTGATCACCCCGCGCGAGGAAGAACCGCAGATCGACGTGACCATGGCCAACGTGATGGTGCCTTTTCCCGGCGCCGACGTGCACGATGTCGAGAACCTGGTCACGTTCCCGCTGGAAAAGAAGCTCGACGAGCTGGCCGGCGTCAAGCACATCTATTCGGTCAGCCAGCCCGGCATGGCCATGCTCACGGTCGAGTTCCAGGTCGGCGTGCCGCGCCAGACCGCGATCGTGCGCCTGTACAACCAGGTGATGCAAAACCGTGACTTCGTGCCGCCGAATCTCGGCGTGGGCCAGCCACTGATTCGGGCCATGGGCATCGACGACGTGCCGGTGATGGGCGTGACCCTGTGGAGCGATGACCCGGCGCGCAGCCCGGTGCAACTGGCCGAGGTGGCGCATACGCTGGAGACCGAGTTCAAGCGCGTGCGCGGCACCCGCGACGTGTACACCATCGGCGCGCCCGAGCGTGCCGTGGTGGTGGAACTGGAGCCGGCAAAACTGGCGGCCTACGGCCTGGCCATCGATGACCTGGTGGCCTCGCTGAAAGCCGCCAACGTGGTCACCCAGGCCGGCACCCGCGTGGGCGACAACCACGACACACCGCTCACCGCGGGCACCTTTCTGGCCGATGCCGCCCAGGTGCGCCAGCTCGTGATCGGCCTGCACGGCGGCCAGCCGGTATTCCTGTCCGACGTGGCCCGCATCCACCGCGGCGCCGACCTGCCGGCGCAATACGTGTGGTACGGCACGCCGCAGGGCAAGGCCGGCCCGGCCACCGGCAGCGCGCCGGCCGTGACGCTGGCGATCGCCAAGAAATCCGGCACCAACGCCGCCGACATCACCACCGAAGTGCGCCAGCGCCTGAAGTCCCTGCGCGGCGTGGTGATCCCCGACGACGTGCACGCCGTGGTCACGCGCGACTACGGCCAGACCGCCACCGACAAGGCCAACAAGCTGATCCAGAAGCTCGTCTTTGCCACCGGCTCGGTGGTGCTGCTGATTCTCCTCACCCTGGGTTGGCGCGAAGCGATCGTGGTCGGCAGCGCCGTCATCATCACCTTGCTGCTGACCCTGTTCGCCTCCTGGGCCATGGGCTTCACCATCAACCGCGTGTCGCTGTTCGCGCTGATCTTCTCGATCGGCATCCTGGTCGACGATGCCATCGTGGTGGTCGAGAACATCCACCGGCACATGGCGCTGGGCGGGCGCTCCCTGCGCCAGGCCATTCCCGAGGCGGTCAGCGAAGTGGGCGGGCCGACCATCCTCGCCACCTTCACCGTGATCGCGGCGCTGCTGCCGATGGCCTTCGTGTCCGGCCTGATGGGCCCCTACATGCGGCCGATCCCGATCAACGCCTCGGCCGGCATGCTGCTGTCGCTGATCGTGGCGCTGGTGGTGACGCCGTGGCTGGCGCTGCGTCTGGTGCGCCATCACGAATCACACGACGAGGCGAGCGAGGAGGCCGCCGGCGCCCGCGATACGCATGGCGCACCCGCGGGCAGCCGCCTGCTGCGCCTGTTCCAGCGCCTGATGCACCCCTTCATCGACGGTCCGCGCGCCGCGCGCCACCGCCATGTGCTGTTCGCCGCCATGGGCGTGCTGGTGCTGGCCGCGGCCGGGCTGGTGGTGGTCAAGGCGGTGATCATGAAGATGCTGCCCTTCGACAACAAATCCGAATTCCAGGTGGTGGTGGACCTGCCCGAAGGCAGCACGCTGGAAACCACCAACGCGCTGCTGCAGAAGCTGGCGCGGCAGGTGGCCAAGGTGCCCGAGGTCAAGGCCTTCCAGGGCTACGCCGGCACCGCCTCGCCGATCACCTTCAACGGCCTGGTGCGCCAGTACTACCTGCGCTCAGGTCCCAATGTCGGTGACCTGCAGGTGGAACTGACCGACAAGCATGAGCGCAGCCGCCAGAGCCA
>CBFGSA010000211.1:0-3314 GCA_965651365.1 uncultured Rhodanobacteraceae bacterium | reverse complement strand
GCCGTGGCCGCCGAACCGACAAGCCAGCAAGTAAAATGACAGCATGAGCAGCCAGGCGGTATTTGACGTGATTGTGGTGGGCGGCGGGTGAGCGGCGCTGGCCGCAAGGCCACGCGGGCTGCCAGTGGCAGGCCGCGAGCTGCGAACGCCCGAGGCAGGATGCCGAGGGCCGGGTGACTTGGCGAGGCCAGGATGCCGAGTCTAGTCACCGCCGTGGCCGCCGAACCGACAAGCCAGCAAGTAAAATGACAGCATGAGCAGCCAGACACAGTTTGACGTGATTGTGGTGGGCGGCGGGTGAGCGGCGCTGGCCGCAAGGCCACGCGGGCTGCCAGTGGCAGGCCGCGAGCTGCGAACGCCCGAGGCAGGATGCCGAGGGCCGGGTGACTTGGCGAGGCCAGGATGCCGAGTCTAGTCACCGCCGTGGCCGCCGAACCGACAAGCCAGCAAGTAAAATGACAGCATGAGCAGCCAGACACAGTTTGACGTGATTGTGGTGGGCGGCGGCCACGCCGGCACCGAAGCCGCGCTTGCGGCGGCCCGCAGCGGTGCGCGCACGCTGCTGCTGACCCAGAACATCGAAACCATCGGCCAGATGAGCTGCAATCCGGCCATTGGCGGTATCGGCAAGGGCCACCTGGTGCGGGAAATCGACGCACTGGGCGGCGCCATGGCACACGCCGCCGACCTGGCCGGAATCCACTGGCGCCGTCTGAACGCGTCCAAGGGTCCGGCAGTGCGCGCCACACGCTGCCAGGCCGACCGGGCGCTGTACAAGACCGCTATCCGCCGCATGGTCGAGCATCAGCCCGGTCTGTCGGTGTTTCAGCAAAGTGTGGATGGCCTGGAATTCAACGGTGCCAGGGTGGCGGGCGTGATGACCCAGATGGGTCTGCGGTTCGACGCGCCACGCGTGATTCTCACCACCGGCACGTTTCTGGATGGTTGCATTCACATCGGGGAACGCCGCTTCGGTGGTGGCCGGGCGGGCGACGCTCCGGCAACGACACTGGCACAACAGTTGCGCGGTCTGCCGCTGGCTGACGAGCGGCTCAAGACCGGCACGCCACCACGCATCGACGGGCGCAGCATCGACTACACCGGGCTTGCCGAGCAGCCCGGCGACTCGCCGGCGCCGGTGTTTTCCTTTCTGGGTACGCGCAGCCAGCACCCGCGCCAGGTCAGTTGCTGGATCACCCATACCAATGAACGTACCCACGAGCTGATCCGTGCCGGGCTGGATCGCTCGCCCGTGTACAGTGGCCGGATTCAGGGCCAGGGGCCGCGTTACTGCCCGTCCATCGAGGACAAGGTGGTGCGTTTTGCCGACAAGTCCGCACACCAGATCTTCATAGAACCGGAAGGGCTCGACTGCACCGAGATCTACCCCAACGGCATCTCCACATCTTTGCCGTTTGAATTGCAGGTCGCGCTGGTGCACTCCATCAAGGGCTTCGAGAACGCGCACATCACGCGCCCCGGATACGCCATCGAATACGACTATTTCGACCCGCGCGGATTGCACCCGTGGCTGGAGTCCAAGGACGTGCCCGGACTCTATCTTGCCGGCCAGATCAACGGCACCACCGGTTATGAGGAAGCCGCGGCGCAGGGGCTGATCGCCGGACTCAATGCCGCACTGGCCACACGCGGCGCTGAGGCGTGGTGGCCACGCCGTGATCAGGCCTACATTGGTGTTCTCATCGACGACCTGACCAGCAACGGAACGCGCGAGCCATACCGCATGTTCACCTCGCGTGCCGAATACCGCCTGCTGCTGCGCGAGGACAATGCCGACCTGCGCCTGACCGAGCTGGGCCGGCGCCTGGGCTGTGTGGACGAGACCCGCTATCAGACCTTCTGCCGCAAGCGCGAACTTCTCGATTCCGAACACAAGCGACTGGCAGAGCAGATGGTTGCGCCGACCAGCGATGCCGGACGGCAGGTACAGGAAACCTTCGGCATTCGGCTGTCGAAATCACAGTGCGCACTCGACCTGCTGAGCCGCCCGGAAATCGATTACGCCGGGCTGGTCTCGATCCCGACCCTCGGGCCTGGGTGCATGGATGCCGCAGTTGCCGAGCAAATCGACATTCAGTCCCGCTACGCCGGCTATCTTGAGCGCCAGCAGCGGGACATCGAGCGCCAGCAGAATGCAGCCGACAAGCGCATTCCCGACGGATTCGATTACGATGCCGTGGCGGGGCTGTCCAGCGAGCTGCTGCTGAAGCTGAAACAGGCCCGGCCACATGACATCGGCCAGGCCCGGCGCATCAGCGGCATGACGCCAGCAGCCATCTCCTTGCTGCTGGTGCACCTGAAGCGCCGACACGCGGCCTGAACAAGATCCGCCTTTGCGTCATTCCGGACGAAACGAAGTAGAGCTCCGAATAGCGGAGGCAGGAAGCCGGAGCAAACATCGGCGCAGCCGATGGCCCGGAGGGCAGGCCGCCGGGAGCAGCCAGTCAATCCACTCGGTTGCCTGAGACTCCACGCAAGCAAGTGGATTCCGGATCGGCGCTGCGCGCTGTCCGGGATGACGTCGGCGGGAATGGACTTGGCCGACTGGCGGCCGGCGTGCACTGTTACTTGCCGCCCGCTTTTCTGAACTCCTTGTCCGCATCGGCACGCAGCTCCTTGGCATCCTTGCCTGAAAGCGTTTCGGTCTTGCCGTTGGTGACATGCTCCTTGAGAACCAGATTGCCGTCCTTGTCCCAGCCAGCGCGCTTGATGTCGTCGGGCCTTGCTCCGGCGCTGTGCATGTGCTTCCGGATTACGATCCAAGGCTTGCCGTCGCTGAAAGCGTAGTCGGTTCGCACCCTGGCGTTTGTGTCAAAGTTGTCTTCGATGTCCACGATAAAGCGGACGTGACCATTGTTCTTGAAAATCTGCCATGCGCGGGAACTCTTCTCGCCAAGCGACGTTCCCTTGGAAATCTTCATGCCGCCCAACTGCCCTTGCAGCTTGCGGAAGTCCGCCATCATCTTCTCGCCGACCGTTGGCTCGGGCACCAACTGAATCTCTGCCGTGCGCGGCGCATTGTGTGTCAGCACCGGATACTGAAGCGGCATGGTGTAGCGCCGTTCGCCATCGGTCAGCTTGGCAACCAGAATCAGCACATCGTCGGACACGACCTTTTCGGGATTGAAATCGAGGCTGAACTGAACCGGCAGCTGCCCCACGGGATTGATGGTCTTGGTGGCGATGGGCACCGGCGGTTGCTGACTGGTGTCTTCCAGCACCAATTCCAGCCTGGCATTGGGTGACACGCTGTGCGCACCCGCCACACCCGGCTGCAGACTGACCGATCCCGT
>CBFGSA010000210.1:0-3332 GCA_965651365.1 uncultured Rhodanobacteraceae bacterium | reverse complement strand
GGGTGACGCGGAAGCAACCCGGGAACTGCTGCCGGAGATCTACGAAGACTTGCGCCGGATCGCCCGTGCACGACTGCGCGGCGAACACGCCGAGACGCTCAATACCACCGGGCTGGTGCACGAGGCCTGGCTGAGCATGGCCGAAAACCGCCGTGCCCGTTTCGGTGACCGCCGCCGATACTTTGGCTACGTTTCCCAGGTCATGCGCCATTTGCTGACCGATCGGGCACGCAACCGCGCGGCCGCCAAGCGCCAACTCCCGCTGGCGGACGAGGTGATGCCGGCAGCGCCCGACAACGACATCTGGCTGGCCCTCGACCAGGGCATCGGCAAGATCGCCGAACTCAACCCGCGAATCGCCCAGGTCGCCGAGTTGCAGCTTTATGTCGGGCTGAGCTGCGAGGAGATCGGCGAGCTGCTCGAGCTCGGTCGGCGGACTGTCGAGCGCGACTGGAGCAAGGCGCGGATGCTGCTCGGACAGTGGATCGGCGATGACCGGCTGGACTGAACGCGATTGGCCGGCGATCGAGGCGCTGCTGGATGCGGCCATTGACCAGCCTGCCGAACAGCGCGTGGCGTGGCTCGAAGCTCAGGACGGGGAAGCACGCATCAAGCAGGCAGCGTGCGAGCTGCTGGCCGCGGGCGCCCGCTTCCTGCAGCGCTTCGATGCCGAAGCCGGACCCCGGCTCGGCGATGCCCTCGAAGCCCTGGCGTCGCCTGTGGTGCCGACCCCGGAGATTCCCGGTTACAGGATTCTCGGCCGGCTCGGCGAAGGCGGCTTCGGGGTGGTCTACGAGGCACGCCAAGAGCAGCCCGTGAGTCGGCGCGTGGCATTGAAGGTGATCAAGCCGGGAATGGATACGCACGAGGTCATCGCCCGCTTCGAAGCCGAACGCCAGACTTTGGCGTTGATGGATCATCCGCACATCGCGCACGTGTATGATGCCGGCGCCACCGGGTCCGGACGCCCGTACTTTGTCATGGAACGGGTGCGCGGAGAGCCGATCAACCGCTTCTGCAGCACCAGAAACCTGCCGGTCGACGCACGCCTGACCCTGTTCGCTCAGGTCTGCGCCGCCGTGCAGCATGCCCACGACAAGGGGGTGCTGCATCGCGACCTCAAGCCGAGCAACATACTGGTCAGTGAACACGATGGCGAGCCGTTTGCACGCATCATCGACTTCGGCATCGCCAAAGCCATGCACGGACACCTGACCGACCACACCCTGTTCACCGATCAGAACCTGACCATGGGCACGCCGCTGTACATGAGCACGGAGCAGGCCGAGGGCCGCATCGACATCGATGCGCGCGCGGATGTCTACGCGCTGGGCGCGATCTTGTATGAATTGCTGACCGACGTGACGCCGCTGGATCGCGATTCGCTGCGCGGAACCGGCCATGATGAACTGCTGCGCATCATCCGGGACGTGGAGCCGGCGCTGCCGAGCCGGCGCGTGATGCAACGGGCGAAATCCCGATTCAAGGAAGATGGCCGACGACTGTTGAGTGCGCGGCGTTGGTCCCGTCATCTGCGTGGCGATCTGGACCGGATCACCATGAAGGCGCTGGAAAAGGATCGCGCGCGGCGTTACACCACGGCCAGCGATCTGGCCACCGATCTGCGCCGACATCGCGACGGCGAGCCGGTGCTCGCCTCGACGCGCGGCTTGCTGTACCGCCTGCGCAAGAGTGTGTACCGGCATCGAGCCGCATTGGCGATCCTCGCACTGGTCACCGCCGTGGGCACGACAACCTTCGTGGCGGGAAGCCGTCACGTGCCGCCCGCCCCTGCCGTGACCAGGAACCTGTCTGCCAATTCGATCGCGGTGCTGCCGTTTGCTGATGACAACGCCGCATCCGGCGAACGTTATTTTTCCGATGGCCTTGCGGAAAACCTGATCACCACTCTGTCGCAGCTCGCCGGTCTGCGCGTCATCAGCCGCAACTCGGCGTTTCAGTTCCGCGACAGCCGGGAATCGGATCGGTCGATCGGCGAGAAACTGGGCGTTGCGCACCTGCTCAAAGGCAGCGTGCATCGCACCGGTGCAAGCGTGCGCGTGGCCGCGACCCTGATCAACGTCATCGATGGCAGGGTCGTATGGTCACGGCATTACGATCGGCAGAACCAGGATTTGTTCGCCCTGCAAGATGCCATCGCCCGGGATGTCGCCCATGCATTCGAGGCAAAATGGCAAACCCCGCCCGGCGCGGCGGCACAAACTGCGCGACCGCCAGGTGGCAAACTGGATGCCTGGAATGCGTACCAGCAAGGCACGGCGTTTTTCGTGCTGCGCACCGAGCCTGGAACACGCAAGGCCATCGAAGCGTTCACGCGAGCCACCCGGATCGATCCACGCTATGCGGCCGCCTTTGCGCAATTATCACGTGTCCGGAGTTTTCTTGCATCGCATTTTCTTGGTGGCAAACAAGCCACCGCGGAGCACGCCAGGGCGCGCCAGGCAGCGGATACCGCACTGCGGCTGGACCCGCAATCAGCCCTTGCGCACCTGGCGCTGGCTACGATCCTGCGCTGGGTCGAGATGGACTGGCAAGGCAGCCTCGTCGAGGCCCGCCGCGCATTGCAACTGGCCCCGAACGATCCGGTCGCGCGCTACGCCTACGGCGGCGTGCTCGCTTCGCTCGGCAAGACGCGGCAATCCGTCACATTGGTGCGCCAGGCATTGCAGAGCGACCCGCGCAACGCGAACTGGTATCGCTGGTATGGTTTTTACCTCGCCGGAATGAATCGACTGGACGAGGCACGCGAAGCCGTGCTCACCGCCGAGTCCCTGCAACCGGCCGCTACCGGCTTTGGTGAACAACTGGCGATTGTCGAGATTCTCGCCGGCAACGCCGATGCGGCGTTGGCGGCGGCGCGCCAGGAACCCGCCGGGCCATGGCACGCCATTGCCGAAACCCTGGCCCTGCAGGTCGGCGCCGACCGCGCGGCCGCCGATGCCGCGCTGGGCAGACTCATTGCCGATTACGGGCAGCAGGCCAGCTACCAGATTGCACAGGCCTACGCTCTGCGGCGCGACCCCGACAACTTGTACAAGTGGCTGGATTCGGCCTGGACGCACCGTGATTCGGGCATCAGCATGCTGCTGTCGGACCCTCTCATCCTGCGCTACCAGCGCGACCCTCGCTTCGCGGCATTTTGCAACAAGGCCGGACTGCCGACGACCACCGACGCCGTGACGATGCAATGAACTCGCGGCATTGCGGCTGGTATGTTGCAGCCATGTACAGGTCCGAGGCGTTCCGCGCACAGGCGCCTAGCCCGCATTATTCACCAGCATGTCTACTGCGCCGGCCCCAGAGTACGCGCC
>CBFGSA010000209.1:0-3384 GCA_965651365.1 uncultured Rhodanobacteraceae bacterium | reverse complement strand
AGCTTGGACTCGGCCCACAAGGTGGCCTGGGTGTAGTCTTCGGAGCGGTGCGCCACGCGCAGCGAGGAGGTCAGGATCTGCAGCAGCACGCCGAAGCCCACCGCGAAAATCAGGAACGCGGCGATGACCTCGATCAGGCTGAATCCGTGCTGGGAATAGTGACTTCTCACAGGGGATTGACCGTGACACCGGTGTGAAGTTCGGGTTCAAACCGAAGCTTCGAGCTCTGTCGAACCGGGACTCGGAACTCGGCAAGGCCATCGGGACTCGGGACTCGGGACTCGGGACTCGGAAAAGCTGGGGTTATTGGCACTGCTGCGGGTGCGCGCAAAACTGTGGTGCTGCGGCATCTGCGGGCAAGCGCGGTTCGGTCATTCCGGCCCGCTGGGCCTTTGACGCCACGCGAGCCAGTGGCTTGCAGACTGCGCCCCTCACCGCCAGCGGACTGGGGGAGAAGCAAACGCGAAACTCCGGGTCTCGGCTCTGCCGAGTCCCGCATCCGGGCCTCGGATCCAGGACTCCCGGTCCCGAACACCACCCCCAACCTCACCCGGCACGCACTTCTTTGGTGCGCACCTCGCCGGTCAACCAGGACACATTGATGTGCCACTCGCGCTGGCCGCGGATGATGGTGAGGCGCCCGCCGGTGGAACTGCCGTCGGGATAGAACCTGAGACCCCAGGTGTCGGCATCGACCTGTTCCTGGGCGGCAGTGCGGATCTTCAGCTCCATGCCCTCCGGCAATTTGGTATCGGACTTGCCGGGCGGCGTGTAGGTCCATTTTTTCAGGTTGAAAGTGATCACCTGCTCCTTGCCCTTGACGATGGCCTGACCGCGCGTATAGCGCAGGGCCGCCGCCAGATCGCGGCTGACCGCATTCACCCGCGCACTTTCCAGGCTCTTGGCCACCGTGATCGACACCGCCGTGACCGCAATCGCGATCAGCAACAGGACGGCGAGCATTTCGAGCAGGGTGAAGCCGCTGGCGCGCCTTGCGCGCCCGGGGCCGGGGATTCGGGGTTCGGCATTGGTGACGGGGTATCGACAGACCCGGGAATCAAAATGGCCGACGGCAGCCAAATCCCCGAAGCCGGAATGGCACAGCCCGTCATCCTGGGGCCGCCGCAGGCGGAACCCGGGATCCATTTTTGCTTTCCTCTGACGGGTGCGGCCACCAAGTTTCCGGGAAAGATCAAATTGGATCCCGGGTTCCTCGCTGCGCTCGGCCCCAGGATGACGGCGCTGGGGGATCTCGGTTCCCGAATCCTGAATCTTGTCAAGCATTTCGATTCCCGATGCTCTATTCCCGATTCCCGAGGCGAAGCCTCACTGCCAATTCCCCACATCCTTGTTCAGCCCGTCACCGCCGGGCTTGCCGTCCTTGCCGTAGAAGACCAGGTCGAAGGTGTCACCGTGGTCGCCGGGTACCTTGTAGCCGAAGGCGTGGCCAAACGGATCCTTGAGGTCGGATTCCTTGGCGTAGGGGCCGTTCCACATGGCGCCACCGCCCGGATCACTGACCAGAGCCTGCAGATTGGTCGGTGGACTGCCATTGTCGAGGGCGTAGTTTTCGATCTTCATGCTCAGTGATTGCACCTTGGCCTCGCCGGCCTTGTACTTGCCCGAGTTCATGCGCTTGCCGACCTGGGTCACGACGATGCTGGCGACAATGCCGATCAGCACGATCACGGCCAGCATCTCGATCAGGGTGAAGCCGCGCGCGCCGATGCGGCGGGCCGTGGAAGGATTGTGCTTGCTCATGTCTACCTCTTGGTCTTGGAAGTCCGGTTTGTGATGTGTGACTGTAATCGTGGAGCTGCTGCAGAGTCTGCTGCCGGCACCACCGGGATGAAATCGCGCCGATCACAACAAGTGCGGTCATTCCGGACGACGCGCAGCGGCGATCCGAAATCCACCCGCCGCGAAAGGGTATCGGGCACCTGCAGGTTCCGAATTCCGCGCTGACGCGCGGCTCCGGAATGGCGAAGCATTGCACGCAATCGATTTGGCCCGGCAATCACTTGATCGCACCAGCCAGATTCAGGATCGGCAGCACGATGGCCATCATGATGACAGCAACCACACCGGTCATCACCACCGTGGTCAGCGGCACCAGGGCGGCCAGCATCCGGTCGAGGCTGTTGCGGACCTCGACATCGAACGTATCGGCGACCTTCATCAGCATCGAATCCAGCTCGCCGGATTCCTCGCCCACGCTGATCATCTGCAGCGCCAGCTTGGGAAAGCGCTTGGACTGGGCCAGCGCGTGCGACAGCCCGCCGCCGGTCTTGACGCTGTCGGTGGCCTCGTGGACGGACTCGGCCAGCGCACTGTTGGCCAGCACCTTCTCGGCAATGGTCAGCGCCGACAGCAGCGGCACGCCGTTTTTCAGCAGCGTTCCCAGGGTACGCGCCAGACGTGCGGTATCGACCTTCTGGCTGATCGGGCCGAACATCTTCATTTTCAACAGTCGCTTGTCGATCTTGAGCCGCGATTCCGGATCGCGCCACTGGCGGCGCAGCCACACGGCGCCAAACAGGCCCACGATCAGCAACAGCCACCAGAAACTCTGCAGCGTGGTCCCCACGCCCATCACGATACGGGTGACCAGCGGCAGCTCCACGCCCATGTCCTGGAACATGGGCACGAACTGCGGCACCACGTAGGTCAGCAGCACCAGCAGCGACACCACCACCATGCCGACCAGGAACGCCGGGTAGATCAGTGCGTTGATGACGCTGCCCTTGAGCTCCTGGGAACGCTCCATGTAGTCGCCGAGGCGCTTGAGTGTCTGGTCCAGGGAACCGCCCACCTCGCCGGCGCGCACCATGTTGATGTACAGCCTGGAGAACACACCGTGCTCTTCTTCCAGCGCCGTGGACAGGGTGGCGCCCCCGCGCACGCGGTCGCGCACGCGCTCGATCAGGTGTTTGGCCTGCTCGGCCTCGGGCAGTTCCAGCAGGATCTGCAGCGAGCGGTCCAGCGGCTGACCGGCGCCGAGCAGGGTGGCCAATTGCTGGGTGAACTGCACGATCTGGGCGCTGGAAAAGGTCTTGCGCTTGAACATGGCGCGCAGCGCGCCGGCGGTGTCGCCCTCGGCTTCGCGCGCATCCAGCGGCAGGTGCCCGGCCTCCTGCAGCTTGGCGATCACCTCCTCGGTGGAGCCAGCCTCCATCTGCCCGTCCAGCGTCTCGCCGGCGGCGGTGACGGCTTTGTAACGGTAGAGGGTCATGGGGTGTACCGCAGCATGGGCTTGGGGTGTGCGGGCGCTGATCGGGCTTTTGGCTCGGGACTCGGGACTCGGGACCCGGGACCCGTAGGGGTGTGTCTCATGGGCTTGGGGTGGGTGGGCGCTGATCGGGTTGTTGGCTCGGGACCGGGGGT
>CBFGSA010000208.1:0-3399 GCA_965651365.1 uncultured Rhodanobacteraceae bacterium | reverse complement strand
TCGTCTTCGGTGAACAGCACGCGGCGGGTCATGCCGCAGGTGAGCTGGTAGGCGATGGTATCGGCGTGCTCGGCGATGATTTCGGCGGGCAGATCGGGGCCCCACAGCACGACGCGGTCGCCGACGCGAGCCTCGGGTGCCTGGCGCAGGTCGAGGGTGACCAGGTCCATCGACACGCGACCGGCAAGTCGCGCCGGTTGGCTGCCGACGCGCACCGGGGTGCCGGAGGCAGCGCTGCGCGGGTAGCCATCGCCGTAGCCGATGGCGGCCACGCCCAGGCGCATGGCTTCGGGCGCCGTCCAGGTGGCCGAATAGCCCACGCGATCACCCGGCTCCAGCTCGTTGATGGCGAGCAGACGCGTGGAAAGTGTCATGGCTGGCTCGAAGCCGAGATTGGCGCCGCTCTTGCCGGCCACCACCGACAGGCCATACAGCAGACCACCGACGCGCAGCCAGTCACCGTGCGCGGCGGGCCAGCCCAGCAGACCGGCGGAGTTGCACAGCGAGCGCGGTCCCGGCAGGTTGCGGGTGGCGGTTTCGAAAGCGCTGATCTGGCGTTGGGTGAGCGCATTGTCGAATTCCTCCGAGGCCGCGAAGTGGCTCATCAGCACGATTTCCGGTGCCACCGAGGGCAGCGCCGCAAGCTGGGCGTGCAGCGCTTCGGCGTCGCGTGCAGGAAAGCCCAGCCGGTGCATGCCGGTGTCCAGCTTCAGCCAGATGCGCAGTGGCGAGCCGTGATCGGCGGCCAGCCACTGCAACTGGCTGGCATGGTGAATCACCGCATCCAGATCCAGCCGGCGCAGCTCGTCCAGATCGGCGGCTTGATCGGGCCCGGACAGCACCACGATGCGCTGGCGATAGCCGGCCGCACGCAGGCGCCGGCCGTCGGCAATCGCGGCCACGCCGAAGGCATCGGCATCGCCCAGCGCCCGCGCCACCCGTTCCAGGCCGTGCCCGTAGCCGTCGGCCTTGATCACCGCCATCACCCGGGCCTTGCCAGCCCGCTCGCGCACCCGCGCCAGATTTCGGCGCAGTGCGCCCAGGTGGATCGTGGCGGTGGCGAGGCGGCTCATGAATGCCGGGAATCGGGAATGGGGAATCGGGAATGGCAAAAGCGCGGGCAACTGGACCACTGTCGACTGGGCGCTGCAGACGTGCAACGTGACGATTCAGGCCACAAAACCCGAGTGCCCTGCCTTTCCGATTCCCGATTCCCCATTCCCGATTCCCGGCCTTTCGTCACTCGAACGCCCCCTCGTACGCCTCCGGGGTGTAGCTTTCGAACTTGGTGTACTGGCCGTGGAAGGCGAGCTTGATGGTGCCGGTGGGGCCGTTGCGCTGTTTGCCGATGATGACTTCGGCCAGGCCCTTGTCGGCCGAATCCTCGTGGTAGTACTCGTCGCGGTAGATGAACATGATCAGGTCGGCGTCCTGCTCGATGGCGCCCGATTCGCGCAGGTCCGACATCATCGGCCGCTTGTCGTTGCGCTGCTCCAGGGCGCGATTGAGCTGCGACAGGCAGATCACCGGCACATCCAGTTCCTTGGCCAGGGCCTTGAGGCTGCGCGAGATTTCGGAAATTTCGGTGGCGCGGTTTTCCTTGCTGCCGGGCACCTGCATCAGCTGCAGGTAGTCGATCACGATCAGGCCCAGGCCATCGTCGCTGTCGCGGTGCAGACGCCGCGCTCTGGAACGAAGCTCCACAGGTGACAGCGCCGGCGTGTCGTCGATATACAGTTTCGATTCGCTCAGCATGGTGATGGCCGAGGTCACACGCGGCCAGTCCTCCTCGGCCAGATCGCCCGAGCGCAGCGCCTGCTGGTTGATCCGCCCCAGCGAGGACACCAGACGGAACATCAGCTGCGAGGAGGACATTTCCATTGAGAAAATACCGACCGTTTTCTTGCCGCGCAGCACCGCGGCCTCGGCGATATTGACCGCCAATGCGGTTTTCCCCATAGACGGCCTGCCGGCCAGGATGACGAGGTCGGATTTTTGCAGGCCGGCGGTTTTTTCATCCAGATCGGTGAAGCCCGTGGACAGGCCGGTCAGCTCGCCGCGGTGCTCGTAGCGTTCGTGCAGGATGCGCATCGCCTCGCGCGCGGCATTGCGCATGTCGACAAAACCGGCGCGGCCGCGGGCGCCGGCTTCGGCGATCTGGAACACGCGCTGTTCGGCGTCTTCGAGGATCTCCTGGGTGGTGCGGCCCTCGGTGCGGTAGCCGTTGCCGGCGATTTCCGTGCCAGCATCGATCAACTGACGCAGCACCGCGCGGTCGCGCACGATGTCGGCGTAGGCGGTGATGTTGGCGGCGCTGGGCGTGTTGTTGGCCAGATCAATCAGGGTCGCCGTGCCGCCGATCTCGTCGGCCAGTTCCTGGTGGTCGAACCATTCGCCCAGGGTGATGGCGTCAAACGGCTGGTTGCGTTCGGCAAGCTGCGCGATGGCGCGGAAGATCAGGCGGTTGTCCTTGCGGTAGAAGTCGTCCTCGCTGATGCGGTCGGCGACCCGGTCCCAGGCCTTGGGCGCCAGCATCAGCCCGCCCAGCACGGCCTGCTCGGCTTCCAGCGAATGCGGCGGCACCCGCAGGGTGTCGACATTGGACGAAGGCGAGGTTTGGGCCAGTGCAGGCATGCGGCTTCCGGGCATCATCGAGATCTGTTCCCCATGATGCGCATCGGCGTCTCACCTGTCGAGACGAAAACCTGTGGATAAGCTGTGGAATTGCTGTGGGATTGCGGTGTGGGTCCAGGCCCGGACACGAAAACGGGCGCCGCAGCGCCCGTCTTCGTCTTGCCTGTGGGTATCGCTCAGATCGTGTTGGCCGCCACCACGATCACCGTGACCCTGGTCTCCACATCGGCGTGCAGGGCCAGCTGGGCCTCGAACTCGCCGGTGTTGCGGATCGGACCTTCGGTGAGAATCACCTCGCTCTTTTCCACCGTCAGTCCCTGGGCCGACAGTGCCTCGGCCACGTCACGCGGACCGACCGAACCGTACAGCTTGCCCTCGGCACTGGCGTTGGCGCGGATGGTCACGCTGGCGTCCTGGAACTGGCTGGCACGGGTGTTGGCACTGGCCAGCAGCTCCTTGGCGCGCGCCTCGTACTCGGCGCGGCGCTGTTCGAACTCGGCCAGGTTGGCGGCCGTGGCGCGGGTCGCCTTGCCTTGCGGCACCAGGAAGTTGCGGCCATAGCCGGGCTTGACCTTGACCTTGTCGCCCAGGCGGCCCAGGCCGCGCACGTTTTCAAGCAGGATTACGTCCATTATCGATTACCTTCATTCGTTAGCACCGGAGCGCCGATGCAACTGTGAGCTGTCCGAATGGCCGCCCGGGATGCGTGATCACGGGCGGTGAACATCAGGAAAAGTGGTTGTCGCTGTAGGGCAACAGGGAGAG
>CBFGSA010000207.1:0-3415 GCA_965651365.1 uncultured Rhodanobacteraceae bacterium | reverse complement strand
TCGGGACTCGGGACTCGGGACTCGGGACTCGGGACTCGGGACTCGGGACTCGGGAAAAGCGTAAACGGCAGATGGAAGCAACCATGAACTTCATGCAGGCATTGACCACGCGCTGGCAGGAGGCGGACTCGCTGGTTTGCGTGGGTCTGGATCCGGACCCTGCGCGATTCCCGGAAGCGGTACGCAGCCGTGAGGATGCGGTATTCGAGTTCTGCCGTGTCATTGTCGATGCCACGGCCGACCAGGTGTGCGCATTCAAGCCGCAGATCGCGCATTTCTCAGCGTTGCGAGCCGAAGAATCACTGGAGCGGCTGATCGCATACATCCACGAGGAACATCCCGGCGTTCCGGTGATCCTGGACGCCAAGCGCGGCGACATTGGCTCGACGGCCGAGCGCTATGCGCTCGAGGCATTCGAACGTTACCGCGCCGATGCCGTAACGGCCAATCCCTACCTGGGGCGCGACTCGGTGGCACCATTCCTGGAGCACTCCGACAAGGGCGTGATCCTGCTCTGCCGGACCTCGAACACGGGCGGTGGCGACTTCCAGAATCTCGACTGTAACGGCGAACCACTGTTCCTGCGAGTCGCCGAGACGGTGGCCGGAAAATGGAACGGCCACGGAAACTGCGCCCTGGTCGCGGGAGCCACCTTCCCCGCCGAGCTGGGCCGGATCCGCCAGCGTGTCGGCGACATGCCGCTGCTGGTGCCGGGCATCGGTGCCCAGGGTGGTGATATCGAAGCCGTGCTCAAACACGGTCTGACCGCCGCCGGTGGCGGTCTGATGATCAGCAGTTCGCGGGCGATCCTGTATGCATCCGTTGGCGGTGATTTTGCCGAAGCTGCGGGTGCGGCAGCACAGGAATTGCGGCAGGCGATCAACCGGCATCGCCTTGGATGATCGGCCACGCCGAATCCGCCGCTGCGCGGCGTGCTTCCGCCTGCCGCAGACATGGCGCAGGCCTGCTCAAGGAGCCGAAGGCTACGGAGCAGGCGTCCCGGGCACGTTGATGCGGGCCTTCGCAGGCATAACAGATGACGCATAATTCAGGCTCGTCATTCCGGACGGAGCAAGGCGACGATCCGGAATCCACTTTCCAGCCCATGCCTCCATGCAACCGAGTGGGTTCCGGATCGCCGCTGCGCAGCGTCCGGAATGACGGGATAGCGTCCTGACGGTCGGAATCAGGTTCCAATTAGTCATATCGGCAACAACCTATTGAATCAAAGATCCGGGAACAGGATGTCGGTGTAGCCGAACCTGGAAAAGTCGGTGATGCGCGAGGGGTACAGACGGCCGATCAGGTGATCGCATTCGTGCTGCACCACACGCGCATGGAAGCCGCGCGCCTCGCGATCGATCTTTCCCCCCGCCGGGTCAAAGCCCTGGTAGCGGATCAGGCTGTGACGGCTCACCGCGCCGCGCAGACCAGGCACCGACAGACAGCCCTCCCAGCCCTCATCCATGGCTTGCGACAACGGCGTGATCATCGGGTTCAGCAGCACCGTGCGCGGCACGGCCTCGGCATCCGGATAGCGCTCGCTGTGCTCGAAACCGAAGATCACCAATTGCAGGTCGACACCAATCTGTGGCGCGGCCAGACCCACACCGCCGGCATCGCGCATGGTGTCGAACATGTCGTCAATCAGCGTCTTCAGTTCGGCGCTGGCAAACTTCGCCTCCGGAACTGCCGACGCCACCCGCAACAGCCGCGGATCACCCATTTTCAGAATCTCGCGGATCACAGCCGGCGGCTCAGGAACCGAAGACCTTTTTCAGCAAGTCGGTGCTGCGCGCCAGCGGGTTGCTGCGGATGTCCTTTTCCTCGTCGCCGATGACCTTGAACAGCCCATCCAGGGTCTTGTCAGTGACGTAATCATCCAGGTTCAGCGACTGGCCCTTGTTCTTGCCTCCCAGCATGGACAACGCACTCCCCAGTTCACTGCCCGAGCCGGTCAAGGCCTTGTATTTTTCGGTCACCCCGACCTGCGAAGTGGCTTCGCTGACGACCGGGCGAATTCGCGTTTTCAGGGCATCGCCCGCTACCCGGCGAAAGTAGTCGGTGGCCGCATGGTCGCCGCCGGCCAGGATGCCGCGCGCGTCCTTGAGAGTCATCTTGCGGATCGCATCACCGAAGATGTCGGCAACATGGGGCACGGCCTTCTCGGCGGCGCGGTTCATGCTCAACTCGAACGCATCCACCCGTTCGCCCTGCCCGAGCTGACGCGCCACCTTGGCAATCTTGCGCACCGATTCCGGCAGCAGGATGCGCACCGCATCATTTTTCCAGAACCCGTTGTTGCGGCCCAGTGCATTGATTGCGTTGGTGGTACCCTGGGCCAGCGCCTCCTTGAGTCCGCTGGCCACCTCGCTGGCCGGCAGCGCATCGGCCTTGTGCTGGCTCTGCGATACCCCCAATTTCTTGAGAAGCTTGTCGATCTGACCGGCATCCGACACACCGGCGCCCAGTGTAGTCATCAGTGCGCCGACCAGCAGCACTTCAATGCGCAGAGTCCTGCCGCGAAATGCATTCATTTTTCTTCGTCCCGTAGCCCAGACGGGCACAGTATAGAATCGCGGCAAGCGGATCGCACGGCAGTACTCGGCCTGCGTTCAGGACGCGGCATCGGGTCCGCCGCGCGCCTGTGGACGCCACGCCCGCCACCATACAGTGGGCCCATGCAGCACGAAATGCACGCCGATGGCCCCGGCGACCAAAATCCGAACGAACCAGCGCCGTGCCGCCGGGTCGTGCTGGCGGAACCAGCGCCACATGCCGCGATGCTTGTGCCAATCCACGAATACAGGCCGATGGCGACTGGAACTGCCCTGCCAGTGCACGAGCCGGATGCCGCCGGCCAGCAGCACCTGCCAGCCGGCATCGCGCACCCGGCGGCACAGATCCAGGTCTTCGAAGTGCAGAAAATAGCCTTCGTCGAACCCGCCCAACATGTCGAACACATGGCGGCGAATCAGCAGCAGCGCGCCGGATACGGCTTCAACTTCTATGGTGTTTGCCGGAATGGGTTCATCGACAGTAACGCGCTCGCCGCCGCGCAGGCCAAGCTGGGCAAGAGTGCGCGGCAGCAGAGGGTCGCGTCGTCGTGACGCGGGGTCGGGCGTGCCCTGCGGATCAAGCATGACGGCACCAATGAGACCAGCACGCGGATTGGCGTCCGCCTCTGCCAGCAATGGCTGCAGGAGTCCCGGTGGAAGCATGGCATCGGGATTGAGCACCAGCAGCCAGTCACCATCAAGCTGCGCGGCCGCGCGGTTGACCGCAGCGCCGAAACCAAGGTTTCGTGCGCTGTGCAACACCTGCAAGCGCACATCGCCCGTGTGCTTTGTCACAAGGCGCTGAGGCACGCCGTCCTTCGAGGCGTTGTCGAACACGACCACCGCACGCGGCAGCG
>CBFGSA010000206.1:0-3528 GCA_965651365.1 uncultured Rhodanobacteraceae bacterium | reverse complement strand
GCCGGGCAGGCAACTGCCCGGCTTTTTTGTGCCTGTACACAGGGTGCCACGCGCAGGACCCTGCTGAACGGAGTGAAGCGCACCGCAGCGTGTCGCAACAATGGTGCGCTTCGCTGCGCTCAGCGGCATCCTGCCGTATTGCGACACCCAGACCGGAGCGGCTCAATCAGCCAGTTTGAAGCGCGTGCGGCGTCTGGCCGGATCGGCCTCGACCAGACGCGCCCGGACACGTTGTCCCAACGGCAATTCATGCGTGCTTTCGATGCGTGCCTCAATGGCTGGCTGGCGGATCATGATGTCACCGCGCTCGGGATGCTTGCGGTCGAGCTCGATGATGGCACCTTCGAATTCATCGACAACACGCGACTGCAGCACCAGGGTTTCGGCCAGGTTGAGCACGGCGTTTTCGTAGCGTCCGGCGCGTGTGCCCGAATCGCGCATGATGTCAGGTAACGTGGGCAGCGCGTCCAACGTCCACTGTGGCACGGGTTCACCCGCGCACAAAGCCACACACACTTCGCCGGTGAAGCGGTCCACCAGGCGCCTGAGCGGCGCGGTGGCGTGGGCATAGGTCGACGCCAGTGCCGAGTGCTCGGGCTGCTGCGGCAAGCTGCCATTGAAGTCGGCGTAGCCGGCGCCACGAAACACCGTGGTAGCGGCAACCATCATCGCCACATGGCTGGGCCGGGCCGGGTTCAGCGAGCGCAGGAATTCTGTATAACCCTGATCATCGGGCCAGTCGATATGCAGCGCATGGGCGGTGTGGTGCAGGCGGCGGATGGCCCAGTCCGGCGTCGGCGGCAGGGTGCGCAGGATGCCGACCCTGTGCTGGCACATCAGGTGTGCCGCGGCCATGCCGGTGAGCAGCGAGATCTGCGCATTCCACTGGTCGATGGGCAAGGACGGGCGATACTGCAGATCCAGCCGACCATCGACCACGCTCACCTCCTGCTCGGGCAGCGGCAGGCTGATGCCGCCGCGCTTGCGTTCGCGCGCGATGCGCAACTCACCGATTTCCTTGAGCAGATCCCACATCGGCCCGGCCTGACCGGCGACGATCTGGTCGTGCATGCTGCGGTAATCGAGCTTGGCCCGGCTCCTGACCCGCGCCCGGCGCACGTCGACGGCAACGCCCTCGCCGCTGGCATCGAGATCGATCTGCCACAGCAGCGCCGGCCGCAACTGGTCGGGCAGCAGGGACGCCGCGCCCTCGGACAGCACCTTGGGGTGCAGCGGAATCTTGCGATCGGCACCGTACAGGGTTTCGCCGCGCCGGCGCACTTCCGCATCAATCACGCCCCCGGGTTCGACGAAGGCTGCCACATCGGCGATCGCATACCAGACCCGGTAGCCGTCCCCGCGCCGCTGCATGTACATGGCCTGGTCGAGGTCCATGGCCGAAGGCGGATCAAGCGTGACCAGCGGCAGATCGGTCCGGTCCAGGTCCGGCATGCGTGGATGGCGCGCGGCATCGGCCGCGGCCTGTTCCACCGCATGCGGAAAGGTATCGGGAAGGTTCTGCTCGCGCCGAATTTTCTCGACGCCATCATGAAGCGCGCCATCGACGGCCGAATGAATGCGGATGCTGCGGCTGCAGGGCATGGCTGCGGTCTCCTTGATAAATATCCAATTGCGCATGATAGGTGGCGCGCACGCCGATTGCAGGTCGGTCACCCGTTTCCGGGTCACGCTACCAATCCATGCTTGAATTTTACCTGACACGTACATAATATACGTATCCATGATCGACGCCATTACCTCCCGCGGCCTCGGCTTGCAGCTGATGCACGTGACCCGGCTGCTGCGCAAGCACTTCGACCGCCGCGCCACGCAATTCGACCTGACCCGCTCGCAGTGGCGCGCGCTGAAAGCCATCGCCCGCCATGAAGGCCTGAGTCAGACCGAGCTGGCCGAACTGCTGGAGCTGGAGCCGATACCCGTCGGCCGCGTGATCGACCGCCTGCAACAGACCGGGTTTGTCGAACGCCGGCCAGATCCGTCCGACCGCCGCTGCTGGCGCCTGCATCTGGCCGCCAGGGCACATGGGGTGGTCGAGGACATGGAGCGGATTGCGGATGGCCTGCGCCTGGAAGCGGTGGCTGGCATTTCACTGCGCGACTACAAGACCTTCGACAAAGTGCTGCGCCGGATCAAGTGCAACCTGACCGCGCTGGACCAGGCCGACGACAGACAGGACAAGCAGGCATGACCGACAAACAGTACGGCGCCCCCGATGTGGCGCAGAACACCGAAAAGCCCAGGCGCAAGCGCGGCCAGCGCATCCTGTGGATTGCAGGACCCCTGGTTCTGATCGTGGTCGGCGGCTGGTTTTTCCTGACCGCTGGTCGCTACCAGTCCACCGACAATGCCTATGTCGGCGCCGACCAGGCCAATATTGCGCCGCAGGTTGCCGGTCGCGTGGTGGACGTGGACGTCAAGGAGAATCAGCCGGTGCACAAGGGCGATGTGCTGTTCCGCATCGACCCGGCCAGCTTTGCGCTGTCGATAAAGCAATTGCAGGCGCAGATGCATGCCGTGGGCGACTTCCTCGCTTCGTCGCGCGGTAACTACGCAGCGGCCGTGGCCGACCTTCATTCACAGCAATCCAACGTGCACAACACCCTGCTGCAATTGAAGCGCATTGACGATTTGTACAAGAAAGGGCTGGTGTCGCAAAAGGCGCTGGACGACGCCACCAACGACGTCGCCAAGGCACGCGGTGATCGTGACACGGCAAAGGCAAACGCCGCCAAGGCCAGGACCATGCTGGGCGGCAACGTCGACGCACCGGTCGACCAGCTCTCCGGCTACAAGGCCATCCAGGCGCAGCTGGCCAAGGCCCAGCTTGATCTGGATCACACCACCGTGCGCGCACCCTTTGACGGCACCATCGGCAAGACCCATCTCCAGTCCGGCGACTTCCTGCAGGCCGGCGAAAAGGCCATGCCGCTGGTCGCCACCGACAAATACGTCGATGCGAATTTCAAGGAAACCGACCTGACCCATGTGGAAGTCGGCCAGAAGGCCATCATCACCCTGGACACCTATCCCGACTATACCTGGCACGCCGTGGTGGCTTCGATCAGTCCGGCCTCGGGCGCAACCTTTTCGGTGCTGCCGGCGCAAAATGCCACCGGCAACTGGGTCAAGGTGGTGCAACGCATTCCGGTGCGCCTGAAGTTCGTCGACAACCAGAACGCGCCGGTGGCGCGCGTCGGCATGAGCGCTGAAGTCGAGATCGATACCGGCAGGCAGAACACCCGCTGGCGCCGCTGGTTCGGCATCGGTGATGACGACGCGCAGCAGACCAGCCAACACCGCTGACAGGCATGGCTGCGCAGCCCACCCATCGCGAGGTTGACAACCTGCCGCTGCTGATCTTCTCGATCATGCTGGCGACCCTGATGCAGGTGCTCGACACCACGATTGCCAACGTGGCCCTGCCGCACATGCAGGGCTCGCTGTCGGCCACCCGCGACCAGGTCGGCTGGGTGCTGACCTCGTACATCGTGGCCGCGGCCATCGCCA
>CBFGSA010000205.1:0-3528 GCA_965651365.1 uncultured Rhodanobacteraceae bacterium | reverse complement strand
AAGTGGCGCCCCTACATCATGGTGGGTGCGCTTGGTTCCCGCCGTCACGTCGGCGCGGATCGCGATTGGCATCCGGCTGCACAGGCGGGCCTCGGTACCGAGGTGGCCATGGGCAAGAGCACCGACCTGCGCCTCGAGCTGGGCTATCGTTTCGACATGGATGACGAGACGCAAAGGCCGTATCACGACGCCTACGGCGACTACATGCTGGGTGTGAGCCTGGTGAGCCGTTTCGGCGAGCCGCCGGCCCCGCCACCGGCCCCGGTCGCTCCGGCACCGCCGCCGAAGCCGGACTGCTCCACGCTGGATGACGACAATGACGGCGTCAACAACTGCGAGGACAAGTGCCCGAACACGGAAGCCGGCACCATCGTTGGTCCGGACGGTTGCGCCAAACCGGTGGTCATCGACCTGCGCGGCGTGAACTTCAAGTTCGACCGGCCGAAGCCGGGCGAGACCGATATTGCGCCGACCCTGCAGGAGCCGACCGAAGACTCGATCGCGATCCTGGATCAGGCCGTGGACACACTGCAGCGCTATCCGGCGGTTCAGGTCGAGCTGGACGGTCATACCGATTCGATCGGTACCGAAGCCTACAACCAGAAGCTGTCCGAGCGTCGTGCGCAGATCGTGTATGACTATCTGACCGACCACGGCATCAGCGCCGATCGCATCACCGGCGTCAAGGGCTTCGGCGAGGATCAGCCGATTGCGACCAACAAGACCAAGGAAGGCCGCGCCCGCAACCGTCGCACCGAGCTTCAGGTTCAAAACCCGGAGCAGCCGGCTGCGGCAGGTGACGACTCCATGCAGTAAACGGAGTATTCATCGCAGAATGAAAAAGCCCGGCCATGTGCCGGGCTTTTTCATTGCCGCGCATCACCCGCTGCAGGCCTTCGCCTGCGCCGGACTCGCGGTACCCTGCCGGATACGCCCGGCGTTGGACACCACAACACTGCGCGCCGTATCGGGCTCACCGGCCTGGCACACGATCAGGCTGAGATTGCTGCCCGGGCTGCTGCCGTCGGGCTGGTAACGCACGTGCAGGCGACCACGACTGCTGTGGACGCGAATGTCCGTGGGGAAGTCGGCAAATATGCGTTGTGGCGCCGCGTCCGGCTGGAAGTCGTGATCCGCATCGTGGGCGACCAGCCAGCCACCTTGCCAATTCTGGCTGGAGGTGCAGCGGCTGCCGTCATCACTGGGGCATAAAATGGCCGCAACGCCGTGCGTGACGGCCTGGCTGCGCGCGTAATTGAGTGCGCCGATGAGCTGATTGTCGGTCTGTATCACGCGATTGTGCACCAGTGCGCGCTTGAATGATGGTGCCGCAATCATGGACAGTATCGCGGCTATCGCCACGGTGAAAAGCAGTTCAATCAGGGTGAATGCCGCCTGTGAGCGGAATGACATGAGGGCCTCCTTGGCATGGTTCTTCCTCTCGAACAGCCTGCCCCATTCTGCTCGCCGTCACCAGAGGTGAAGGCCGCGTTGTCTTGTCGGAACAAGCCTACCTGTCGCCCACTATAATTGCCGCATGAGTGAACGCTTCAAACTGGTGGCGCCCTACCAGCCGGCCGGCGACCAGCCGCAGGCCATCGAGAAATTGGTCAAGGGCTTCGAGGCCGGCCTGGCGCACCAGACCCTGCTCGGCGTGACCGGCTCGGGCAAGACCTACACCATCGCCAACGTGATCGAGCGGGTGCAGAAGCCGACCCTGGTGATGGCGCCCAACAAGACCCTGGCGGCGCAACTGTACGGCGAGTTCCGCGAGTTCTTCCCGCACAACGCGGTCGAGTACTTCGTCAGCTACTACGACTACTACCAGCCCGAGGCCTACGTGCCGGCCTCGGACACCTACATCGAGAAGGACGCCAGCATCAACGACCACGTCGAGCAGATGCGCCTGGCCGCGACCAAGGCGCTGCTGTCGCGCGAGGATGCACTGATCGTGGCCACGGTGTCGGCCATCTACGGCCTGGGCGATCCGGAGGACTACCTCAGCCTGCGCCTGATCCTGTCGGTGGGCGAGCATATCGAGCAGCGCAAGCTGCTGCGCCAGCTTACCGAATTGCAGTACACACGCAACGAGATGGAACTCAGGCGCGGCAGCTACCGCGTGCGCGGCGAAGTGATCGACGTGTTTCCGGCCGAGTCGGAAACCGAGGCGCTGCGCATCGAGCTGTTCGACGGCGAGATCGAGAACCTGGCCCTGTTCGATCCGCTGACCGGTGAAATCCGCCGTCGCATCCCGCGCTTCACGGTCTACCCCAAGACCCATTACGCCAGCACCCGCCAGAGCGTGCTCAACGCGATCGAGACGATCAAGGTCGAGCTCAAGCAGCACCTGGAATTCCTGCGCAGCGAGAACCGCCTGGTCGAAGCCCAGCGGCTGGAGCAGCGCACCCTGTTCGACATCGAGATGATGGCCGAGGTCGGCTACTGCCAGGGCATCGAGAACTACTCGCGGCATCTGACCCGGCGCGAGGCTGGCCAGCCGCCACCGACCCTGTTCGACTATCTGCCGTCCGATGCCTTGCTGGTGATGGACGAGTCGCACGTGACCATTCCGCAGCTCGGCGCCATGTACAAGGGCGACCGCTCGCGCAAGGAGACCCTGGTCGAGTTCGGCTTCCGGCTGCCCTCGGCGCTGGACAACCGGCCGCTGAAGTTCGAGGAGTGGGAGCGGCGCGAGCCGCGCAGCATCTATGTCTCGGCCACGCCGCGCGCCTACGAGATGGAGCACTCCGAGGGCAGCGTGGTCGAGCTGGTGGTGCGGCCCACCGGACTGATCGATCCGGAAGTCGAGGTGCGCCCGGTACGCACCCAGGTCGACGACCTGCTGGGCGAGGCCAACAAGCGTATCGCCATGGGTGATCGCGTGCTGGTCACCACACTGACCAAGCGCATGGCCGAGAACCTGACCGACTACCTGGCCGAGCACGGCGTGCGCGTGCGCTACCTGCACTCGGACATCGAAACCGTCGAGCGCGTCGAGATCATCCGCGATCTGCGCCTGGGCGAGTTCGACGTGCTGGTCGGCATCAACCTGCTGCGCGAGGGCCTGGACATGCCCGAAGTGTCGCTGGTGGCGATCCTGGATGCCGACAAGGAAGGCTTCCTGCGCTCCACCGGCTCGCTGATCCAGACCATCGGCCGTGCGGCTCGCAACGTGCGCGGCAAGGCGATCCTGTACGCCGACGAAGTCACCCGGTCGATGCAGGCGGCGATGGACGAGACCGAGCGCCGGCGCGAAAAGCAGATGGCCTTCAATGCCGAGCACAACATCACGCCACAGACGGTGAAAAAGCGCATCGCCGACATCATGGAAGGCGCCCGCGAAGATGTTCCGCGTCGCGGACGCGGTCGCCATGCCCAACGCCGCAAGGTGGCCGAGGATCGCCCCGATTACGCACGGATGAGCGCCGGCGAAGTGGCCGCCGAACTGGACAAGCTGGAGAAGCGCATGTACCGCCACGCCGAAGACCTCGAGTTCGAGCAGGCTGCCAGGGTGCGCGATGAAATCCG
>CBFGSA010000204.1:0-3568 GCA_965651365.1 uncultured Rhodanobacteraceae bacterium | reverse complement strand
CCGTGGCGGGATTCTTCAACATCCGCGTGGGCACGCTGCGCTTTGCCCACCCTACGGTGTCAGGTTTGGGTGTAGCGGTGGTTTTCGACCTGGGCGCGGCCGACGGCGACGAGCATGTCGAGCAGTTGCGGGACGCGGGCTTTCCATTTGCCGCGTGCCTTGAAGCGGGCAGTGATGTCGTCGACCGACAGCGGTACCGGGCTTTGCGCCAGGGCCTCGGCGACGGCACGGACCTGGGCCACGGGGTCTTTGGGCCAGGCGACCTTGGCCGGCTTGGCCGCGGCCACCTCGGCCGCGTCGCTGTCCACGGCAATGGCGTCCTGCTGCGGCGCTTCGACGGCTTCGGGATGCTGAAAGTCGGGTCGCAGCCAGCGTACCAGGCCGCGGGCTTCTTCGGCGGCGCGTTCGGCATTCAGTGCCACCAGGCGTTCCAGCACGGCCTCGGCGAAATCGCGCACGGCCTGCTCGCGCATGGCTGCTTTCGCAGGCTCGTTGCCGTGCGCGGCCGCCAGCAGCGGCCGCAGGTCGGACCAGCCGTAGGCCTCCAGCACCGCCGCATCCAGCTCGTCGTGCCACTGGCGCAGCACCGATACCAGGCCCTGCTCGTGGATCTCGCGTTCCCCGGCACTCAGCGCTTCGCCTGCGCGCAGTTTTTCCAGCACGTTGTACATGCCGGTCAGGGTCAGTCCGGGGTGCGCGGCCTGCTGGCGCTTGCGGTGGGCGTCGAGCTGCTCGCCCAGTTCGCGGATGCGGGCTTGCTGGGCCTCGCTGGCGACGGGAAAAGGGAACGGATCGAAGCAGCGGGTCTTGTTGTAGCGCGGACGATCTTCCAGCGTGCCGCCGGCCCGCAGCGCCCAGGTGACATGCACCATGCTGGACAGCACGCCCAGGTTCCAGGCGTCGGACAGGGCAATGCACACAATGGAATGGTCTGCGAGCACCTCGCCTGCAATGAACTGGAATGGTCGGTGCTTGGATGTTTCTGTTGTTGCAATGTATCGCAACAGTCCTTCAAGGGCCGCACGCAGTTGCGGTCGCTCCCAGCCAAAGCGCCACCAATTCTCCTTCAAGGTCTTGCGCTTGTTGTGGTCACGTTCCGGCTTCACGTAATCAATCACGTGCTGGAATGCTGCGGGATTGGCTGCGCGAGCCTGTTCCTGAGTCAAACCCGAGAAATCGATCAGATAACGCTCGCGAGGCACCTGCAGCAGATCGCGACCGCCCAGATAAGGCTTGATGACCTCGCCACCCTCTTTTCGCATCTGTTGCGCAGCTTGCGGCTCCAAGATGAAGCCGGAGCCGTGCAAGGCCACGCCCATTCCCGCAATTTCGGTATTGGCGCGAAGCGCCTGCGCCGAGCCGACATTCGCACCAATGCGCAAATCGGGATGGATCGTGCCAAGGCGTTCGTCAAGCACTGTTTGCGTTTCCCCAGGCTCACCGGAGGTTTCACGAATGACTTTGACGAAACGACCGTCTCCGGCTTCTTTGGCACCCACAGTCATCGCAATTCTCACGGCAGCACCATCGGCACTATCCACCCATGGATGGTCGGGTACCGCAAAAACCAGGTTGATTGGCTGCTTCTTGTCGGCCAGCGCGGCCTTCACCACACGGCGATTGAAGGTTTGACCTATGGAATTGGTGGTAATGAAACCGAAGCGCTGCAGGCCACCACGTTGCACGAGTGTTGCGGCGTGGTGCCACCAATACATTACGAAGTCGGCAGATTCGGGAACCTCTGGCCACGCACCACGCAGCGCCTCCACATAGCCTTCGCCGAGCACACCTTTCATCCGCTTGGTACCAATAAACGGCGGATTGCCCACCACGAAATCGGCTTCGGGCCAGGCTGCCTTTTGCGGGTGGATGTAGCGCTCCAGCGGCACGCGGGCGCTTTCGTCGGGGATGGGCTCGCCGGTGACCGGCGAGGGTTTCATGGTGACGCCGTCCCAGCGCGAGACGGGCTGGCCGGCCTCGTCGGTAACGTACTCCATGCGCTCCCAGGCCAGCACCGCGTCGCGGTTTTCGATGTTGTGGAAGTCGCGCACCACCGGCTGCGGAGGCTTGACGTCGCCGCGGGTGCGGAAGTGCCATTGCAGGTAGCCGATCCACAGCACCACCTCGGCGATGGCGGCGGCGCGCGGATTGAGCTCGATGCCCAGCAACTGGTGCGGATCGACCGTTTCGCCGGCTTCGGCGTCGGCGCGCTCGCCGTCGATGGCCAGATCGATCTGGCCGTAGCCGAGCTCGTCCAGCGCGTTGAGCACTTCGCCTTCCAGGCGCTTGAGGTGTTCCAGGGTCACGTACAGAAAGTTGCCCGAGCCGCAGGCCGGGTCCAGCACCTTGAGCGTGCACAGACGGTGGTGAAAGCGGCGCAGTTCGGCCACGGCCTGGTCGTGCCGGCCTTCGGCGTCCAGGGTGAGCGCGGCGGCCTGGGCATCGCTCCATTCGCTGCGCAGCGGCTCGATCACCGTCGGCAGCACCAGACGCTCGACGTAGGCGCGCGGCGTATAGTGGGCACCCAGCTTGTGCCGTTCGTCCGGGTCCAGCGCGCGTTCCAGCAAGGTGCCGAAGATGGCCGGCTCGACGTGTTCCCATTTGGCGCGCGCGGCCTCGATCAGGAGCTCGATCTGCGCACGCGTCAGCGGCAGGGTCTCGGGCTGCTTGAACAGCTTGCCGTTGAACTTGAGCACGTCGCTGGCGATCGCGGCGCTGAAGCCGCCGCCGTCCATGACGCGCCACAGGCCGGCCAGCATGCGCATGGCGATGTCGGGCTTGGCGGCATGCTCGATCAGCAGGGTGCGAAAGCTCTCGGTCGGCAGCAGGCCCACGTCCTCGGCGAACATGGTGAACAGGCAGCGCATCAGGAATTGCGCCACCGCCTCGGGGTTGTGCCCGGCACCTTCCAGCGAGCGCGCCAGTGTGGCCAGCCGCGCGGCGATGTCGCGAGTGACCCGCGCCGACTCGCGGCTTGGGTCGAGTGCGAACGGATCGGTCCAGATCGTGCGCAGGCGCTCGCGAATCGCTTCGCGGCGCAGGTCGCCAAGCCGGATCCGGTGGTTGCGCGGGTCGGGGAACGGCGTGTAGGTGGCACCCGAGCAGGTGAACTCGGAATACAGCTCGATGCGGTTGCCTACATCGACCACGATCAGGAACGGAGGTCGGCCCTCGCTGGCCGGCAACGCGCGGGCGTAGCGCTCGGCCTGGCTGCGGGCGCGCAGCATGGCGTCGTCGAAGCCCTTGGTCTGTCTGGCAAGGCGCAGCTTCTTGGCCTCCAGCACGAAGCAGCCGCGACGATACAGGTCGATGCGCCCCGCCGAGCTGCTGCCGTCGCCGTGGCTGAAGGTGACCGGGCGTTCGAACATGTAGCGCTGCTCGGGGTCGGGGTGTGGCGGCTCCACGCCCAGCAGGTGGCACAGGTCGATGGCGAAGCTCTGCGCGGTGGACAGCTCGGAGGCCTCGACGTCCTGCCATTTTTCGATGAACGTGTCGGCGGCGTCCGTGGCGATGTCGGTCATGTGGCGTGGTCCCTGGCAGGTGCCACCATTGTAGGGTGGGCTGGCTT
>CBFGSA010000203.1:0-3588 GCA_965651365.1 uncultured Rhodanobacteraceae bacterium | reverse complement strand
GCCTGCAATGGAGGTAAACGCGCCGGCGACGATCAGCTTGCCATCGGGCTGCTTCGCCAGTGCGTACACGTTGCCGTTGGCATCCGGATCGAACCCGGTGTCGAGGTTCTGCGCCATGACCAGGCCGGGCAAGATGGCCAACAGCAGCCACAGCAGGGTGTGTGCAATGCGCGGAACGGGCTTGCAGTCGATTCCGGTAGCACCGGGTGTCGTTTTCACCTGTACCCTGTGCTTCTGGTGGACAGGAGCGCTCATGGATTACCGCTGCAACACCGGCAGGGTCGACGCTGTGTGGCAGGTGTTCGTCCATACAGGGCCGGCCGGTTGCGGTGCCGGGTATTGGCACTGGCAGGTCTGCTTGCCGAGCTGAGGCGTGTTGACCGCCTGTGTGCGACACGCCGAGCAGGCCCCGGTTCCGGCCCAGGACCAGTCCTGGTCGCAGGGCACCACGAGCGGCGAACCGGGCGGATGGACGGGTGGCCACGCCGGCCAGGTGCAGGTCTTGACACGCCCGGTCGGGTGGTCGGAACAACGACTGCAGGTGGCCGCAATCGGCGGCGCACAGGTTTCCGGTCTCGGCAGCGCATCGCAACTGTGGCTGAAGTCGAGTTCGCACTGAAGCTGGCACGCTGCCTGATGAGCCATGCAAAGTTGCCGCTCGGCACGCTGGTCGGGATCCGCATTGTTCCCAGGCTCGGGCCCGCAAGCGCAGCCGAGCTTGCATTGCCGCACCTCCGTGTTCGACTGCAGCGAACACGAGTCCAGCGCCTTGATGCGGCGTGCGTTCTCGTCCTCGCACTGCTTGCGAATCGCGTCACATACCACAGGGCCCGGTTCGGTTTGGCCAAGATCGATAGCCTTGCCGGTGCCGGGGTCGACGGCGGTGGCGCCCCGGTCCGGCCGAAGTGTCTTGAGTGGGCCACAGCCGGCCAACACGATTGCGAGTATCACCATGATGACCCCAAGTCTCGACTGTGTCCTGCAACAATTCATGCTGTCAGTCTCCGTTTGAATGCGAGCCACACAGTGCATGCATTGCCCCCGGCAGTCATGATGGACCAATGAGGAATTCGCAAGACCTCTTTGCCCCTACCTTTGCTCCTGGGGGTTGCGCGCGGAAGTGACATGCTTCCCTTCACGGTGAAACGCCCGGCATTACTGGTATGCAACAGGTTGAATTCGTGTAACGCCATCCAAGACCGTAATCGGGATCACTGTCATTGCCGATGCCGGCAAACCCGACATGGGTGATCGGTGAAACGCCCCAGGCATCCCAATTGCAGTAAGGCGCGGGCAAGTCCGCCGTCTGCCCTGGTCGCGATTCATTTCGGGAGAAAATGCGTTGCGCATCAGCGCTTCGCACCGGCGTTCCTCCCGTGCATTGCATGCCGATGCCCATCCTGTCGCGCACACGAGCCATCCGGCGGGCTTGCGGCTGTTTCTCATTGCCTTGTCCCCGCCGTTCCGCCCTCGGAATGCGTGTGGCCGTCTCCAGCTCCATCCGGCCTGATGTTCTGGTTCATGCGGAAGAAATTGCCCGGGTCGTACTTTTCCTTCAGTGCCACCAGCCGCTGATACGTGGCTCCGTAGGCTGCCCCGACCCGCTGGGCCTCGTCCTGGGTCATGAAGTTGACGTAGGCGCCCGGTCCGGCGAACGGCCGCATGCCATCGAACGCTTCGCGCGCCCAGGCGATGCAAGTCGCATCGTCGTCGGCCGATTCCCAGCGGCAGTGCACATTCAATACATATTTGGCGTCGCGGCTCGAATACGCCATTGCCTCGGGCGGCGTGCGCGTGGTGCGGCCGCCGATCACAGCCAGGAAGATCTCGCACTGCGTGGTTGGCAGCCGGCTCGCATAGTCGATGGCCACATCGAGGGCGCCCTCGTCGAGCCGCGCGAGGTTGTGCGTCTTCCAGTAATTGCGCGCGCCCGGTATCAGCAACGGATCGAAAGCTTGCTGCCAGTCGGCGTAGGGCTGCACGCCGACGTGCTCGCCGCAGGCCGTGCCGAAACCGCGCAGTTGCTCGACCAGCGCTTCGCCCTCGGCGGGGTCACCGGCGTGGCACAGCGCCAGCACGATCACCTCCTTGCCGTGGATGGCATCGGGCAGGAACGGCAGCGGTGGTGCCTTGCGCGCGATCGCCCAGACGTTGAACGCCTCTGGTATGGTCTCGGTGAAGCGGGCGAATCGTTTCAGCACCGTCTTCGCCTGCTCGAACGGAAACACCAGGAGCCCGCTCAACACGCCGGGGCCGACCGGATGCAGTTGGTACTCGAAACGCGTGACGATGCCGAAGTTGCCGCCTCCACCGCGCAGGGCCCAAAACAGGTCGGCGTTTTTCGACTCGCTGGCGTGCAGTTGGCGCCCGTCCGCGGTGACCACGTCGGCAGAAATCAGGTTGTCGACGGTCATGCCGTACTTGCGGCTGAGCCAGCCGAAGCCCCCGCCCAGGGTCAGGCCGACCACGCCGGTAGTCGAGTTGATGCCCAGCGGCGTGGCCAGACCGTGCGCCTGCGTGGCTGCGTCCATCTCGGCCAGCGTGCATCCGGGTTCGACGAATGCACGGCGGTTTTCCGCATCGACCCGCACCTCCTTCATCAAGGACAGGTCGATGACCAGGCCGCCGTCGCAGACGCCGCTGCCGGCGATGTTGTGCCCGCCACCGCGCACCGCGACCAGCATCCCGTGTTCGCGGGCAAACCTCACGGCCCGGGCCACGTCATCGGCCGCGGTACAGCGGGCGATCACGGCGGGCTTGCGGTCGATCATGGCGTTCCAGACCTGGCGCGCCTCCTCGTAGTCGGCATCGGCAGGCCGCAGCACATGGCCCTGAAAATCCCCGTTCAAGGATTCGATGTCGGTTTCAGATGGAATGTTCATGTCAGATCTCCTTCGTGAAGCGGATGCTGCGCAAAGAAACCGGCAAATCGTTTCGCCACGGCCGCCGACTCGAAAATCTGCAAGCCATGCATTGCCCCATCGAGTACGAACGACTCGGTCTGCGGCAACCAGGCTTGCAGCAAGTCCTGCACTTCCAGCCAGCCAGGCCACAGCGTGGGGCTGTCGCCACCCCGCACGAGCAAAATCGGTTGTGAAATGCGCTGTGCATCGGCGCGCTTGAATTCCCATTGCTGCAATGCCGGCATCTCGATACGGAAAAAAGTGTCGGCATCGGATACTGCATGGGCAAAGGCATTCGGCAACACGGCATCAAGCCGCTTGCGATACCCTGGTCCGACGACGGCCTGCAAAAACCCGTCCACGGCGCCCGCCTTGTCGCCCGATTCATACAGTTGCTGCAGCGGCGCCATGGCTTGCAGGAACATCGGTCCGCTGGGCACCATGAACAGCGCCGGTTCGAGCAATGCCAGCGAATGCACCATGTCGGGAGCATCGAGCGCCAATTGCAGCGCAATCACGCCGCCGTAGGAATGTCCGACGATGTGCGCGCGTGATATGCCAAGGTGTTGCAGGAAGGCGCGACAGTCACTGGCTTGATCGTCGATGCCCAGCGGACCCCCGGGATGGGAGGAACCCGGAAACCCGCGCCGCCTGTATCGGAACAGCCGATACCGCCTGGTCAGCG
>CBFGSA010000202.1:0-3616 GCA_965651365.1 uncultured Rhodanobacteraceae bacterium | reverse complement strand
GCCCCCGCGGCGACACCAGCCGCGACTCTCCACCCGCTGCGCTACCATGTCCCTGCCAACACGGAAGGGTTGGGTATGGGCGAGGAGACATCGCAACCGCCGGGGCCTGACCAGGCCGCTGTGCGCGCGGAGCTTGAGCGCATTCTGGCGAATGCGCCATTCGTGCGCTCGCCAGTGTTGAGTCGCTTCCTTGCGCATGTGGTCGAGCACGCACTGGCTTGTGACGGCCGGCCGCTGAAGGAATACGCGATCGGCCTGGAAGTGTTCGATCGCCCCGACGACTTCGACCCGCGCATTGACACCATTGTGCGCGTGCAGGCGCGGCGCCTGCGCGCAGCACTGGCGCGCTATTACGGCAAAGCAGGTCGTGCCGACCCGTGGCGACTGGACATGCCGAAGGGCCAGTACGGTATCCGCATCCGCCACCGGGATGAATTGCCGGAGCATGGGTTGTCGTCAGGAGGGGATGGTGAGCAGGCGACGACCTTGGGTGCTTTTGCCGCAGCACCTGTACCGGTTCCCCGTACGCCCTTGATTGGGCGCGAGGTGGACCTGGCCATGCTCACCGAGAAATTGCACCAGGAGCAACCGCGGCTGCTTACGATTACCGGTGTTGGCGGGGTCGGCAAGACGCGCCTCGCGCTCGCGGTGGCGGATGCGGTGCGCGATGGGTTTGCAGGCGGTGTGCTGTTCGTGGACTTGTCCGCCGTAACGCGACATGCAGCGCTGGTGGACTTGCTTGCGGATGTGTTCAAGGTACGTGCTACCGGTGCGCAATCAACGGTGAGCGCATTGGCCGAGCGCATGCACTCGCAGATAACCGAACCGGTGTTGTTGATCCTGGACAACATGGAAGGCGTGCTCGACGGCGCTGATTTTCTGGGTGAACTGCTCGATTCCAGCGACCTGTTGAAGATTCTTGTGACCAGCCGTGTTGCCCTGCGTTTGTATGGTGAATACCACTATCCCCTGGCCCCGTTGCCCGTGCCCGATGCGGAATGCGCACAAGACCCGGACGCACTGAGCGCGGTACCGTCCGTGCAACTGTTTCTGGCTCGGGCCGGCGCAGCCAGCCGTGCCGCGTCCGCACGCGGGGATCTTCCCAGCGTGGCCCGCCTGTGCACTCGCCTGGACGGCCTGCCGCTGGCGATTGAACTTGTCGCGGCACAGGCCGCGGTGCTGAATCCGGCGCAGATGCTGCAGCGCTTTTCCGGGCATCTGGATTTGCCGGAGAATCCGGCACGAGACACCGGTTCGCGTCAACGGACCTTGCGTCGCGTGATCGACTGGAGCTACGAACAACTCGGTGATGCGGCCCGCATTGCGCTGCGCCGCCTGGCCATCTTTGCGGGCGGGTTCACCCTGCAGGCAGCGGGTGCCGTGGCCGATGCCGGTGGCGACCTGGGCGAGAGCCTGTTTCCGGCCGTCAACAGCCTGGTGGCGATGGGGCTGGTGTATTTCAGCCGCGAAGCCGACGAAGGTCGTTATGCAATGCTGGAGGCGCTGCGCAATTACGGGATCGAGCGCCTCAATGCCAGTGGCGAGGCCGATGATCTGCACAAGGCCCACGCGGCCTGGTGCCTGGTGTTGGCCGAAGAAGGCGTAGATCGACTGGACCGCGACCAACGAGCGGCCTGGCTGGCGCGTTGCGAGCAGGAGCAGGACAATTTTCGCCAGGCGCTGGACTACCTGCTGCGTCGCGGCCCACCGCTGTGGGCATTGCGCATGGGCCAGGCCCTGTTTGGCTACTGGGAACGCAAGGAGCGCTTGATCGAAGGACGGACCTTGTTGCACGGCATCGTCGAGCGTGTGTCCAGCGACGTCCATCCGGCGCTGTGGGCCAAGGTCGCCAGCTATGCCGCGCTGTTGAAAATGTTTCAGGGCAATCCCGCAATGGCGCGGCAGGAATTCGAGAACCTGTTACCCCTGTACCGCCGCATCGGGAACCACGAGGGCGAGGCGGCAACGCTGACCGCACTGGCGATGTGCTTTCATTTCTTGCGTGACGAGCCTGCGGCTCGGCAGACGATGGCACAGGCACTGGCGGTATGCCGCAGACTCGGCGAGCCGATCCAGCTCGCGGGGGCCTTGCGCAACCTGGCCGAAAGCGAGCGTGTCCTTGGAAATCTGCAAGCCTCGCGCAAGCTGTTGGACGAAGCACACAGCCTGCTGGCGGATGCCGGCGATCCACTGGCGCTGGCGTGGTGCGTGAACCACCGCGGTGATATTGCGCGCAGCGAACGGAAATTTGACGAAGCCGCGGAGTGCTACCAACAGGCCGAGGCGGAATTTCGGCGCCTGGCTGACAAGTGGGGCATGGCCCGCTCGCTGTCTGATCGCGGCCGCCTGGCCCTGGATCGGGGCCAGTGCGCACTTGCCGGACCCCTTCTGCTGGATGCGCTGCGCGCCTTCGCCGTGCTCGACCACCAGCGCAGCATGGCCACGGTGGCCAATGCGCTGGCCGTGTGGGCCGTTGAGTCGGGCGAGGCGGCATTGGCGATGCGGCTGCTGGGTGCTGCGGAGAAATGGCGAAGCGTGGTCGGCTTCGCATCGCGGCCCAAGGACATCAGGCTGGCGCGAGATCTGCGTCAGCGGGTGGGTGATCGGCTGAAAGATGCCACGATCGCGGAACTGCACCAGGCCGGCTGCGACATGTCGGTGCAAGACGTGCTGGACGAGCTCGCCGAACGGATCGAGGAAAGGCCGGATTGAGCGGGACGGGTCGCTATGCGCTTCGGTGCGCTTCGGTGCCGGTGTGCAACAAATCGCGTACGGCGGCTACACGATTGCCAGCTGGTGGCCTGTTGTCCGAATCGTGCTGCCTGGTCACGGCAGCCATTGGGCCGAAGTAGATCGAGCAGATCTTTTCGTCGGTCACGAAACTGTGCAGCCAGCGGATTTCGGGGCCGGACTGGCTGGACGCGTCGCTGTCCCCGGATTTCGTGCTGGCGTCGGGTGCTGGTTTCATGACTCTGGGTTGTGCAGTCGTGCAACAGTGCATGGCGCGCTTGCAGGCATGGGTATTGTACGCTGGCAGCGCGGTCATGCGAAGCGCGAAACTCGCCGTACTCCTCGTCATCACGGACAGCGCGGCTCCCTCTCGTCATTCCGGAATCGCGCAGCGCTATCCGGAATCCACTTTCTTGCGAGGAAGTTCAGTCGAGCGAGTGAACCCCGGGTCTCAACCACTTCTTGTACAGAATGGCAAAAGGCGGTCGTGGTGCCCGGCCTGTCTCCAGTAGCTGCGGGACTGCCAACGCGCCGGCGACCGCGCTGCGGTAACATGCCCGTGCCAACACGGGGACGTTGCGCATGTCCGAGAAGCAAACGCTGCCGGAGGATCTGCCGGTGGCGGCAATTCGTGAGCAGTTGCAGCGCATGCTTGCGCACGCACCGTTTGATCGCTCTCCGGTCTTGAGCACGTTTCTGGGTTACGTGGTCGAGCATGAGTTGACGAGCGATGCGCCGCCACTCAAGGAGTACACCCTCGGCTTGGAGGTGTTCAATCGGCCGGACGATTTCGATCCGCGCATTGACAGCATCGTGCGGGTCCAGGCGCGTCGCTTGCGCGAGGCGCTGACAAGCTATTACCAGAATGCGGGCAGGAACGACGTGC
>CBFGSA010000201.1:0-3627 GCA_965651365.1 uncultured Rhodanobacteraceae bacterium | reverse complement strand
TGGCGATGGCCGCGGCCACGATGTACGAGGTCAGCACCCAGCCGACCTGGTCGCGCGTGGCCGACAGCGAGCCTTGCATGTGCGGCAAGGCGACGTTGGCGATCGTGGTGTCGAGTACCTGCATCAGCGTCGCCAGCATGATCGAGAAGATCAGCAGCGGCAGGTTGTCGACTTCGCGATGGGTGGGCTGCAAAGCCATGTGCGTCAGTGCGGGTCAGCCGCTTGTCGCGTGTCGCCGTCATCACCGATGCCGAACCAGCGGCGCCAGCGCGTGTTCTGCTTGCCGGTGTCGACCTCCACTTCCGCACTCATGCCCACGCGCGCGATCGGAGCGTTCTTGTTGTCGGTGAACTTCAGGCGTACCGGAATGCGCTGCACCACCTTGACCCAGTTGCCGGTGGCGTTCTGCGCCGGAAGTATCGAAAAGGTGGCGCCCGAGGCCGGGCTGATCGAGGCCACCACGGCGTGCCAGGTGTAGTCGGGGTAGGTGTCCAGAGTGACCGTGGCCTTCTGTCCGACCTTGACGTGGGTCAGGTCGGTTTCCTTGAAGTTGGCATCGATCCATTTGTCGGTGGCCACCAGCGGCATGGCTTTTTCGCCGGCCTGCAGGTAATCGCCGGGCTGCAGATGCGTCTTGCCGATCACGCCATCGAACGGCGCGCGCACGGTGGTGTGGTCAAGATCCAGCCTGGCCTTGGCCAGTTGTGCCTGGATCGACTTGTAGCCGGAAAGCTGATCCACCGGCGCATCGACATCGCCACCCAGCATGGTCTTGGCCTTGGCGGCGTTGGCTGTGGCCGTGTCGCGGTCGCCACGCGCCTTGGCCACGGCATTGATGGCGTCATCGAGCTCCTTTTGCGAGACCAGTCCCTTGTGGTGCAGGTCGCGGATGCGCTGGAGCTGCACGAGCGCGTTGTGCAGGTTGGCCTGCTGCGAGCGCAGGTCCGCCTCGGCCGCCGCGTAGTTGCCGCGCGAGGAGGCCAGGAAGTTGCCCACGGCGTGCATCTGCGCCTGGAGCTGCTCGATCGACAGCGCATAGGTGCCCGGATCGATGTGAAACAACACCTCGCCCTTTCGTACGTGCTGGTTTTCCTGGACATCCACTTCCGCCACGCGGCCCGCCACCTGGGGCGCGATATTGGCCTGATCGGCGCCCACATAGGCATTGTCGGTGGCTACGTAGCGGCCGGCCGTCAGGAAGAACCAGCCACCGACGAGAAGCAGCACCAGCGGGCCCGCAATCCAAAGAATGCGCTGGCCGCGCTTGCGTCGGGGCTTTTCGGTCTTCTGTGCCACGTCGGGCGCGCCGTATTGCTTGTCGGTCATCGTGATTCCTGCTTTTCGCTGGCCTGGTCCAGAGCGACCAGGTTGTTCTTGATCTGTCCGAGCACCTTGTCAAAGGTTTCGTAGTCGCGCCGGCTGATACCGGCAACCGCTTCCATGCGCAGGCCATCGGCTATCCGCTCCATGTCCTCGACCACGCCGTGCGCCTTGGCCGCCAGGTGCAGGCGCCATCGGCGGCGATCGTTGGGGTCGGGGCGGCGTGCGACAAAGCCCGCCTGCTGCAGGCGGTCGATCACGCGGCCGACGGGAATCGGCTCCAGCTCCAGCAGCTCAGCCAGTTCGCTCTGGCTCAGGCCTTCGTGACGCGCGATGGTTTTCAGCGCGCGCCATTGCGAGCGCGTCAGCTCGAATTGCGTGGCGCGCCGGTCAAAGTGCTTGCGCAGCAACCGGGTCACGTGCATCAGTTGCAGGCCCAGGCCACGAGCGGTAACGGGGTCAATCATGGATGCGTATATTATGTACGCGTCAGGTAAATAGCAAGTTGGTGCGATACCGATCGGGTGGTAGTGACTTCCCGGGACCTGCAATCGGAGTTCGCGCTGCCTATGATGTACGGCAGAGTTTTCCATCACGGAGTCGACAATGTCTTGCAGCCGCAGCATCCGCATCCACCCAGACGTCAACGGCGAACTTCACGCAGGTGTTGAAGCCATCCGCCAGGAGCAGAAGTTGTCGGATGCGTTTCCGGATGCCGTGGAGAGGGCTGCCGGGCAGGCCGCTGCGAATCCGCGTCTGCCGGCGCTGGATCGCACCGATATCCCGTTGCTTACCCTGGATCCGCCCGCGGCCATGGATCTGGACCAGGCCATGTACATGGAACGCCGGGACGACGGCTATCGGGTCTGGTACGCGATCGCCGATGTTGCCGCTTTTGTCGAACCCGGAGGCGTGATCGACGAGGAAGCGCGTCGCCGCGGCGAGACCCTGTACGGGGCAGACCGCAAGATTCCGCTGCATCCCAAGGTGCTGTCCGAGGGCGCGGCTTCGCTGCTGCCCGATCAACTGCGGCCGGCCCTGCTCTGGCAGATGGATCTGGATGCCAGCGGTGAGGGTGTTGCCGTGGATGTGCGCAGGGCGCGGGTAAAAAGTCGGGCCAAGCTCGACTATCGGGGAATGCACGAGCAGATCGCGGCCGGGAGGGCCGGGCCGATGTGGGCTCTGCTGAAGGAAATCGGTGAGCTGCGCATCGCGCGTGAGCGCAAACGCGGCGGCATCAGCTTGCCGTTGCCGGAGCAGGAAGTGCGCGTGATCGATGGCCGCCTGGATCTGGAGTACCGGCCCACGCTGCCGATCGACCAGTGGAATGCCCAGATCTCCTTGCTGACCGGCATGGCCGCGGCGCACCTGATGTGCGAGCACAAGGTCGGCATTTTGCGCACCCTGCCGCCAACTCCGGGCTGGGCCATCCGCCGCCTGCATCACACCGCACACGCCCTGCATGTCGACTGGCCTGACGGACAGGGCTACGCCGAGTTTCTGCGCTCGCTGGATCCGGCGCGGCCGGAGCATGTGGCGATGATGGTGGCGGCCACCACGGTGTTCCGCGGCGCCGGCTACGCCGCCTTCGACGGCGATCTGCCCGAACAGCCCGAACATTCGGCTCTGGCGGCGCGCTACGCCCATGCCACGGCACCGCTGCGGCGTCTGGTTGACCGCTTCAGCGGCGAGGTGTGCGTGGCCCTGTGTGCCGGAGAGCCGGTACCGCCGTGGGCGCTGGATGCGCTGCCCACGCTGCCCGACATCATGCGCGAATCGGCGACGCGCGCCGGCCGCTATGAAAACGCCGTGCTCAATCTGGCCGAGTCCCTGGTGCTTGAGTCACGCGTGGGCGAATGCTTCGAGGGCGCCATCATCGAGCTGGACTCCGGGCGAGCAGATCGCGGCGACATCATGATTCGCCAGCCGGCCGTCGAGGCGCGCATCGAGAGCACGCGCGAACTGCCATTGGGCCAGCGTGTCCGGGCGCGCCTGGTCAAGGCCGATCCGGCCAGCCGCCAGACGCAGTTCGAACTGGCTGATTGAGCAAACCACCCGTTGCGGCATGTTGCGGTGTGCGCAATTGCGGTCGAGGGTGACCGCAATTGCGCTTTTCGTCATTCCCGCGAAAGCGGGAATCCAGTGCCTTTGACGCTCTCTCGGAGATCTGAATTCAGCGGATTCCCGCTTTGACGGGGATGGCAGCGGGCTGGAGCCATTGCTGCGGATTCTGCCGCTTGAAAACGCGCAGACACAAAAAAGCCGGGCAGTTGCCTGCCCGGCTCGGGGTTCATCGCGGAGAGGAGG
>CBFGSA010000200.1:0-3638 GCA_965651365.1 uncultured Rhodanobacteraceae bacterium | reverse complement strand
AACACCTTGCGGATGCCTTCGAGGGTGATGACGTTGCTGGTTTCGTTCATGGTTTCACCGTGTGGCTTGGAATTTCTGGAAGGAACTTGTCCGCAGATGAACGCCAATGAACGCAAACAGGACCGGGCAAGAGCGAATTCTGTATTGGATAGAGCGAGCTCACAGAAATAGCGTCCGGCTGGAAAAACTCCATTTTTTGCTTCTGTATTTTCATTTGCGTTTATTCGCGTTCATTTGCGGACTGGAGGTTTTGTGCGTTCATCCGCGGACCCATGGCTTTTGCTGTGTCATTCGATGCGGATGCGGTCGTAGTTGTCCCATTGGCTGGTGTCGGACAGGATCACCTGGTCGCCGGCCTTGAGGCCCTTGCGCACCTCGACCCGGTCGACCGAGGTGGCGCCGATGCGCACCGGAATGCGGGTGGCGATGTTCGAGTCCGTGTCCAGCCGGAACAGGCTGATGTCGCTGTCGGTCTTGGCCAGCGCCGGGCGGCCGACCGACAGCACGTTGTTCAGTTGGGCGATGCGGATGCGCCCGTCCACCGACAGGTCCGGGCGCGCGCCTTCGGGCAGCTTGCCGGTGAGGTTCACGTCCACCTGCACGCTGCCGTTGCTGACCGCCGGGTCAATGCGCTCGACCTTGCCGGCCACCACGCCGTTGTGGGTGTCGACCGCTACCGGCATGCCGAGGGCCACATCCTTGGCCTGCACCTCGGGCACCTTGAGCCGGGCGATCAGCACGTCCGGGCGCGCCACCTGGGCCAGCTTGGCGCCGGCGGCGACCTGCGCACCTTCCTGCACCGCGACCTGCTGCAGCACGCCGCGAATGCCGGCGGTGACCTTCAGCGCATCGGCCTGTCGCTGGCGCAACTGCAGGTTGCTTTCCTGCTGCGCCAGATGCGCCTTGACCGCATCCATCTGCGCCTTCATGTTGGCCGCGAACGAGTCGACGCGCTGCTGTTCGATCTGCATGCGCGCCTTGAGCTGCTTGAGGGCGATCTGGCCCTGCTGGTACTGCACCCGCGGGATCAGATCCAGCTTCACCGCCTTGGCATCGGCCTCGGCCTTGACCTTGGCCGAGGCATAGTCGGACTCGGCCTGGGCCAGCGCCGAGCGCTCGTCCAGCAATTGTGACTGCAACTGGGTGCGCCTGGCCGCGACATCGGCCCGGGCCGCGGCCACCTGGGCCTGGGCATTGCGCAGCGCATCAGCAACCTCCGGGTTGCTCAGCGTCATCAGCACGGTATCGGGCTGAACCTCGGCGCCCGGCCAGATCTCGATCTTCTCGACCTGGGCCGCGGTGGCGGCCGAGATCCAGCGCTTGTGACGCGGCACCAGGGTACCGGTGGCGCGCACTTCGCGCAGCATGTCGCCGCGCTTGACGGTGCCGATCCACAGGCTGGAGCGATCCGCGCTCGGCAAGGCCGGCCCCATCCACGCGGCAGTGGCCAGCACCGCAAGCAATGCCAGCACTCCGCCGCCGATGATCAGCAGGCGCTTGCGCTTCTTGCGCTGTTTCAGTTTGGGATTGGCAATGTCCATGTCCCGTGTTTCGCAAGTTCCGTGCCAGGTTTCAGTCACGCTCGAAGAGCGTAAAATCAAGGACTTATATCTGCACCCCCGCGCTCGGATGTCCGTATTCGTACATGCACGTACGGGTACGGACGCCGGTCGTGCTACGTTTGAGACGCACTTTCTGGATGGAGACGGATATGCGCAGTGTTTTGAAAAGGGTTGGCCTGGTTCTAGCCATATGTGTGCCGCCGATCGCCGTGGCCACCACGGTCGAGCCAGCGCCATCGCCCGATCTTGGCAAGGTGCAGGCCCAAGCCCATGCCTGGCAGAGCCGCATCGTTCAATTGCTGAGCGACCAAGGGTTGGCTGATACATTGACGACGGCCGCGCTGATGTTGCCGGTGTCGATGACCCTCTACGATGGCAGCTTGACTGAGTCGGAGCGGAAGGCAGCAAAGAACAAGCTGGATACCCGGCGATTGCAGCTGCTGGATCGCGCGGCGGCGATGGCACCGAATGCACCGGACATTGCCTCGCTCACGCTTGCGGTCTGCACCCGCGTGGCCGGCTGCGATGTCGCCGCCCATGCCGAGCACCTGCACCAGGCGGCACCCGAGGATGCAGGCTACCTGATGCCGGCGCTGGCCGATGCCCGGTCCCGTCAGGACAGCAACGAGGTGTCGGCGATCCTGCAGTCGATGGCCGATGCCAAGACGTTCAAGACCTGGTATCCGGCTCTGCGCCAACGCGCGCAGCGTGGCCTTGCGACGATCGCCGTGCCTGCCATGCCTGAGCCGTTGCCCGCCGAATTCAGCGAGCGACATCCCGATGTGGACAACACCACCCTGGCCGAGCTAATGGCCGCAACATCGATGTTCGCGGTTGCAGACATGCCGGAATACGGCAGCATTGGCCAGGTCTGCAAGGAGGATGGAGACGACTTCGCCGCACGCCAGCAGGCCTGTCGCCAGATCGGCGTGATGCTCAGTCACGACCCGTCACTGATCGCGGCCAGAGTCGGACTGGCGCTGTGGCGCCGTAGCGCGCTCGACCAGGCCGACCGTCAAAGCGCTGAGCACGCCAGCCACACACTGGACTGGTAACAGCAATCCTGGACCGGGCTGATGCTCAATGGCAAGGTCGATTCGCTTGAAAGCTATCGGGCCACGCTGGACGATGGTGGCGAAATCCCCGGTGTGATCGCGCTGCTGAAAAGGCATGGCGTCGACACCCAGCCACCGGCGGGTTGGGTCAGCGAGCGCGAGCACGCACGCCAGGCCCGGCAAGCGAACACCGAGGCGGCACCCAAATCCGGGGTCTGCGCAGGCACGCCGTAGATCCGAGATTTCAAATCACGTGCAGGGCCTGACGGCCGCCACGAACCGCATCGACAACCAGGCGCTGGTCGAAGGTGGCCAAGCGCCCGCCATGTTTGACGGCCAGAGCGAGCAACCATGTGTCGGTCACTTGACTTGACGTCAACAGACGTTCGCGATCAATCGACTCGCGATCAAGCAGGCTCAGGTCGCTGCTCCAGAATTGATGTCCGGGGCGAGCGCACAGATCGGCCAGCAGTTCGGCGGACTCGGCGGGAGAGGCACTGGCATTGGGATAACGCGACTGACTGACAATTCGGACATAGCCGTTCTGGGTAATGGCGCAGCTCGCCCAGGCGTCGACGCAGTCCGCAAACCATGCATGTGCGCGTTGGTGACAGCTATGCACCGGGTCAAGCAAGGCAATCAGCACGTTGACGTCCAGCAAGTAGATCGGTTGTCGGTGCTGCCATCGACCCCGCTGCTCGGTCACGCCAGCGGGCAATGATGCCGCCGGCGCGCTCACGGCAATTCGTCGCGCAGCCGGTTCACCAACTCCAGAGTGACCGGCGTGGCACCGTCACGAACCGGCATCAGGCGGATACCGTTGCGGTACTTCGGCGCCGGTGGCGCTGGCGTCAGGCCCTTGCGCGCAAGCTCGGAGACGACCTCGCCCAATGTCTTGCGCTGCTGTTCGGCCAGGGCTCGCGCGGCGGCCAGCACGTCTTCGTCAATTTTGAGCGTGGTACGCATGGAATCGGGAATCGGGAATCGGGAATCGGGAATCGGGAATCGGGAATCGGGAATC
>CBFGSA010000199.1:0-3722 GCA_965651365.1 uncultured Rhodanobacteraceae bacterium | reverse complement strand
GCCTCGTCGAATTCGCCGTCCTTGATCAGGCGCTTGAAGCGGGCCGAGCCGGTGACGTTGGTGCGCTCGCCGACATTGACGAACAGGGTCTCGGGCGTGATCACGAACGGTTCCATGCCCGACAGCCGACACCAGGCGTGCGGCGTGGCAGCTTTGCGGGGTGGCACGGCGGCCACGACATCGGCAATGGCGCGAATGTGCCCGGGTGTGGTGCCGCAACAGCCACCGACCAGGTTGACCAGGCCCGAGCGGGCATAGTCGCCGATGATGGCGGCCATGTCCTGCGGTGTCTGGTCGTACTCGCCGAAAGCATTCGGCAGGCCGGCATTGGGATGTGCACTGACCTGGCAGTCGGCCACCTTGCCCAGCGCCGCGACGTACTGGCGCAAGTCTTCGGGACCCAGCGCGCAGTTGAGGCCGACACTGAAGGGCTTGGCGTGGCGCATCGAATACCAGAACGCTTCGGTGGTCTGGCCTGACAGGGTGCGGCCGGACTGGTCGGTGATGGTGCCCGAAATCATCAGCGGCAGGCGCCCGCCAGCTTCGGCAAACACGTCTTCGATCGCGTACACGGCGGCCTTGGCATTGAGCGTGTCGAAGATGGTTTCGATCATCAGCAGATCGGCACCACCCTCGATCAGGCCGCGCACTGCCTCGCGGTAATTTTTCGCCAGCTCGTCGAAACTGGTATTGCGGAACTCGGGCCGGTTGACGTCGGGACTGATCGAGGCCGTGCGGCTGGTCGGGCCCAGCACGCCGATCGCGAATCGCGGCTTGTCGGGGGTCTCCTTCTCCTTGGCCTTGCAGGCCTCGCGCGCCAGTCGTGCGCCTTCGCGGTTCAGCTCGCATACCAGATGCTCCAGGCCGTAGTCGGACTGGCTGATCGCGGTCGAGTTGAACGTGTTGGTCTCGACCAGATCGGCACCGGCGTCGAGATAGGCCTTGTGCACCTCGCGGATGATCTCCGGCCGGCTGAGGCTCAGCAGATCGTTGTCGCCCTTGAGCTCGCGCTGGCGCCGATCTTCGGGTGGATGCTCGCCGTCGTAGCCATTGGCGAAACGTTCGCCGCGATAGCCGGCTTCATCCAGCTTGTAGCCCTGCAACATCGTGCCGGTGGCACCGTCGATCACGAGGATGCGCTGTTGCGCTGCATTTTCCAGTGCCTCGACGCGGTCCGGGTGCAGCCAGGGAAGTGTGTTGCTCATCGTCTGCCTTGTGAATGAATCAGTCCGCAAATGAACGCGAATGGAAAGCCGGCAAGGGCAGGAGCGCTCACGCGGCGCATGGTTCCTGCCGGTACCTCAAGGCTCCCGTCATTCCGGGGCCGTGCAAAGCGCGGAACCCGGAATCCACCTGCATGCTTGGAGTTCGCGGCAAGGACGTGGATTCTGAATCGGCGCTGCGCGGCGTCCAGAATGACGGGATAGTTGATCGTTGAGGCATGCTCTCGGTCAGCGGAGACTCTTTGCATTTTCGCTTTCATTTGCGGAGCGTGTTTCTCATGCCTTGCCGGTCGGCTTTTGCGCCAGCAGGCTCAGAATCTCGAAATGCGGCGGCTTGCGCTCGCGCGAGATGCGCTGGCATTCGATCACCTTGAGGTCACAGTCGTGCGCCATGCGCGTCAGCTCGTTGACGTGGAAGCCGAGGTTGCGATGATCGAAGGGTTCGACCACGGCGCGATGCACATGCCGCGCCAGGGTGGTGGCCAGCAGACGGCCGCCGGGCTTGAGCACGCGCGCGGCTTCGGCCAGTACCTGGGCCGGTTCGTCGGTATGCGTCAGCGAGTGCATGATCAATACCAGGTCGAAGCGTTTGCGGCCCAGTTTGAGTGCGTGCATGTCACCTTCGTGCACATCCACGTTCTTGAAGGATGCAAGGCGCTTGCGCGCAGCCTCGACCACGCGGGCGCTGGCATCGATGCAGGTCACCGAACGCGCATGCGGCGCCAGCAGTTCGCCCAGCACGCCGTCGCCCGAGGCGATATCCAGCACATCGCCCGTTTCCAGCAGTTGCAGCAGGGCGCGGGCCAGGGTTTCCCAGGTGCGCCCGGGGGAATAGTGGCGCTCCATGTCGCCGGCCACGGAATCGGCCCAGCCCTGCTCATCGGCGCGTTTGGCCAGCACCTCGGGCAGGCGCTGACGGTCCTGGTCCAACACGGCATCGTCCAGGCTGTCGCTGATGACGGCCAGCAGGCCGTCCAGATCCGAGCCCGGATCGTTGTTGCTACGGTAGTAGGCCGACACGCCCGCACGGCGATCGTGTACCAGGCCGGCTTCCTTGAGCTTGGCCAGATGCGTGGAAACCCGTGGCTGTGCCAGCCGCAGCACGGTGGACAGCTCGGCCACGGTCAGTTCCTCGCGCTGCAGCAGGCTCAGCAGGCGTACCCGCGTGGCATCGGCCAGCAGGCGCAGCATCACGGAAGTGGTCGCCAGATCCAAGTCAATATCCCTTTATCTTGATACAAAGATGCAAGGCTAGACCCTGGTCTGCTGCGCGTCAAGCCATGAATCCGGTACCATGGACGGCTGTATCGGCCGAGTGGCGCTCCCGGACGGCGCGGCGGCCTGCATGAATTTTCGCCATTTGCCGCGGCGCCTGCGCGCCGCGGCCGTACAGGAGACCTCCATGGATTTCGCCCTCACCGACGACCAGTTGTCGATCCAGTCGATTGCCCGCGACTTCGCCCAGAAGCGCATTGCCCCGGAAGCCGGGAAATTCGACCAGTCCGGCGAGTTTCCGCTGGACAACATCCGCGAGATGGGCCAGATGGGCCTGATGGGCATCGAGGTGCCCAGCGAGTACGGTGGGGCCGGCATGGACGCGATCAGCTATGCGCTGGCGATGATCGAGATTGCCGCGGCCGACTGCGCGCACTCGACCATCATGTCGGTCAACAACACCTTGTACTGCAACGGACTGATGAAGTTCGGCAGCGAGGAACAGAAGCAGAAATACGTCAAGCCGATTGCCTCGGGCGAGGCCATTGGCGCCTTCGCCCTGACCGAGCCGCAGTCCGGTTCCGATGCCACCGCGATGCGCTGCCGTGCGGTCAGACAGGACGATGGCAGCTACAGGATTGACGGCAAGAAGAGCTGGATCACCTCCGGCCCGGTGGCGCGCTACATCCTGCTGTTCGCAATGACCGATCCGGACAAGCACGCGCGTGGCATTACCGCGTTCATGGTCGATACCGAGCGTGAAGGCTTCAGCCGCGGCAAGACCGAACCCAAGCTCGGCATTCGCGCTTCGGCCACCTGCGAGATCGAGTTCGATGGCTACGTGGCGCAGCCGGAGGAAATCGTCGGCGAGGTCGGGCACGGCTTCAAGATTGCCATGGGCGTGCTCGATGCCGGGCGCATCGGCATCGCCTCGCAGGCGGTCGGTGTGGCCCGGGCCGCGTATGAGGCTTCGCTGGAATACTCGCGCGAGCGCAAGGCCTTCGGCGAGTCGATCGGCAGCTTCCAGATGATCCAGCAGAAGATTGCCGACATGAAATGCAAGCTCGACGCCTCCTACTACCTGACCCTGCGCGCGGCCTGGGCCAAGCAGCAGGCGCAGGCCAATGGCGGGCGCTTTTCGACCGAGGCTTCGGTGGCCAAGCTGACGGCATCGGAGTCGGCCATGTGGATCACCCACCAGGCCGTGCAGATCCATGGCGGCATGGGCTACTCGCGCGAAATGCCGCTGGAGCGCTACTTCCGCGACGCCAAGATCACCGAGAT
>CBFGSA010000198.1:0-3757 GCA_965651365.1 uncultured Rhodanobacteraceae bacterium | reverse complement strand
CGTTACGCCGGTTCGGTTGCCTAATACGGCCGTGTAGCGTTGGGATTATTCTTTTGTACGCTGGGTTGTGGCCTCATCTTGCTACGGGGTGGCTCTCGCTGCAAGCGGTCGGGGTCTGCGTCAGGGGTTGAACTGCAGGTGGGCGAGGTCGGCGTAGAGGCCGCCCTGGGCGAGCAGGGTGTCGTGGGTGCCCTGGGCGACGATGCGACCGGCGTCCATGACGATGATGCGGTCGGCGCGCTGGACGGTGGCCAGGCGGTGGGCGATGACGAGGGTGGTGCGGTCTTTTTCCAGTCGTGCCAGGGCTTGCTGGATCGCCGCTTCGGATTGGGCGTCGAGGGCGGAGGTGGCTTCGTCGAGCAGCAGGATGGGTGCGTCGCGCAGGATGGCGCGGGCGATGGCGATGCGCTGGCGCTGGCCGCCGGACAGGCGCACGCCGCGTTCGCCAAGCTCGGTGTCGTAGCCTTCCGGGAGCTCGCGGATGAAGCTGTCGGCTTCGGCGGCGGTGGCCGCTGCAATCACGGCCTCGTCGTCGGCCTCGTCGCGGCCGAAGCGGATGTTGTCGGCGGCGCTGCCGGCGAAGATCACGGTGTCCTGGGGCACCAGGGCGAAGGCGCCACGGGCCTCGTCCAGGGCCAGTTGGCGCAGATCCACGCCATCGAGGGTGATGCGGCCGAACTGCGGATCGTAGAAGCGCAGCAGCAGGGCGAACACGGTGCTCTTGCCGACGCCGGACGGGCCGACCAGGGCGACCGTTTCGCCCGGCTCTACGCTGAGGCTGAAATCACTCAGCGCGGCGGTTTCCGGCCGGGTCGGGTAGCGGAACTCGACGTGTTCCAGCGCCAGGTCGCCGCGGGGCCGGCCCGGAATCCGTTGCGGTCTGGCCGGCGCGCGCACTTCCGGCTGCTGGTCCATCAGCTCGCCGATGCGGCCCATGGCGCCGGAAGCCCGCATCACTTCGCCCCATACGCCGCTGACGCCGCCCACCGCACCGGCGGCGAAGATGGCGTACAGCACGAACTGGCCCAGCACGCCGGCGTTCATGTCGCCGGCCAGTACGTTGCGCGCGCCGGCCCACAGCACCAGGGTAATGGCGCCGAAGATCAGGCTGATCACGGCGGCGGTGAGACCCGACTGCATGCCGATGCGCTGGCGGGCGGTGGCCAGGGCATTGATGATGGCCTGGCCGTAGCGGGTGCTCTCGGTGGTTTCGCGTGAGTAGGCCTTGATGGCCTGGCTGGCGTTGAGGGTTTCGTTGGCGATCGCGCTGGCGTCGGCCAGCCGGTCCTGGCTCTGGCGCGACAGCTTGCGCACGCGGCGGCCGAAGATCAGGATCGGCAGCATCACCGCCGGAATCACCAGGCCGGTGAGGCCGGCCAGACGCGGGCTGGTGATGATCATGGCGACGGTGGCGCCGATCAGCATCACCACCGAGCGCAGCGCCACCGAGATGCCCGAGCCGACCAGGGTCTGCACCAGCTCGGTGTCGGTGCCCAGGCGCGAGATCAGCTCGCCGACGCGGGATTTTTCGAAAAAGCCCAGATCGAGCCGGATCAGATGATCGTACAGGTGACGACGCAGGTCGGCCAGCGAGCGCTCACCGAGCAGGGTGATGCAGTAGAAGCGTGCCGCCGTGGCCAGCGCGATTATCAGGGCCACTCCGAACAGGGCGATGAAGGTCTGGTTGATGACGGAAGGGTCGGTGTCGGCAAAGCCGTTGTTGATCATGTGCCGCACGGCGACCGGCAGCACCAGGTTGGCGCCCGAGGAAATGCCGAGGAAGATCAGCCAGCCGAAGAACAGCCCCTTGTGCCGGCGCATGAATGGCCACAGGCGGCGCAGGGCACCGAGTCCGGCACGTTTGTCGTCGGGTGATTTGGATGGCTTGGGCATCGTCTTGATGTGCGGGTGAATGGTGGGGGTTCAAGGTGATGGTAATTGGCCAATCATTGCACATGAAGGTTCGTCATCCTGGGGTTGAGCGTAGCGCGGAACCCGGTATCCATAGTCAATTTCCTGGATAGTCGGTCCTGCCGGAAATTTGAACATCCAAAAAATGGATCCCGGGTTCCGCCTTCGGCGGCCCCAAGATGACGGCGCGGGCGGGCGTGCATGGTTCGTTCGGCCTGCCGTGGGCCCAGGATGACGCGGATTGTGGCTAATCAATCGAGTGCAGGCTGGATTGGCCGCGGCTGAGGTTGGACAGGATTTGTTCGAATTCCGGGACACGGTCGGTGGGCAGTTTCAGGGTGATCTGCACGTGTTCGGCACCGTAGTTTTCGTTGAGCGTTTGTGTGTTCCAGTCCTGGATGCGGGCGCGCAGGCGTTCGAGCTCGGGGTAGGCGATGCCGAAGCACACGGCCTGCATGTCGACGATGGGCACGGTGTGCGCCTGGCGCAGGCACTCGGCGGCGGTGCCGCCATAGGCGCGCATCAGGCCGCCGACACCGAGCTTGATGCCGCCGAACCAGCGCGTGACCACGACCATCACGCGGTCCAGATTCTGGCCCTCGATCGCCATCAGGATCGGCTTGCCGGCGCTGCCGCCGGGCTCGCCGTCGTCGCTGAAACGGTAGCGCTGGCCGATGCGCCAGGCCCAGCAGTTGTGGTTGGCATCGCTCTGCGCGATCTGCTGCAAAAAGGCCATGGTCCCGGCTTCGTCCGCCACCGGCGCGGCCCGGGCCAGAAATCGGCTCTTGCGGATGGTGACCTCGTGCCCGGCGGGGTGGGCCAGGGTATGCAGCGCTTCGCTCATCGGCACAGTGTGCCACGGTGCGGCGCTCGGGCCGGGCCAGTCAACCCGATTTCACCCACCTTGCGGCGAAGTTGTCCTTGGTGTCGCGTTCGGGTGTCATCGATGGCAGCAATTGCTACTTGCGCGCCTTGTTGCGTGCCTGGACCACGCGCGGGCGGCCTTCGCCGGTGCTGCGGCGTTCGAGCTGGAACAGGTTGATGGCCGCGATCAGCTCGCTCAACTTGCCGTAGCCCCAGCTTCGCGAGTCGAAGTTGGGGCGCTGCTTGGTGATGATCGAGCCGACATTGCCGAGCTCGGCCCAGCCGTCTTCATCGGAGGCTGCGTCGATGGCATTGCGGATCAGGTTGATCAGGCCGCTGTCCTGCTTGAGCTGGGCGCCGCTCCTGGGCTTGAGCTGCGATTCCTCGTCCGGACGGCTGCCGAGGATTTCGGTGTAGATGAACTTGTCGCAGGCAGCGACGAAGGGTTCGGGGGTCTTCTTCTGGCCGAAGCCGTAGACGATCAGGCCCGATTCGCGGATGCGCCCGGCCAGGCGCGTGAAGTCGCTGTCGCTGGACACGATGCAGAAGCCATCGAAATTGCCGGTGTAGAGCAGGTCCATGGCGTCGATGATCAGCGCCGAGTCGGTGGCGTTCTTGCCCTTGGTGTAGCCGAACTGCTGCATCGGCTGGATCGACTGGGTCAGCAACTGATCCTTCCAGCCCTTCAGCCGGGTACCGGTCCAGTCGCCGTAGGCGCGCTTGACGTGTGCGGTGCCGTACTTGGCCACCTCGGCCAGCAGCGGCTCGGCCAGCGAGGGCTGGGCGTTGTCGGCGTCGATCAGGACGGCGAGGCGGGTTGTGGGGCTGTCGGGCATGTTGATCGGTGCGCTTCACTTCGTTCAGCAGGGCCCTACTTTAGCGGATTGTTCCGGCTTGTAGCGGATTGTTCCGGCTTGCGTGTTTCGGGTCCCGAGTCCCGAGTCCCGAACAGAAGGCTGCCATCTGGCACAACAGCGCCAGA
>CBFGSA010000197.1:0-3842 GCA_965651365.1 uncultured Rhodanobacteraceae bacterium | reverse complement strand
ACGTGGTGGTCTTTACCTCATCGCCCGTGGGCGTGTTCAACGGCAAATGTTTATGCGGCATGACTGCGTCGCCCGCCTCAAGCAGGTTCGTGGCCAAATACCCAAGCGCGGGTGCAGGCACGGTTGTGACGAAATTGGGTTCGCTGTCCGCAGTTGTTTGTAGAAAAGCACCAAATCACTTGTTTGCCCCAGACGATTGCCCGTTCCCCGTCATTCCGGGGCCACGCGCAGCGTGGAACCCGGAATCCACCTGTTTGCGTGGCGTTCCAGGCCAGAAAATGGATTCCGGATCATCGCTTCGCGATGTCCGGAATGACGAATTCAAGCATTGTCGGCTGCTCCAATGAGGCACCCCCGGAGGCTCAGCGGTCACTGCCCGCGTTTGATTTGTCATCTCCTGATCCCGACCGGGAAGGTCGATATTACCTGATTGCCCCCCGGCCATGCTGCGCTATGCTTGCGTCCATGGATCGTTACCAGCGCATACTGACCCTGCACCGCACGCTGAAAAACGCGCGCTATCCGGTGTCGACCCAGCAGTTGATGGCCGACCTGGAGTGCTCGCGCGCCACCGTGTACCGCGATGTGGCCCTGCTGCGCGATGCCCTGGGCGCACCGATCACCGGCAGCGGCGAGGACCACCAGGCCGGTTTTGCCTACGACCGCGAGCAGATCGAACTGTACGAGCTGCCGGGCCTGTGGCTCAACAGCGAGGAACTGGCGGCGCTGATCGCCTTGCACGAAATGCTGGGGCGCTCCGATCCGGGCGTGCTGGCCGGAACCCTGGAGCCGATCAAGCAGCGCATCGAGCAGCTTTTGAGCGAGCAGACCGGCCAGAAAAGCGTACCGGTCGAGCGCATCCGCGTGGTCGCCTGGGGCGCGCGCCGTTTCGACCAGCACGTGTTCCAGGTGGTCGCCGGCGCCGTGCTGCAGCGGCGCAAGCTGCAATTCCGCTACCGCGCCCGCACCAGCGACAGCGACAGCCAGCGCAAGGTTTCGCCGCAGCGCCTGACGCATTACCGCGACAACTGGTATCTGGACGCCTGGGACGACGGTCGCGAGGCGCTGCGCAGCTTCGCCGTCGACCGCATTCGCGACATTCGCGCGCTGGACGATGAGGCGCGCGACGTGCCGATCGAGGAACTGGATGAATCGCTGAGCTCCAGCTTCGGCATTTTCGCCGGCGCGCCGCGCAACTGGGCCGTGATCCGCTTCACCGAACACGCCGCACGCTGGGTTGCCGACGAGCACTGGCATTCGCAGCAGCAGGGCCGCCGTCTGGACGACGGCAGCTACGAGCTCAAGTTGCCCTACTCGAACTCGCGCGAACTGCTGATGGACGTGCTCAAGTACGGCCCCGAGGCCGAAATCATCTCGCCGGTGTCGCTGCGCGAGGAAATGCGCATCATGCTGCAACTCGCCGTCGGCGCCTACCAGTAGGAGCGGCCCGTAGCCGCGATGGAGCGTTCGTGAGCGGAGAATCGGCAGGCCGCAAGCGGAAAGTTCCGCTCACTGCTCACCGCTTGTCACTTGCCCGTCGCATTGCGGTCATGCGCCGCTTTCGCGTGGCTTCGGCTCGGCCATGCAGGCTTCCGGCGCGCAATCTGCGATGATGCACCCATGCAGGCAACCGAGAGTGGATTCATGAAGTTCATCGCTGCTGCGGTTTTTGCCGCACTTGTCGTCTCGCCCCAGCTTGCCGCGCATGCGGCCGCTGCCGACAGCCGCTTCAAGGCCATCTACAGCCAGGAATATGCCTGGCGCAGTGGCAAAGGCACTGGCCCGAAGGATCTGAAGCTGCCCGACAACAGCCGTCTTGACTCGGTAGATGCTGCCAGTCAGGCGCAGCGCCTGGCGTACTGGCGGCGCGTGCTGAAACGACTCGATACGCTGGATGTGGGCGAGTTGTCGCCGACCAACCAGGTCAACTACGCCGTATATCACCGACAGATTGCCAATCGGGTCGCCGACCAGCAGTTCAAGACCTGGCAAATGCCGTTCAACAGTGACTCGGCATTCTGGTCCGACATCCACTACCAGCTTGAAGAGCCGACCCTGCGGACGATCAGGGACTATTGGCACTATCTGGGGCAGCTGAAGGAAATCCCGGCGTACTTCGATCAGCAGATCGCAAACATGCGGGCCGGCCTCAAGCGCGGATTCAGCGTGCCGCGTGCCGTGCTGGACGGGCGCGATGCGTCGATCGCCGCGGAGGCGGATCTGGACAAACCCACCCGGAGCCGTTTCTACCGCCCATTCAAGCAGCTTGCTCCCGACATCGACGATGATCACGCCCAGCAGCTGCGTGGCGAGGCCCAGGCCATCATCCGTGACCAGGTGATTCCGGCCTATCAGAAGCTGCTGACGTTCTTCCGCACCGAGTACCTGCCACAGGCGCGCAAGACCCTGGCCGCCGAAGACCTGCCCGACGGCAAGGCCTTTTACCGCCAGCAGATCCGCGAGTACACGACCCTCGACCAGTCACCCGATACGATCCACAAGACCGGCCTTGAGCAGGTGGCGAAGATCCACGCCGAAATGCTCAAGGCCATGGCCGACGCCGGCTTCAAGGGCAGCTTCGCCGAGTTCCTGCATTTTCTGCGCACCGACCCACGGTTTTATGCCAAAACGCCGCAGGAGCTTCTGAACAAGAGCGCCTGGGTGGCCAAGGAAGTGGACGGCCAGATGGCGCGATTTTTTGGCCATCTGCCGCGTGCGCGCTTCACCATCAAGCCGGTGCCGGCGGCCATCGCGCCCTACTACACGTCCGGTCGCGGCGGCCCGGATGTGTACCTGGTCAACACCTACGACCTCAAGTCGCGGCCACTGTACAACATGCCGGCGCTGACCCTGCACGAGTCCTATCCCGGCCACGCACTGCAGCTGGAGCTGGCGCGCGAGGCCACCGGCCAACCTGAATTCCGCCGCGACGGCTACATTTCCGCCTATGGCGAGGGTTGGGGCCTGTACTCGGAGTATCTGGGTCAGGAGATGGGAATTTACGACACGCCATACAAGCGTTTCGGCTTTCTCACCTACCAGATGTGGCGTGCCTGCCGCCTGGTGGTCGATACCGGCATCCACCACATGGGCTGGAGCCGGCAAAAGGCCATCGATTACATGATGGGCAACACGGCACTGAGCCGGCGCGAAGTGGAAAACGAGGTCGACCGCTACATCAGTTGGCCGGGCCAGGCGCTGAGCTACGAGCTGGGCTATCTCGAAATCCGCCGCCTGCGGGCCAAGGCCGAGAAGGCCCTGGGCGACACGTTCGATCTGCGCCTCTTCCACGACACCGTACTGTCGCTCGGATCGGTACCCCTGCCCGTACTGGCCAAACGCATCGACCGCTTCATCGCGGCCGGTGGCCCAGAGCCGGACTGGCCGTGCGATTGCGGTGTAGAGCGAAAAGCAGACAGATCGCTGTAAACAAGGATCGAAAGGTCATCCGACAAGGAACCGGGGTACGCACAGGCTTCGGTTGTGTACATCTTGCACCTGGACTCTGGACGCGGCTGCACGCTTTTTGCCGAGACGGGTGGCTGAGGATCCCGCCCCGGCCACTTGCAGCGACCCCGCAAAGCATCACGCCTCAATACCACGCAAGGTAATGTCTGCCACATCCACGGGCACATGTCCGGGAGCGGGGGTGGCACACACAGCGCGTTCCTGATTTTCCAGGTCGGAAACAACACCAGGGAATTTGCGGCGTTCGATCCCAATCTTCCCGATGGCGAATTTGTCGGTACCCATGACTGGCACATTTGGACGGCCGGGCCGACGCCCGGCACCAGGGATGGGCGAGGGGACGCGCTCAGCGGATGCCGGGGGCATGCGCTGCG
>CBFGSA010000196.1:0-3876 GCA_965651365.1 uncultured Rhodanobacteraceae bacterium | reverse complement strand
CGCTGACCAGGCGGTATCGGCTGTTCCGATACAGGCGGCGCGGGTTTCCGGGTTCACCGATCCCGAAATCGACGCCATGTACACGTTCATCCGCACCGCACTGGCGGCAGAACAGCAGGCCCATGACAAACCCGGCCCGCCGCATCGTCACGATCACCCACGATGCGCGGGCCTGACACGAGGAGGATTCCATGAAAGTCCTGGCTTTGTTGTACGGCGTGGCGTGCTACGCGGTGTTCTTTCTCACCTTTCTGTACGCCATTGGTTTCACGGGGAGCTTCGGTGTCCCGCACACCGTGGATGCGGGCGGTCCGCACAGCCCGATGGGCCTGGCATGGGCAATCAACGCGGCGTTGCTGGGCGTGTTCGGATTGCAGCACAGCATCATGGCGCGGCAGGGGTTCAAGCGCGTGTGGACGAAACTGGTGCCCGAGCCCATCGAGCGCAGCACCTTCGTGCTGTTCGCCAGCCTGGCCTTGATCCTGCTGTTCTGGCAATGGCGCCCGATACCGGTGCCGGTGTGGGATGTGCAGGCGCCGCTTGGGCGAAATGGGCTGTGGGCCCTGTTCGGCCTGGGCTGGCTGCTGGTGCTGCTGTCGACCTTTCTGATCAGCCACGCCGATCTGTTCGGGCTGCGCCAGGTCTGGCGGCACCTGCGCGGACAGTCGGCGACGCCGGTCGGCTTCAAGACCCCGTTGCCGTACAGGCTGATCCGGCATCCCTTGTATCTGGGCTTCATCATCGCGTTCTGGGCCATCCCGACCATGACCGTGGGCCATCTCGAGTTCGCAATCGTGGCTACCGCCTACATCCTGGTTGCCGTCCGCTTCGAAGAACGGGATCTGAAGCGCATGCATCCCGAGTACGTCGAGTACAGCCAGCGCGTACCGATGCTTATCCCGGGGCTGGGCCGCAGGAAGGCATGACAAACCGTCCTTGTGGAGGAATACCTATGAAGATCTTCCGATTCGCACCTGCCATTGCGTTCGTTTCGGCGCTTGCCGTGATGCCCGCTGCCGTGCTCGCCGCGCCCGCACTGGCCGCCGAGGTTCCGCCGCCGGCCGTGTCCGATACCGCCGTCAAGCAAAAGCTCGACACCTTCTTCGCCGCCCAGTGGGAGCGAAGCATGCACGAAAGCCCGATCAGCGCCACCATCTACGGCGACTACCGGTTCAACGACCGCTGGGACGACTGGAGCCTAGCCGCGTTCGAAAAGCGCGCGGCCGAAGATCGCGCCGCGCTGGAACGCCTGCACGCAATCGACCGCGCTGCGCTGGCCGCGCCGGACCGGCTGAACTACGACACCTTCGAGTGGCAGCTCGAACACGCCATCGCCGCGCAACGGTTTCGTCACTACCTGCAGATCAGCCATCAGATGGGGGTCCAGATGGCCGACGGCATGGCCCAGCTCCTGCCGTTCGCCACGGTGAAGGACTATCGCGACTGGCTGGCGCGCATGGCGGCGCTGCCGAAACTGGTCGATCAGACCATCGCGTTGTTGAAGGAGGGCGTGAAAACCGGCAACGTGCCGCCCAGGATATTGACGCCGCGCGTGGCGTCGCAGATCGCCGCGCAGGTCGTCGATGACCCGACGCAAAGCCCGTTCTACCGGGCCTTAACCCGCTTCCCCGATGCCATCGGTGCGGCCGACCGCGAGGCGCTGGTCGCCGACGCCCAGCGCACCATCCGCGACAAGGTCGTGCCCGCCTACCGCAAGTTGCTGACGTACTTCAACGACGAGTACGTGCCGCACACCCGCGATGGCATCGCGATCACCGACCTGCCGGACGGCACCGACTACTACGCCTACCTCGCGGACTACTACACCACCACCGACCTGACGCCAGCGCAGATCCACGCCATCGGCCTGAAGGAAGTCGCGCGCATCCGCGCCGGGATGGAGAAGGTCAAGGCCGAAGTCGGCTTCGACGGCACGCTGGCCGAGTTCTTCACTTTCCTGCGCACCGACCCGCAGTTCTTCGAGAAAACGCCCGAGGCGCTGCTGCGGCACTACCGCGCTGTGGCCAAGCGCATCGATCCCGAACTGGTGAAGGTCGTGCGCACCATTCCCCGGCTACCCTACGGCGTGCGCGCGATCCCGGACAACATCGCGCCCGATGCCGCCATCGCCTACTACACGCCGGGCACGCCCGACGGTTCGCGGCCCGGCTACTGCAACGTGAACCTGTACAAGCCGGAAACCCACCCGACCTGGGAGATGGTGCCGCTGATCCTGCACGAATGCGTGCCCGGCCACCACTTCCAGTTCGCCCGCGCACTGGAGTTGCCGGATGCGCCTATGTTCCGCCGCAACGCCTACTTCATTGCCTACAGCGAAGGCTGGGCCCTGTACGCGGAGCGCCTCGGCTACGACATGGGCCTGTACGACGACCCCTGGGACCGCATGGGCCAACTGGCCGAGGAAATGCTGCGCGCGATGCGGCTGGTGGTGGATACCGGCATGCACACCAAAGGCTGGAGCCGCGAGCGAGCCATCAAGTACTGCATGGACAACTCGCCCCAGACCCGCCAGGACGTGGTCAACGAGATCGACCGCTACATCGACGACCCCGGCCAGGCGCTGGGCTACAAGATCGGGCAGATGAAGATCCTGGACCTGCGCGCAAAAGCCTCCAGGGAACTGGGCGACGCCTTCGACCTGCGCGACTTCGACGACGCCGTGCTGGAAACCGGCTCGGTGCCGCTGCCGGCGCTGGAGCGGCACATCGATGCCTGGATCGCCGCGCGGAAGCGGCAGGGTGTCCCGATGCCTGGAAAGGCCGCCGCGGGACGGACACCGTGAGCGTCCCGGTTCGCCCCCGCTACGAAAGCCTCGATGCCATCCGCGGCGTCGCGGTGATGGGCATCCTGACGATGAACATCGTCCATTTCGCGCTTCCTTATTCCGCCTACAACAATCCCTTGGCGGGTGGGCCGGCGGCGACGGCCGACATCGCGGCCTGGTTCGTCAACTATGTGCTGTTTGATACCAAGATGTACGGCCTGTTCTCGGTGTTGTTCGGCGCCAGCACCCTGTTGGTCATCGAGCGCGCGGTGGCGGCCGGTCGCAATCCGGTGGACGCACACTATTCACGCATGGCCTGGCTGGCCGTCTTCGGCCTGCTGCACTACTTCCTGGTCTGGGACGGCGACATTCTGCGGCACTACGCAGTCTGCGGCCTGCTGCTGTTCCTGTTCCGCAAGCTGTCCGTCCGTGCGCTGGTGCTGTGGTCGATCGCCTTCTTCGTTGTCGGCATCGCTGTCCCGCTGGTGGACTGGCTTGGACTCAAGAACGCCATTGCGTCGGGGGAGGTGCCGGCAAAGTTCGTGCGCCCGGAGTCGCCCTGGTATGCCGAGGACGTAGCCGCCTATCTCGGTAGCTACGGCAGCATCGCCACCGAGCGTGCGAGTTCGTTCCTCGGACCCTTCATCTACAAGAACACCGTCATCGTGTGGCAGACGGTGGGCCTGATGCTGCTGGGCATGGCGCTGTTCAAGTCCGGCATGCTGACCGGCGAGTGGGACAGGGCCCGCTACCGCAAATGGGCGATCGGCTGTTTCCTGATCGGCCTGCCGGTACTGATCGGCCTGGCCATCTACCAGGTGCACAGTGGCTTCGATCTGCTGTCGCGCGTCGGCGGGCGCCGGCCGCTTCCCACGGCGCCCAACGCCGTCATGACCATCGGCTGGGCGGCGCTGATCATGCTGCTGATCCAGACGGTTGCCAGCGCCGCGGCGCGCGCGCGACTGGCGGCAGCGGGGCGCATGGCGTTCACCAACTACCTGATGACCTCGATCGTGATGACGACGATCTTCTACGGCTACGGCCTGAGTCTGTTCGGCAGCATTCCGCGCTGGGCGCTCTACTTCTTCTGC
>CBFGSA010000195.1:0-3910 GCA_965651365.1 uncultured Rhodanobacteraceae bacterium | reverse complement strand
TGTTGCCGTCAGCGTGCCGTCGACCAGCTCCGGCAACTTCACCGGTGACTACACCGTGGATATCCCCTCCGGTGCCAGCAACCTGGTGGTGACCATTTCCGGTGGCAGCGGAGACGCCGATCTCTACGTCAAGTTCGGCTCGGCGCCGACCACCAGCAGCTACGATTGCCGTCCGTACAAGAGCGGCAACAGCGAGTCGTGCAGCTTTGCCTCGCCGTCCACGGGCACGTACCACGTCAAGGTGCGCGCTTACCAGTCGTTCTCCGGTGTCAGCCTCAAGGCGACCTGGAGCACGGGTGGCGGCGGTGGCGGTGGCGGTACCTGCCCGTCCGGCTATACCCAGTACACCGGGTCGCTGAGCAGTGGCGCGTCGGTCTACGAGCCGGCAGGCAACTACTACCACTCCAACAGCTCGGGCACCCACAGCGGCATCCTGACAGGTCCGTCCGGTGCCGATTTCGATCTGTACCTGCAGAAGTGGAATGGCTGGAGCTGGTCCAACGTCGCCCAGTCGATCACCAGCACCGCCAACGAGCAGATCAACTACAGCGGCTCCAGCGGCTACTACGTGTGGAAGGTGACTTCCTACAGTGGCAGCGGCAGCTACACGTTCTGCCTCAAGCACCCCAACTGATCACCTGATCAGTTTGCAACAGGAAAGGCCCGCGGCGATGCCGCGGGCCTTTTCATTTCTGCCTGGCCTGCGGTCCCCCACCCGAATCCCGTAGGGTGGGCAAAGCGAAGCGTGCCCACGCGGATTTTTTTGGATGGGCAAAGCATCGTAGGGTGGGCAAAGCAAGGCGTGCCCACGCGTCATCTTGCCCGCCCTGCGCCGCGACGGCACAATGCGAGGATGTCCCATTATCGTCGCAGTCTGGTTCCTGGCGGCACATTTTTCTTCACGGTGGCCCTGGCCAATCGCAAGGCCTCCACCCTCGTACAACATGTTGACCGGCTGCGATCGGTGTATGCCGCTGTTGCCGCAGCAATGCCATTTGAAACGGTCGCCATCTGCGTCCTGCCGGAGCATCTGCACGCCATCTGGACCCTGCCTCCGGGAGATGGCGATTTTTCAAAACGCTGGCAGCGGATCAAGGGCAACTTTTCCCGCGGGCTGCCGACCGATGCGAAGCGTAGCGAAAGCAAACGCAACAGGCGCGAGAAAGGCATCTGGCAACGCCGCTTCTGGGAGCATCAGATCCGCGACGAGCGGGATCTTCAGCGTCATTTCGACTACGTCCATTTCAACCCGGTCAAGCATGGCCTGGTCAGCCGTGTGGTTGATTGGCCGTACTCCAGTTTTCACCGCCATGTTGAAAACGGGAGGATTGCCCGCGATTGGGGCAGCGCAGACGACATGGATGGGGATTTTGGCGAGCCGTAAAGGGCTGTACCCGTGGTTGTGGAGTGCAGTGGGCAGGCTTCATCTGTCCACGGTTGCGGGGTGGTTCGAATCTGCGTGGGCACGCTTCGCTTTGCCCACCCTACGAGGCTGCGGCGAGGTGCTTCGAGCCCCGTGGGCACGCTGCGCTTTGCCCACCCTACGCGGCGGGTTCGAAGCGGTTGGCTTGGCGGTTTTTGCGTACCGTGGAAGGATTCCAGATGCGGCCGTTCATGGCGATCCACACGCCTTCGCTCAGTGACTGCACGGCGCCGACGGCGCAACCGATGTTGAACACGGCGTCCGAGCCCTGGAAGCGGGCCGGATTGAGAGCGCCGGTGAGCACGATGACCTTGTTCTCGAGGTCGGCCAGCGTACGCGCAGTCTCCACCATGGTGTCGGTGCCGTGGGTCACAAGCACGTGTTTCTGCGGTTGGGCGGCGATGGTATTGCGGATCAGCTCGCGGTCCGTCGCGGTGATTTCCAGGCTGTCCTTGCGCAGGATCGGAATCAGGCTGAACTCGAAGGCCACTTCCAGTTGCGTGAGGATTTCACCGATCTGCGGTGCGCCGATCTGGTAGTCGGACTTGGCGTCGAAATACGTCTTGTCGATCGTGCCGCCGGTGGTGACGATGGCCAGTTGCTTCATTGGGGTTCCGTGCAGTTCGCCAGGGACATGAGCTCGTCCGCTTCTGCCGCATCCAGCCGTGACAGGCCGTGTGCAATGAAGCGGCGCAGCGCATTGTAGCTGCCGTTGCCCAGGCCCGAAGCCACGTCGTGCGCAGCCTGGCGCTGGAGCAGGGCCGTGGCCATGGTTCGCGCCAGAGTCGTGGCCAGTCCACGGGCATTGAATTGCAGGCATTGCCGGTCGTCGCCAGCGGCGTGCAGAAACGACTTGCATTCCTCAAGCGCAGTGCGGACGGCGCTGTCGCCCGGACCGCACTCTGGAGTGGCGAGCGCGTCCAGATGCTTTTCGAACGGCACCAGACCATCCTTGCCCAGTGCCCGCAGCACATCCAGCGACAGTACGTTGGTGGTGCCTTCCCAGATCGGATAGACCTGTGCGTCGCGCAGCAGCTGTGGCATACCCGTGTCCTCGATGTAACCGTTGCCGCCGAAGCACTCCAGCGTTTCGCTGGCGATGGCCACGGCCAGCTTGCCGGTCCACAGCTTGGCCAGCGGTGTCAGCAGGCGCAGCAGGGCGGCTTCGTGTGTGTCGGCGGCGGTGTTCTCCACCCGACCGAGCAGATGGGCGACCTCGAAGGCGAGTGCGAAGGCGCCCTCGAATTCGGCCTGCATGTCGGCCAGGGTGCGCGCATGGGCCGGCTGCTCGATCAGTGCCTTGCCGAAGGCCTTGCGCCGTTGCGCGTAGTCGCGTGCCAGCGCAATGCAGCGCGCCATGTGGGCCACGGCACAAATGGCATTCCAGGTGCGGGTGATGCCCAGCATCGGCGTGATCTGGCGCACACCATGGGCCAGCTCACCCAGCGGCCAGGCGCGGGTGCCGTCGAGATGGATTTCAGCCGTGGGCAGCTCGCGTGTGCCGAGCTTGTCCTTGATGCGGTTGATCGTCACGCCGGCCCAGGTGCCGTCGTCGTTGCGGGTCTCGACATAGAACAGAGCCAGATCATCGCCATCGTCGGGGCGTGCCAGGGCCAGCGCACATTTGCCGACAATGGCCGAGGTGAACCACTTGCGACCATGCAGTCGCCACTGACCGGTGCCGTCGCGGCGCGCCACGGTTTCCGTGTTGGCCACGTCCGAGCCGCCGATCGTCTCGGTCATCCACTGGCCCGACAGCCACAGCGATTCCGGCTCGCGGCTGAGAAAGTGCGGCAGTACCCGATCGATCAGCTCGCGGTTGCCCGAAGCGCGGATGGCGCAGGCCGCGCCATCGGTCATAGCCAAGGGGCAGGTGTAGAACTCGCTGGCCATGTGGTACAGGTAGACGCGGGCGAATTGCTCCAGGCGCGCTGTGGGATGGGCCTCGTATCCGGCTGCGACGATGCCGTGGCGGGTGGTGATCGCGGCGCCTTCGCGCCAGGCAATGGTGAGATCAATTCGGTCCAGCCGCCGCCCCCAGGCGCCCCACTGCGTCAGCACTGGCTGTTCTCGGGGCGCATTGCAGCGCCGCTCGAAGGCCATCACGGCGTACTCGGCCAGTGCCTTGAGGTCACTTTCAAGCACTCGCCGCCGAGCCGGTTCGAGTACCCGGTGCAGGCAGGCTTTGAGTACCTGGTCGTGATTGAAGGGTTGGGGCAGTTGCGGTGGCGACTGGAGAAAGCGCATGCCGTCCATTATGCCGACAAAGCAACCCCGTTTCTGTACTTTCGCCTTCCCCTGCTGGGTACGGTTCAGTTGTTCCCGGCCATTATTTTCGCCACTTTTTGACCCATGGAACCACTATGGGCCTGCAAAGCGTCGAAAATCTGTCCTCACACAGCCGAATTCTCGCCTCAACCGGCCAAGTCCGACAGGCTGCTAGCCCGCATTATTCACCAGCATGTCTACTGCGCCGGGCCCAGAGTA
>CBFGSA010000194.1:0-4063 GCA_965651365.1 uncultured Rhodanobacteraceae bacterium | reverse complement strand
CCGGCTCCCTGCCGGGCGTTCGCCGGCTGCGAACTGCCACTGGCAGTTCGGTCCGGCTCACCCCGAGTCCCGCAATCACAACATCTTCCGCTCGATCCCGAGTCGATCGATGATCTTGCTTCCGATTTCCTCGATCGACACATGGGTCGTGTTGAGCTGCGGCACATTGTGGCTGCGCAGCAGGCTGTCGGCCTGGCGCAGCTCCTTGCGGCATTGCTCGATACGGGCGTAATCGCTGCCCGGGCGGCGCTGCTCGCGCACGTGACTCAGGCGCTCGGCATCGATGGTCAGGCCGAACAGGCGTTCGCGGAACGGGCGCACGACCCCGGGCAGTTCCTGGCGGTCCAGATCTTCCGGCGTCAGCGGATAGTTGGCCGCCATGATGCCGAAGTGCAGCGCCATGTACAGGCAGGTGGGCGTCTTGCCCACCCGTGAGACCCCGAGCAGGATCACGTCGGCATCGTCGTAGCGCAGCGCAATGCCGTCATCGTGCGACAGGGCGTAGTTGGTGGCGTTGATGCGCGCCTCGTACTCGGCAAAATTGGTCAGTCCGTGGGCCTTGCCGACCAATGGCGCGCGCTTTTGGCCCAATTCCGCTTCCAGCGGCGCCAGAAACGGTGCGAACACATCCAGCATCAGCGCGCCGCTGGCCGCCAGGCGCTCGCTCAATTGCCGGTCCATGATGGTATTGATCACGATCGGGCGCTGGCCGCTGCGGGCGTATTCGCTCTTGATCCGTGTCGCCGCAGACTCGGCCTTGGGCTCGCTGTCGACAAAGGGAATGCGATGGGTGGTGAAGTCGATGTCGCCGAACTGGGTCAGGACGCTGTGGCCAATGGTCTCGGACGTGATGCCGGTCCCATCGGACACGTAAAAAACCGTACGCTGCATGTGCGAAAATCCGCTGCTGTAGTTCGCGCAGTGTACGCGATACCCGCCACCAAACCCGCACAGGTCCGCTTCTTGAGCAAAGCCACCGCAAGCGCAAAATCACTGGACGATCACACCCCGCTGATGCGCCAGTACCTCAAGGCCAAGGCCGAACACCCGGACCAGCTGCTGTTCTTCCGCATGGGTGATTTCTACGAGCTGTTCTACGACGATGCCCGCAAGGCGGCACGCCTGCTGGATATCACCCTGACCCAGCGTGGCCAGTCGGCCGGCCAGCCGATCCCGATGGCCGGCGTGCCCTGGCATTCGGCCGAAGCCTATCTGGCGCGACTGATCCGCCAGGGCGAATCGGTGGCGATCTGCGAGCAGGTGGGCGACCCGGCCAGATCCAAAGGTCCGGTGGAACGCAAGGTGGTGCGCATCGTCACCCCGGGCACAGTGACCGACGAAGCGCTGCTGGACCAGCGCCGCGACAACCTGCTGCTGGCGCTGAACAGGGGGCGGGACGGCTGCGGCCTGGCCTGGATCGACCTCGCCAGCGGTCGTTTCCTGCTGAGCGAAGTGGCCGACGACGAGGCCCTGGGCACCGAACTGGCCCGCCTGGCGCCGGCCGAGACCCTGATCAGCGAGAACCAGGACGGGCCTGCCGCGGTCAATGCCCTGCCCGGTCTGCGTCGCCGCCCGCCCTGGCATTTCGACAGCGACAGCGCGCAACGCGAGCTGCAGGGCTTTTTCGCCACCCGCGACCTGTCCGGCTTCGGCATCGAATCCTTGCAACTCGCTATCGGCGCCGCCGGCTGCCTGCTGGCCTATGTGCAAGAGACGCAAAAAAGTGCCCTGCCCCATATCAGCGGCATGGCGGTGGAAAAGGCCGCAGACACTCTGGCCATGGACGCCGCCACGCGGCGCAACCTGGAACTCGACACCCACCCCGAAGGCCGCAGCGAACACACCTTGCTGGGCGTACTGGACGAAACGGTGACACCAATGGGCGCACGCCTGCTGCGTCGCTGGCTGCACCGACCACTGCGCGACCAGGACACGCTGCGCCACCGCCAGCAGGCCATCGCCACGCTGCGCGACGACCGGCATTTCGAGAACCTGCGCGAGAAACTGCGCAGCATCGGCGACCTGGAGCGCATCATGGCCCGGATTGCCCTGCGCTCGGCGCGGCCGCGGGATCTGTCCACCCTGCGCGACGGGCTGGCCAGTGCACCGGCACTGCGCGAGTTCCTCGCGCCCCTGCACAGCCCGCGTCTCGACCACCTTGTTGAGCGAATCGGCGACCATTCCGACACCACCGGACTGCTGCGCCGCGCCATCGTCGAACAGCCGCCGGTACTGGCCCGCGAGGGCGGCGTGATTGCCGGCCGCTACGATGCCGAACTGGACGAACTGCGCGGGCTTGCCAGCAATGCCGATGATTTTCTCAAGGAGCTGGAGCAGCGCGAGAAGGCCGCCACTGGCCTGGCCAACCTCAAGCTCGGCTACAACCGCGTGCACGGCTACTACATCGAAATCGGCAAGGCCCACTCGGACAAGGTGCCCACCCACTACACCCGGCGTCAGACCACCAAGAACGCCGAGCGCTACATCACCGAGGAACTCAAGGCCTTCGAAGACAAGGTGCTGTCGGCGCGCGAACGCGCGCTGGGCCGTGAGCAGGCGCTGTATGCCGAATTGCTGGACACCCTCGCCGGACGCTTGGAGCCATTGCGCGATGCCGCGACCGCCATCGCCGAGCTGGATGTGCTGGCCAACCTGGCCGAGCGCGCCGACGTACTCGACTGGCACTGCCCGCAACTGGATGATGCGCCCGGCATCACGATCGAGGCCGGCCGCCACCCGGTCATCGAAAAGGTCCGCGACGAGCCGTTCGAGCCCAACGGCATCCGGCTCGACGATGCGCGCCGCATGCTGATCATCACCGGCCCCAACATGGGCGGCAAGTCGACGTACATGCGCCAGGTGGCCCTGATCGTGCTGCTGGCCCACATCGGCAGCTTCGTGCCCGCCGCCAGTGCCCGGATCGGGCCGGTCGACCGCATTTTCACCCGCATCGGCGCCGGCGACGACCTGTCACGCGGCCAGTCCACCTTCATGGTCGAGATGACCGAAACCGCCAACATCCTGCACAACGCCAGCACCGAGAGCCTGGTGCTGATGGACGAGGTCGGCCGCGGCACCAGCACCTACGACGGACTGGCCCTGGCCCACGCCTGCGCGGTGCATCTGGCCACCCGCAACCAGGCCTTCACCCTGTTCGCCACCCACTACTTCGAGTTGACCGAACTGGCCGCCCGCCACCCGGACATCGCCAACGTGCACCTGGACGCGGTCGAATACGAAGACCGGCTGGTATTCATGCACACCGTCAAGGACGGCCCGGCCAACCGCAGCTTTGGCCTGCAGGTCGCGGCCCTGGCCGGCCTGCCACGCAGCGTGATCACTGCTGCCCGCAATACCCTCACCCGACTCGAAAGCGGCCCCCAGCCAGAGACCGGCAGCCCGCAACTCGGCCTGTTCAATGCCGCACCCGCCGCGCCGCCCAGGCCCGAACCCTCACCCGTCGACACGGCCCTGGCCAAGCTCGACCCCGACCACCTCAGCCCGCGCGAGGCGCTGGATGCGCTCTACCGCCTGAAATCACTCGAAGAAAAAGGCCGGAACCCCTGATTTTGCTATGGATTCCGGCCTTTGTCGGATGTCCTTGGACACCGTGTTGGTGGAGGTGGCGGGAGTTGAACCCGCGTCCGAAAGCGCTTGACGCCCGGATCTACATGCTTAGCTCAGTGTTGGGTCTCGTTCGGCGGCAGCACACTGGGCAAGGCGCACCACAGAACCAGTCTGTTCAATCTGACCGCTGCGCGACAGACGGCGCACCGCGGCGGTCCCGTGATAATGACCCTACACCGGCGAGCACGGGCACAAGACCGGTTCGGGGCTTAGGCCTTAAGCGGCCAGAGCGTAATTGCTATCGTTGGCAATTATGAGTTTTGCGGCTGGATTAACGAGGAAAGCTGCCCCCTCGGCATGCACCAGACAATCGCACTGCTCCCGTCGAAGCCAAAACACCCCCGGGAAACGATTGCTGACATGCGCAGTATATGGAGTGTCGGGTGGCAAGCTCAAGGCCTGCATGAATCGCGGTTCAGCATCCGCTACGCGCTCT
>CBFGSA010000193.1:0-4200 GCA_965651365.1 uncultured Rhodanobacteraceae bacterium | reverse complement strand
AAAAGCCAAAGCGCCTCAGGCTGCCGCTCTTGCGATTCCCCATTCCCGATTCCCGAGCGCGAAGGGCAAGAATCGCCATAGGCTCCGGGTTGGCCGTAGATTGGCGATGCAAACCTGTAGCAACCCGGCATTTTTTGTGCCACAATGTCCGGCTCCGTGGTGTTGGAGACGGCTGACGTGAAAGCGTCGCCTCAGGCCCACATCGAGCTGTGGGCCTGATTTGTTGTGCGGACCGGGTGTGCGTGGATTCAACAGTACGGCAGTAGCTCAATTGGCAGAGCAGCGGTCTCCAAAACCGCAGGTTGGGGGTTCGATTCCCTCCTGCCGTGCCATCAACAGAGGACAGAAGACAGAAGGCAGAAGACAGATGCAGATCATCGGAGACAGAGCACGGAAACAGCGGACGCATGCTTGCCAGTCCCCTGTCGCGAGTCCTCTGTTGTCTGATTCTGTCCCCTGTCCTCAGTCCTCCGTCATCAGACAATGAACAGCAAAGCTGAACAACAGACGGATCGGCCCGGCGCGGCCGATCTTGGCAAGCTGGTGCTGGCGGCTGCGGTACTGGTGGTGACCGTGTATGGCTACTACCATTTTGACCAGGTGGCGGGTTCCCTGCGCTTTGTCGGGGTCCTGGCCGGGACGCTGATCGCGCTGGCAATCGCGGCGTTCACGGCGCCCGGTGAGCGGGTGCGTGAGTATATTCGCGAGTCTCAGTTCGAGATGCGCAAGGTAGTCTGGCCGACCCGCGAGGAAACGGTGCGCACGACCATCGTGATCATGATCGTTGTGGTCATCATCAGTGCCTTGCTGGGCTTGATCGACGTGATCCTGAAGTGGGCCATTCTTGACACGCTGCTGAAGATGGGTTGATCGCGACATGAGCATGCAATGGTACGTCGTTCACGCCTATTCCGGTTTCGAGCAGCGGGTCAAGCGCTCGCTGGAAGATCGCATTGGCCGCTCCAATCTGGGTGAAAAATTCGGCGAGGTGCTGGTGCCGACCGAGGAAGTGGTGGAAATGCGCGCCGGCCAGAAGCGCCGCAGCGAGCGCAAATTCTTCCCCGGTTACGTGCTGGTGCAGATCGAGACCGATACTTCTGAGAAGAAGACCCGGATCGATGACGAGGCCTGGCACCTGATCAAGGAAACACCGAAGGTCCTGGGCTTCATTGGTGGTACGGCCGACCGGCCGCAGCCGATCAAGCAGCATGAAGCCGAGACCATTCTCGACCGCATGCGCGAGGGCGTGGAAAAACCCCGGCCCAAGGTGCTGTTCGAGCCGGGCGAAATGGTTCGTGTTACCGATGGCCCGTTCAACGACTTCAACGGCACGGTCGAGGAAGTCAACTACGAAAAGAGCCGTCTGCGCGTGGCGGTACTGATTTTCGGGCGCTCCACCCCGGTCGAACTCGAGTTCAGCCAGGTGGAGAAGGCCTAAAGGCGGGAGTGGAAAGTGGGAAGTGGGAAGTAGGAAAAGCAACGCTCCCCTACTCCCTACTCCCTACTCCCCACTTCCAGTTTCATCAGAGGAGGAGTCCCGCAGTTCCCTCGAACGTGCAGACGCTTGAACTCCAGGAGCAATCAAACAATGGCAAAAAAAGTAGCAGGCTATATCAAGCTGCAGGTCAAGGCCGGTCAGGCCAACCCGTCGCCGCCGGTGGGTCCGGCGCTGGGCCAGCAGGGCCTCAACATCATGGAATTCTGCAAGGCGTTCAATGCCGCCACGCAGAACATGGAGCCGGGTTTGCCGATTCCGACCGTGATCACGGCTTACAGTGACCGCAGCTTCACCTTCATCACCAAGACGCCGCCGGCCGCCGTGCTGCTGCGCAAGCTGGCTGGCGTGCCCAAGGGCTCGGGCCGCCCGAATACCGAAAAGGTCGGCAAGGTGACCCGCAAGCAGCTTGAGGAAATCGCCAAGACCAAGGAGCCGGATCTGACCGCGGCCGACCTGGATGCCGCAGTGCGCACCATTGCGGGCAGCGCCCGCAGCATGGGTCTTGAGGTGGAGGGCTGATCGATGAAGATGACCAAGAAATTCAAGGCCATGCAGGGCATGGTCGAGCCGGGCAAGGCCTATCCGCTGGATGAGGCGTTGAGCATCGTGCGTGACAGTGCCAAGGCCAGGTTTGTCGAATCCGTGGATGTTGCCGTGCGTCTGGGCATTGATGCCAAGAAGTCCGACCAGGGCGTGCGCGGTGCCTCGCTGCTGCCGCACGGCACTGGCAAGGACGTGCGCGTGGCCGTGTTCTGCCCCGCTGGTGAAAAGGCCGAAGCGGCCAAGGCGGCCGGCGCCGATGCCGTGGGCATGGAAGATCTGGCCGAACAGATGCAGGGTGGCGATCTCGACTTCGGTCGCGTGATTGCCACACCCGACGCCATGCGCGTGGTCGGCAAGCTGGGCCAGACTCTGGGGCCGCGTGGCCTGATGCCCAATCCCAAGGACGGCACGGTGACGGCCGATGTGGAAACGGCAGTCAAGAATGCCAAGGCAGGCCAGGTCAAGTTCCGCAACGACAAGGCCGGTATCATCCACGCCACCATCGGCAAGGCCAACTTCGAGGCCAACCAGCTGGCCGACAACCTCAATGCCCTGCTGGCCGATGTGCTCAAGGCCAAACCGGCCAGCGCCAAGGGCCAGTATCTGCGCAAGGTGTCGGTGTCCAGCACCATGGGTCTGGGCGTGATTGTTGATACCAGCACTCTGGCGACTGCAGCAACGAAATAACGGGAATAGGGAATAGGGAATAGGGAATCGTTTAGAGCAAGAGCAGGGTAGCCTCGGCTTTTGCGATTCCCGAGTCTCCATTCCCGATTCCCAGAATTTGAGGGCCTCGCCCATGTGGGCGTGCGCCGTCAAAGACCGCAGGCGGCGAAACGGACATTCGCCTTAATCGGATCGGCAACTTCGATCCGGCCAGCGTAGATGGTGATGTGCCCGACCCGGTTTTTACTGGAACGGCCATCAGATGCAGGCGCCTGAGGGCGCCGGCGGATCAGGCAGGAGCCGGATGATCCGTTGAATGCAAGGTTGCCGACGGCAGGATGCCGTTGCAATCGGTTCGGAGAAAAGCAATGGCGCTCAATCTTGCGCAAAAGAAAGAGGTCGTTGCCGAACTGGCGATTGTTGCCGGCAGTGCCCAGTCACTGGTGGCCGCCGAATATGCCGGTCTGACCGTCGAGCAGCTCACCGAGCTGCGCAAGAAGGCGCGTGACGGCGGGGTGTTCCTTCGTGTAGCCAAGAACAACCTGGTCCGTCGTGCGGTTGAAGGTACCGATTACGAGTGCACGAAAGATCAGCTCGTCGGTCCCTTGCTGTACGCCTTCTCGACCGAAGATCCCGGTGCGGCTGGCCGCCTGGTGAAGGACTTTGCCAAGGACCATGACAAGCTGAAGGCCAGGATCGTGGCCATCGGCGGCAAGGCCTACCCGTCGACCCATGTCGACGTGCTGGCTTCGCTGCCGACCCGCGAACAGGCTCTCGGCATGCTGGTCCGGCTGCTGGCCGAGCCCGCCACCCAGCTCGCCCGCGTCATGGCCGAGCCCGCGTCGCAACTGGCGCGTGCGCTGGGCCAGGTCGGCGAGCAGAAAAAGGCGGCGTGACGGCATTTCGCCAAAAAGGCACAACACATTCACGTTCCAGACGTAATTTTCAGGAGTAAACAAGATGGCTCTCAGTAACGAAGAAATCCTTGACTCGATCGCCGAAAAGTCCCTCGTCGAGGTGATGGATCTGGTCAAGGCGATGGAAGAAAAGTTCGGCGTGTCCGCCGCAGCCCCGGTGGCCGTGGCCGCCGGTCCTGCTGCCGGTGGTGATGCTGCCGCAGCCGAAGAGAAGACCGAGTTCGACGTGGTTCTGGCCAGCATCGGTTCCAACAAGGTCGCCGTGATCAAGGCCGTGCGCGCCATCACCGGCCTGGGTCTGAAGGAAGCCAAGGATATGGTCGAAGGCGCACCGCAGACGGTCAAGGAAGGCGCCAGCAAGGAAGACGCCGACAAGTTCAAGAAGGACCTTGAAGAAGCCGGCGCAACCGTCGAGCTCAAGTGACGACAGGATGTCGTCATCCCGGCCAGCACAGGGACGTGCGATGAGCCGGGATCCAGTGCCTCTTGGAAAAACAGGAAAAGTCGCTGGACTCCCGCTCCGCGGGAATGACAAAACAGCCTGGGGGCTCCGGCCCCCGGGCTTTCCCCGTTTGA
>CBFGSA010000192.1:0-4205 GCA_965651365.1 uncultured Rhodanobacteraceae bacterium | reverse complement strand
GAGGACTACACCCGCGTCGAGGCCGTGATCGGCCACGAATACTTCCACAACTGGAGCGGCAACCGGGTCACCTGCCGCGACTGGTTCGAGCTGTCGCTGAAGGAGGGCTTCACGGTCTTCCGCGAGCAGAGCTTCACCGCCGACATGACCTCGCACCTGGTGCAGCGCATCGACGATGTAACCCGACTGCGGCGCGTCCAGTACGCCGAGGACGCCGGCCCGCTGGCGCATTCGGTGCGCCCCGACAGCTACAGCGAGATCAACAATTTCTATACGCCCACGGTGTACGAAAAGGGCGCCGAGCTGGTGCGCATGCTGGCATCCAGGCTGGGGCCGGAGCGCTTTCGCAAGGGCACCGACCTGTATTTCAGCCGCCACGATGGCCAGGCGGTGACGATTGACGATTTCGTCGCTGCCCTTGGCGATGCCAACGCGATCGACCTGTCGCCCTATCTGCGCTGGTACGCGCAGGCCGGAACACCGCAGGTGACGGTCGAGCGCGACTACGATGCCGACAACGCCCGACTGACGCTGACGCTGTCTCAGAGCACGCCGGCCACGCCGGGCCAACCCGACAAGAAGCCGGTGCCGATCCCGCTGGCCACGCAACTGCTTGACCGCGATGGCCAGCCGTTGCCGGCGCGGCTTGATGGCGACGAAGCCGACAGCGGGCCGCGGATTCTGGAATTCACCGGGGCCCGCCAGAGCTTCCTGTTCGAGGATGTGCAAAACCAGCCCGTGGTATCGCTGCTGCGCGGCTTTTCCGCACCGATCGAGCTGCACAGCACGGAAAGCGATGCCGATCTGGCCGTGCTGCTGCGCCATGAAAGCGACGGCTTCAACCGCTGGCAGGCTGGTGGCCGGCTGGCGCGCCGCGCCTTTGACGAGTATCTGGGCGGCGCAGGTGGCGCGGCCGCGGCCATCTGGCGCGAGACCCTGGCCGAGGTACTGGCGCAGACTTCCGATGCGGATGCGGCGCTGCTGGCCACCCTGTTGCAACCGGCCGATGAAGTCGAACTGGGCGAGTCGGTATCGCCACTCGACCCGGATGCCGTGCACCAGGCACGCGAAGCACTGCTGCATGGGCTGGCCGGGCAGATCGGCAGTGCAGCGCTGCACAGCCGCTACCAGCGCCTCGCCGAGGCGGAGACCGGTGATGTTGCGCCCGGAGCGCGCGACCGCCGCCGGTTCAAGAACCGCTTGCTGAGCCTGCTGTGCCGCGCAGAACGCGATCAGGGTCTGGCCACGGCACTGCAGCAGTTCCAGAGCGCACAGCGCATGACCGATCGGCTCGGCGCCCTGAGCTGTCTGCTGTGGCACGGTTCCGCACAGGCGGCGTCGTGCCTGGCCGACTACCGCCAGCATTACGATCAGGACCTGCTGGCGCTGGACAAGTGGCTCATCGTGCAGGCCACGGTGCCGGGCGAGGACACCCTGGCTCGGGTCCGGCAATTGATGAACGACCCGCGCTTCAGCCTGCGCAATCCCAACCGCGTGCAGTCGCTGGTGGGCAGCTTCAGCCGCGCCAACCCGACCGGCTTTCACCGCGTCGACGGTGGCGGTTATCAGCTTCTGGCCGAGGTGGTGGCCGAAACCGACGCACTCAACCCGCAATTGGCCGCGCGCCTGTCCAACGGCTTCAACGGCTGGGCGCGGCTGGAACCGACGCGGCGGGCACAGGCCAGAAAAGTCCTGTCGGAGCTGGCTGCACGGGCGGACAACTCACGCGGCCTGGCCGAGATGCTGTCGCGTCTGCTGGGCGACGACTGAGCTCGAACGCCTGAATATCGCTTTGCAGCAAGCACGGGCGCGAGCGCAGGCCGCAGGGTGGGCCGGCTCCACCTGCCCACCGTGGCGGGGTGTCTGCAACCGCGTGGGCACGCTTCGCTTTGCCCACCCTACTGCGGCAGGGACGCAGGGTGGGCCGGCTCCACCTGCCCACCGTGGCGGGGTGTCTGCAACCGCGTGGGCACGCTTCGCTTTGCCCACCCTACGGCATTATCGCGGGATGGAACGGCGTGGGCACGCTACGCTTTGCCCGCCCTGCGAAATCGACGGAGTGGGGCTTAATTGACGGTTAACCCGCAAGGGCTATGCTGGTGGCATGATCCCGCATCCGGAAATTGCCATGATTCGCAGCCTGCTTGTGCTGGTCGCCGCGCTGCTGCTGGCGGCGTGCGCCAGTACTTCCAACTATCACCGTGGCTACGGCGGCGGCGATTACTACTATGGTGCAGCGAGTGACAGCTACTACGCGCAGACTCCTGACCGCGTGTGTACTCGCAGCGTTCAGTACGGCTACTACGGCGACTATCGTTGCCAGTCCCTCGGCTGGGGTACGGCTGTCGGCGCCTGGCCGTATGCGGGCTGGGATGGCTGGGGCGATCCGTACGCCTATTACGGAGCCTATGCGCCATGGTACGGCTGGAACGGCGGCTGGTCGGGGTCGCTGTGGTTCGGTCTGGGCAGTGGCGCCTGGGCTTATCCGGGTTACTACAATCCATGGTTCGGCCCCTGGTGGCCGTATTCGGTGGTGTATCCGGTGCAGCGCCACAGTTTCCGTGATCGCCAGCGCCTGCATCGTGAACAGGCCTTGCAAGCGGCATGGCGTCGCCATGCATCAATGCGCAGCGCCGCAAGCATGCGCCCATCCGCGCACGGATCACCCGCAACGGCGAGTGTCGTCCAGCGTCAGAATGCTGACGCACGGCGTCGGAACAGCGTGATTCGCGGCCGTGCAGCAACCGGTTTCCCTGCGGGCTCCCGACGCCGCGCCGCAGACAACAACGTGTCCGGGACGGCGACCATGCCGCGTGGGCGACCCAGCGAGCGCGGAATTCCGGTCAACTGGCCCGTGCGTCACCGCGAACCGCGGCGCCATGACGCATTCCGCCCACAACCGCGCAATAGACCGCAAACTCCCACCGCCCAGCCGAGGCCCGAACGTCGAGGTCAAGACGATGCGGCCACCATCTACACCCAGTCGGCTCGCAGCGCACCGCTGCCCGGACCCAGATCGCCTGATGCCTTCCGAAAACCGGTTACTGCACCGCAGCCGCGCCGGGCTACACGACCGCTGCACCGCACATTCCCGACCACTGTGACACCCAGCCATCGGTCGCCCACTTCCACGTCCCGGCCCAGCCGCCCCAGCGCGCCATCCCGCCCGCGCACCCATTCAGCGTCGTCACCAGCCGCACCCGTCACACGGATGCCGCGTGGCCAACCCGACAAACACCGTCTCCGCGACTGATCGGGGCCAAGGGCAAGCCGGCCAAAAGATTGCCAATCCAATACGCAAACGCCACCCGCTTGGGGTGGCGTTGCAGTGCCTGCGCCAAGCGCTTTCACGCAGCGGCAGGTGACAAGATGAGCTGTGTCGATTCAGGCCGGAATGCGGCTCAGCACATGAGCGACTTTTTCCAGACGCTTTTCCAGAGAGATCACATTGTCAGCATCCGGCGCCGCAACGGTCTGCTCGCGTGCCGATTCGATTTCCATTTCCAGGCGCGCCATTTCGATCATCAAGTCATGCCGGACAAAAAGCGGATTGACTTCGATGGCTTCGGCTTGGCGGGTGTCAATGGCAGTTGCGGTATTCATGGTGTTACCCCCTTGGAGGCAGTTTGAACTGTGTCACAAAAGCGCATGCATAGTCCGTGCCAACTGTACCGATTCGCTTTCATGAACGCTGCTTGACGCCCTGCGTCGGTACGTGCCCGTCCGGGTCACCCGCGGGCGGAACTGTGATGCAGCTCGCATTTTTCTTCCCGTATCAGCGCTATTTTTCACTGGCAGGTTGCAGCCCTGCTGCAACGACCTCTTACTGGCGCCTGACCAGTGATCTCTTCATGGAATACCCCCTGTTCTTGGAGATCACCAGGCGCCAGTTCTTTTTTGGCCTGCGCCACACCCGCAAATAGAATCGGCCCCGTAAGGGGCCGACGGTGCTTCCTCCCGGTGGTGCGCGGTCGGCCCCTGAATTCCGACCTCGACACGCTCGCAGTGCCTGCACCACCGGGAGTGCAATAGTGGATAAGCACGAAGCGTGCCAAGTGTGGCCGACAAGTGAGCGGTGAGCGGGATTTATACATCTTCTTCCGCTTTCGGCTCATTGCTAACCGCTTGCCGGTTATCGAACCAACAGGCTGCCAGCAAGTAAAATGACAGCATGAGCAGCCAGGCGGTATTTGACGTGATTGTGG
>CBFGSA010000191.1:0-4221 GCA_965651365.1 uncultured Rhodanobacteraceae bacterium | reverse complement strand
GGAACAGGTCGATCTCGTAGTTGGAGTGCACGCCTTGCATGATCGCCGCCAGGCGTTCCAGACCCATGCCGGTATCGACGCACGGCGCTGGCAGTTTCTCCAGCGTGCCGTCGGGCTGACGGTCGAACTGCATGAACACCAGATTCCAGATCTCGATGAAGCGGTCGCCGTCCTCGTCCGCCGAGCCGGGTGGTCCACCGGGGATGTGCCCGCCGTGATCGTAGAAGATCTCGCTGCACGGCCCGCACGGCCCGGTGTCGGCCATCTGCCAGAAATTGTCCGAGGCGTACGGCGCGCCCTTGTTGTCGCCGATGCGGATGATGCGATCAGTTGGCAGGCCGATCACGTCGCGCCAGATCGCGAAAGCTTCATCGTCATCCTGATAGACGGTGGCCAGCAAGCGCTCCGCAGGCAGGCCGAACACGCCGGTGAGCAATTCCCACGACCACTCGATCGCCTCGCGCTTGAAGTAGTCGCCAAACGACCAGTTGCCCAGCATCTCGAAGAAGGTGTGGTGGCGCGCGGTGTAGCCGACCGAGTCCAGATCGTTGTGCTTGCCGCCGGCACGCAGGCAGCGCTGCACGTCAGCCGCGCGCACGTAGCCCGGCTTTTCGCTGCCCAGAAACACGTTCTTGAACTGGACCATGCCCGAATTGGTGAACATCAGGCTCGGGTCGTTGCCCGGCACCAATGGCGCCGACGGCACGATGGTGTGGCCGCGCTCGCGGAAAAATTCAAGAAAGGTACGGCGAATCTCGGCGGTTTTCATCAACGGCCATCACATTGCGCTTGGGAAGCCCGCTATCGTGCCACAAGCTGCCGGTTCATACAGCCCCGGGCATGGATCAATCCAGGTGGCAGGCGCGACGCGCGATGTCGGCGGGAAAACCGCGGCGCTGCAGAAAGGCTGCGCGTTTGCCGCGTACGGCGAACTCATCGGCATCGTCATCGCCATGGCGGTGACGCAGCGCGGCGGCGGCCAGCTCATCCCAGTCGGTCTCCTGCGCCGTGCTGGCCAGAAGCCGTTCAACCAAGACGTCGTCGAGACCGTGATTGCGCAGCTCGGCACGGATGCGCATCGGGCCGTAGCACTGGCGGATGCGGCTGCGGACCAGCATTTCGCCAAAGCGCTGGTCGCTCAGATAGGCTTCGTCGACAAGCCGGTCCAGGGCCGCCGCAATTTCCTCGCGCGAGTGGCCCTTGCGCTCCAGCTTGTGCGCCAGGTCCTTGCGCGAATGCTCGCGCCGGGCCAGCAGCGACACGGCGTGATCGTAGGCGCTCCTGTTCGGCCCTGACGAACGCCCCGCCAAGACCTCAGGCCTCTTCGGCTTCCTTCTGGCCGCTTTCGCCGTCGGCCTCGGCCACATCCGGGGCGGCCGCACCCACCAGCAGACGCTTGCGCAGCTCGGCTTCGATCTCGCCGGCAATTGCCGGGTTGTCCTTCAACCACTGGCGCACATTCTCCTTGCCCTGGCCGATGCGCTCGCCGTTGTAGCTGTACCAGGCACCGGCCTTGTCAATCAGGTTCTGCTCCACGCCCATTTCAATGATTTCGCCTTCACGCGAGGTGCCCTCGCCATACAGGATCTCGAATTCGGCCTTGCGGAACGGTGGCGCCACCTTGTTCTTGACCACCTTGACGCGGGTCTGGTTGCCGATGACTTCATCGCCCTTCTTGACCGAGCCGATGCGACGGATGTCCAGGCGCACCGAGGAGTAGAACTTCAGGGCGTTGCCGCCGGTGGTGGTTTCCGGGCTGCCGAACATGACACCGATCTTCATGCGGATCTGGTTGATGAAGATCACCAGGCAACCGGACTTCTTGATGTTGGAAGTGAGCTTGCGCAATGCCTGGCTCATCAGGCGGGCATGCAGTCCGACGTGGGAGTCGCCCATTTCGCCCTCGATTTCGGCCTTGGGCGTCAGCGCGGCCACTGAATCGACCACGACCATGTCCACGGCATTGGAACGCACCAGCATGTCGGCGATTTCCAGTGCCTGTTCGCCGGTATCGGGCTGGCTGACCAGCAGATCGTCGACATTGACACCCAGTTTTTCGGCGTAGGTCGGGTCAAGGGCGTGCTCGGCGTCAATGAACGCGGCAGTGCCACCGTTCTTCTGGCAACTGGCGATGGCCTGCAGGGTCAGGGTGGTCTTTCCGGACGACTCCGGCCCGTAGATTTCAACCACCCGTCCACGCGGCAGACCGCCCACGCCGAGCGCGATATCCAGGCCCAGCGAGCCGGTGGATACGGTGTCGATGGCGACACTCTCGTGGTCGCCCATGCGCATCACGGCGCCCTTGCCGAACTGCTTTTCGATCTGGCTCAGTGCAGAAGTGAGCGCGCGGCGCTTGTTGTCATCCATCGTGGTGTCCTCGAATCGGGTGGCTGTCTGAAGGCAATGGTGCACCAAGGGTGTCTCACGCATTGCGACAGCCACATTATTCCACAGTCACCATGCCGACAGCATCGGCGGCGGCCGACTCAGTCTGTAAGGATTTGCTGAATGCCCTTGAGGGCGCGCGCCACCGTCTGTCGGCGTACCGAATCGCGGTCGCCCTCGAAATGGCACAAGGCGGTATGCACGTATCCGCCGCGGCGCTTCCAGCCCAGCCACACTGTGCCTACCGCCTTGTCATTGGTGCCGCCACCGGGTCCGGCAATGCCGGTCACGGCCACCGCGACACCGGCGCCGAATCGGGCCAGTGCACCGGACACCATCTCGGTGACTGTTTCCTGACTGACCGCGCCGTGTTGCTCCAGCGTCTGCGGCTGCACGCCAAGCAGCGCTTCCTTGGCTTCGTAGCTGTAGGCCACCACGCCACCCTCAAACCAAGCCGAACTGCCCGGCAGATCGGTCAGAACCTTGGCGATCCAGCCGCCGGTGCACGATTCGGCCGTTACCAGCATGTTGTGGCTGGCCTGGACTACGCGCGCGGTATCGCGGGCAAGTTCCTCCAGATCACCCATGCACTGGCACTTTGCTGCCGACGCCGCGCAAGTCCCTGGGCAGGGCAAACACGATCGATTCAGGCTCGCCGTCGAGCTGGCGGACGCGATCAGCGCCATGCGTGCGCAAGTGCTGCAGCACATCGCGCACCAGCTGCTCGGGTGCCGAGGCACCAGCCGTCAGGCCCACGCGTTCGACGCCCTCCAGCCAGGTATCGTCAATGCAGCCCGGGCCGTCAATCAGCCAGGCAGGCTTGCCCTGCTTGGCTGCCAGCTCGCGCAGGCGATTGGAGTTGGAGCTGTTGTGCGAGCCAACCACCAGTACCACGTCGACCTGATCGGCCAGCCGGCGGACCGCGTCCTGGCGGTTCTGGGTGGCGTAGCAGATATCGTCCTTGCGCGGCCCCTGGATGGTCGGGAAACGCTCGCGCAGGGCATTGATGATGGCCTTGGTATCATCCACCGACAGCGTGGTCTGGGTCACGTAGGCCAGCCGATCGGGCTGCTGCGGTTCGAGCTCGGCCACCTGTTCGATGCGCTCGACGAGATGGATGCGTCCGGAATTGGTCGCTCGCCACTGGCCCATCGTGCCCTCGACTTCGGGGTGACCGGCATGCCCGATCAGAACCACATCGAAGCCCTGGCGACCCAGACGCGAAACTTCCATGTGCACCTTGGTCACCAGCGGGCAGGTGGCATCGTAGACGGTCAGATCACGAGCCTCGGCTTCGCTGCGCACGGCCTGTGAAACACCGTGGGCGCTGAAGATCACGGTGGCACCGTCCGGCACCTCACCCAGTTCATCGACGAAGATCGCGCCGCGCCCCTTCAAGCCCTCGACCACGTAGCGGTTGTGCACCACTTCGTGACGCACGTAGATCGGCGCGCCGAAGGCCTCCAGGGCCTTTTCGACAATGGCGATGGCGCGGTCAACCCCGGCACAGAATCCGCGCGGATTGGCTAGCAGGACTTCCATGCCGCGATTATCGCACGTCCGGGTCAGGCTTCGGCTGCAGCAGGCTGAACCCGATCAGCAGCACGGCACCGACACACACGGCCGAGTCGGCCACATTGAAGGCCGGATACGCCCAGTCGCCGAAATAGACCAGGATGAAGTCGGTGACGTGGCCCAGGCGAATGCGGTCGATCACGTTGCCGATGGCGCCACCCAGCACCAGGGCCAGCGGCAGCGCCGTGCGCCAGTCCCCGGCCCGCGTGCGCTTGAGCCACACCAGCAGCACGATGCTGATCACCAGCGCAAGCCCCGTGA
>CBFGSA010000190.1:0-4298 GCA_965651365.1 uncultured Rhodanobacteraceae bacterium | reverse complement strand
CCGGAAGATTGTGCCTACTGCCCGCAGGCGCAGCGCTATCACACCGGCGTGGCGGCGCAGAAGCTGATGCCGCTGGACGAGGTCGTGCAGCAGGCGCGCGCCGCCAAGGCGGCTGGAGCGACGCGCTTTTGCATGGGCGCGGCCTGGCGCGGGCCGAAAAACCGGGACATCCCGCGGGTAGCAGCGATGGTGCGCGAGGTCAAGGCGCTGGGCATGGAAACCTGCGCCACGCTGGGGCTGCTGGAAGAAGGCCAGGCGCAGGCGCTCAAGTCGGCCGGTCTGGACTACTACAACCACAATCTGGATACGGCGCCGGAGTTCTACGGCGAGATCATCCGCACCCGCGAATACCAGGACCGGCTGGATACCTTGGCGCAGGTGCGCGATGCCGGCCTCAAGACCTGCTGCGGCGGCATCGTCGGCATGGGCGAGACCCGCAGCCAGCGCGCCGGGCTGCTGCACGCGTTGGCCAGCCTGCCGCAGGCGCCGCAATCGGTGCCGATCAACATGCTGGTGCAGGTCGAAGGCACGCCGCTGGCCGGAACCGCAAGGCTCGATCCGTTCGAGTTTGTACGCACAGTGGCGGTGGCACGCATCTTGATGCCGGACTCGATGGTACGGCTGTCGGCCGGCCGCGAACAAATGAGCGACGAAATGCAGGCACTGTGCTTCGTCGCCGGTGCCAATTCGGTTTTTTACGGCGACAAGCTGCTGACCACCGACAACCCGGCCACCGAGCGTGACCGGGAACTGTTCCGGCGTCTTGATCTGGTGCCCATGCCGATCATGCAAGAATCCGGCACGGCACACGCCGACATTGCCCGGCGCGCGTGAGCCCTCGACAGGACCTGTTGCTGCGTCTGGCCGCACGCAGCGCCGAACAGGCCACCCAGGGGCTCAAGCGCAGCTTGCGCATGGTCGAGCCACTCGATTCGACCCGGGTGTGCCGCGACGGCCGCGAACTGATCGTGTTCTGCAGCAACGACTACCTCGGCCTGGCGCGCGATCCGGCCCTGATCGAGGCCATGTGCCGCGCCGCCAGTGACAGCGGCGTGGGCAGCGCATCCGCACACCTGATCACCGGTCACCAGCGCGTGCATGCGGAACTGGAAGAGGCGCTGGCCGAGTGGACCGGCCGCGAACGTGCACTGCTCTTTTCCAGTGGCGTGATGGCCAATGTCGGGGTGCTGCAGACACTGCTGACCCACGGCGACCTGTGCGTGGAGGACAAGTGCAACCACGCCAGTCTGATCGACGGCGCCCGCATCAGCGGCGCCAGCTTGCGACGCTATCCGCATGCCGATTGCGCCGCCGCCGCGCGCCAGCTTGCCCTGTTGCCGGGCAGCGCCAGCCTGCTGGCCACCGACGGCGTGTTCAGCATGGATGGCGACGTGGCGCCGTTGCCGGAATTGGCCAAGCTGTGCCGCGCACACAAGGCCACCTTGATGGTCGACGATGCCCATGGCCTGGGTGTGCTCGGTCCGCATGGTGCCGGCAGTGTGGCGGCGGCCGGTCTTGGCGAGCGTGAGGTCCCGGTGCTGATGGCCACCCTGGGCAAGGCGCTGGGCTGCAGCGGTGCCTTCGTGGCCGGGCCGGCCACGTTGATCGACGGGCTGGTCCAGTTTGCGCGCAGCTACATCTACACCACCGCGCTGCCGCCGGCACTGGCGGCCGCGGCACACGCGGCGGTGCGCATTGCATGGCAGGCCGATGCGCGGCGTCAGCGCCTGAGCGACAACATCCGGCGCTTCCGCCAGGGTGCCGCGCAACTCGGCCTGTCCCTGTTGCCCTCCGAGACCGCCATCCAGCCCCTGCTGGCCGGCGCGGCCGAGCGTGCCAGCCACTGGGCCAGCCAGCTTGAGCAGGCCGGCATGCTGGTCGGTGCGATCCGGCCGCCGGCCGTGCCGCGCGCCAGTTCACGCCTGCGCATCACGCTCAGTGCCACGCACACCGATGACGAGATTGACGGCCTGCTGAATGCGCTGTCGCATGTTGCACTACCCGACTCCCGTTATCATTGATTTCTTATGTCAGACTTGAGCATCGAAACCCACGGCCACGGCGACACCCATCTGGTGCTGCTGCACGGATGGGCCATGCATGGTGGCGTGTTCGCGCCGCTGGTGGCGGCCTTGCGTGAGCGCTGCACCCTGCACGTCGTCGATTTGCCCGGCCACGGCCATTCGCGTGCGAGCACGATCGCGCTCACGGCCGAGGCCTGTGCCAAGGCCATTGCTGCCGCAACGCCGCCTGCGCTCTGGCTGGGCTGGTCGATGGGCGGCCTGATCGCGCTGCATGCTGCGGCCCGCCATGCCGATCATGTGCGCGGCCTGGCCATGCTCTGCGCCTCGCCCTGCCTGGTGCGCAAGCCGGGTTGGAGGTGCGCTGTTTCCGGCGCGATCTTCGATCAGTTTGCCGAGGATCTGGACACCGGATTTCACGTCACGCTGGAGCGTTTTCTGGCGCTCGAAGCCATGGGCAGCGACCAGGCGCTGGCCGAGTCGCGCAAACTGCGGGCACAGATCTTCACCCGCGGCGAGCCGGATGCCGCGGCATTGAAACAGGGCCTGGAACTGCTCAAGCAAACCGATCTGCGCAGCGTGCTGGATTCCATGTCACAGCCGTCGGTATGGCTGGCCGGTGCGCGCGACCGCATCGTGCCGTTTCAGGCCATGCAATGGTCGGCCGAACGCTGCCAGGGTGACTTCCGGCGCATCGAGCGCGCCGGCCACGCGCCGTTCATCGGGCACATCGATCAGCTCATCGAGAGCTTGGCACCCCTGCTCGATCCGGTGCGCGCATGAGCGATTTCCAGCTCGACACACGACAGGTCAGGCGTCACTTCGGTGCCGCGGCCTGGAGCTACGAGCAGCACGACGTGCTGCAACGCCAGGTCCAGGACGAGCTGCTGGCACGGCTGGATTTCTACCTGCAAACTCCGCAGCGCATTGTCGACATCGGCGCCGGCACCGGTCGCGGCTGCGAACTGCTGAAAAAGCGCTATCCGAATGCCGAGGTGCTGGCCATCGACCTGGCAGTGCCAATGCTGGAGCGGGCCGCTCACCGCAGTCGCTGGCGCCGCCGCTTTGGCCGGATCGCCGCCGATACGGTGGCTCTGCCGCTGGCCGACGGCAGCGTCGATCTGATCCATTCCAATTTGTGCATCCAGTGGTGCAACGATCTGCCGAAGGTGTTTGCCGAGTGGGTGCGGGTGCTGCGTCCTGGGGGCTACCTGGCGGTGTCGACCTTCGGCCCGGACACGCTGCGCGAGCTGCGCGCAGCCTGGGCCGAAGTGGATGAGCAGTCACACGTGGCACGTTTCCTGGATATGCACGATCTGGGCGACCGGATGTTCGATGCCGGTCTGCGCGAGCCGGTGCTGGATGTGTCGCGCTACACCCTGACCTATGAAAACCCGATCGACCTCTTGCGCGAGCTCAAGGGTCTGGGTGCCAGCCATGCCGACAGCGCGCGGCATGATGGCCTGACCGGCAAACGCCGCCTCAAGGCCATGCTGAATGCCTACGAGACCATGCGCGTGGACGGGCGCATTCCGGCGACCTGGGAAGTCGTCACCGCACATGCCTGGGGGCCGGTGCCGTGGTTGGCCGAGGCCTATGCACGCAGGCGAAATGGGGAGCAGGACCAATGAGCACGCCGATTCAACTGGAAACCGAGCGCCTGCATCTGCGCTGGCCGCGAGCGCAGGATGCCGAGGATATCCTTGCGATTTACTCGAATGCCGAAGTGGCACGTTACCTGTCGCGCCCGGCCTGGCACGACATCAAACAGGCGCACGCATGGCTTGATCGCATGCACGCCGAGCACGAGCAAGGCAGCGGCCTGCAACTGATGCTTGAGCGGGGCGAGGATGCACGGGTAATCGGCACTTGCACCCTGTTCCGGCTCGACTTCGACAACCGCCGTGCCGAGATCGGCTACACCCTGGCCCGCGAGTACTGGGGCCACGGCTACATGCACGAGGCGCTGACGGCGCTGCTGCAACACGGTTTTGACAGCCTGCGTCTGCACCGCATCGAGGCCGACATCGATCCGCGCAACACGCCGTCGGCGCGGGTGTTGGGACGCCTCGGTTTCCGCCACGAAGGCCGCCTGCGCCAGCGCTGGCAGGTCGCCGGTGAAATCAGCGATTCGGACATTTACGGCCTGCTGGCGACCGAGTGGCAGGGCTGAAATGCCCCATCCCGCATTCCGGAACCGCCCAGGCTCCTGGTCCATTTGACTAGCCCGCATTATTCACCAGCATGTCTACTGCGCCGGCCCCAGAGTACGCGCCG
>CBFGSA010000189.1:0-4301 GCA_965651365.1 uncultured Rhodanobacteraceae bacterium | reverse complement strand
GCCAACGGTCACTGGCGCGTGTCGCTGTTCCAGAACACGATCCGCGACAGTCTGTATCGGCAGACCGACGTCACCGTGACGCCGATGGTGACCAGCATCCAGAACGTTGACCGCATGCGTCTGCGCGGGCTTGAGGGCGCATTCTCGCTGCGCGACGTGCTGCCGGGGCTGGACCTGAGCGGCAGCGTGGCGTTCAATTTCAGCCGTACCCTGCGCAATCGGCGCTATCCGGCTGCCGAGGGCAAGGATGTGCCGCGCATTCCGCGCAGCCGCGCCGCGTTCACTGCCGACTGGCGCTTCCGCTCGAACTGGGATGTTTCGTTGTCGCTGCGCCACAGCGGTCGCCAGTACTCCAGTCTGGACAATTCCGATTACATCAACACCTTCGGCGCCGTCAGCAACTACAGCATGGCCGATGCCCAGCTCGGCTGGCGCTTTGCGCCGGGCTGGCGTGCTTCGCTCGGCGTCGACAATCTGACCAACCGCAAGGCCTGGGTCTACCATCCATGGCCCGGCCGCACGTGGTTTGCCGGTCTGTACTGGGAGGCTCCATGAAACACCTGATTCCACGGGTCCTGTCTGCCCTTGCGGCACTGTTTCTCGCGGCTGGATCAACCGGCGCGCATGACATGCCGATGCACGGCAAGCATGCGGCCGGCAAGGCGCTGGGTGCCAGTGCCGCATTCTCGCCTGCCGGCCGACTGTGGCTGGTCGCGGCGCATGGCGGCCACGTGTGGCTGCGTCATTCCGACGATTTCGGCAAACACCTGAGTGAGCCGGTTGCGGTCAACATCACGGCCGAGCCGGTATCGGCCGAGGGCGAAAACCGGCCCAAGATCGCGCTCGGACCCAGGGGCGAAATCTACGCAAGCTGGACCAGCCCGCTGTCCAGGCCCTACACCGGCCGCATCCGCTTCGCGCGCTCGCTCGATGGCGGCAAGCATTTCGACCCACCGATCACCGTGCACCATGACCGCGCCATCATCACCCACCGCTTCGACTCACTGGCCGTGGACGGCAAGGGCCGCATCCTTGCTGCGTGGATCGACAAGCGCGACCTGGAAGCGGCCAAGGCGCGGCACCAGCCCTATCTCGGCGCGGCCGTGTACTACGCCTGGTCAGACGATCGCGGCGCCAGTTTCGAAAAGGAGAAAAAGCTGGCCGATCAGAGCTGCGAATGCTGCCGCATCGCGATTGCGCGCACAGCCGCCGGCGACGTCGCCCTGTTCTGGCGTGCCGTGTACGGCGACAATATCCGCGACCACGCTTTCGCCATTCTGGAGCATGGCAAGACACCGGTTCCAGTTCCAGCACGCGCCACCTTCACCGGCTGGCATATCGCCGGTTGCCCGCATCACGGCCCGGGCCTGGCGATGGCCGCCGACGGCACCGCGCATGGCGTGTGGTTCTCGGCCAAAGACGACCAGCCCACCATCTGGTACGGACAACTGGACCCGGGCAAGCCACCGCAGCATCTGCGCAAATTGGCGGGGGCAGGCGCCGCCCATGCCGACATTGCCGTGGACGGGAAAACCGTGTGGACCGTCTGGAACCAGATCGCCGCCGAAGGTACCAAGCTGATGCTGCGCATCTCGCACGATGGCGGCACCCGTTTTGGCCCGGCCCGTGTCCTTGCGCGCACGCAAGGCGAGGCCGGCTCGCCGCAATTGCTGCAGTGGAAAGGCAAGACCTGTGTGGCCTGGAATACCGCTGCCGGCTTCCAGTTGATTCAGGTAGAGGCCGCGCCATGAGGTGGCTCGCCGTGCTGTTTCTGGCCGTGTTCGCCGGTGGCGCCAGTGCTGCCACGGTACAGCCGCTGGCACCCTCGGACGTGGCGGACCTGCTGCAGCCGTCGGCGCGCGGCGTCAAGGTGATCGAGCTGTGGGCGCTGGATTGCGCCTACTGCGAAAGCAACCTGCGCGCCGTGGCCGAACTGGCCGCCGCGCGTGAGGATGTGCAGGCGGTCGCCGTGGCCACCGACGACATCGCGCATGCCGAAGCACTGGCCGTGCGACTCGAATCTGCGGGAGCCGCCGACATCCCCGCCCGCGCCTACGTCGGCGCTTCCCGCCAGCGCATGGACTTTCTGATTGACCCCGATTGGGGCGGCGAAACCCCGCGCACCCTGGTCATCCACGCCGACGGCCGCCACCGCGCCGCCAGCGGCGAACTGACCCCCGAACGCCTGCGCAAGCTGCTGCGCGAATAGCAGCCCACAGGCTTGCGCCTTGCGCGATCAAACTTCGGGACGGCCTGCGCTGATTCGCGCGCATGGCACGCCCCTGCAAAAGATGAATTCGCATGTCGAAACGCGTCGTGCGCGCGATTGCCGTCAGGCGGATTCAGGCGGCCAACTGGCGCAGCGTGTACTGCAGAATGCCACCGTGCTTGTAGAAGTCGCGTTCCTTCGGTGTCAGCAGCATGACCTTGGCCCGGAAGGTCTTTTCACCGTCGTCGCTCTTGGCGGTGACGGTGACTTCCCTGGCATCGCCGCCTTTGAGGCCGCTGATCGAGAATTCCTCGCGCCCGGTCAGGCCCAGTGACTCGACCGTGTCGCCGCCGGTGAAGGTCAGCGGCAGCACGCCCATGCCGACCAGGTTGGAGCGGTGGATGCGCTCGAAGCTGGTCGCGATCACGGCCTTGACGCCGAGCAGCAGCGTGCCCTTGGCGGCCCAGTCGCGCGAGGAGCCGGTGCCGTACTGCTTGCCGGCCAGCACCACCAGCGGCGTGTTGCTTTCCTTGTACTTCATGGCGGCGTCGTAGATGGTCATCTGCTCGCCGCTGGGCACGTATTCGGTAAAGCCGCCCTCGACATCATCCAGCATCCGGTTGCGGATGCGGATGTTGGCGAAGGTGCCGCGCACCATCACGTCATCGTTGCCGCGGCGCGAGCCGTAGCTGTTGAAATCACGCGGTTGGATGCCGCGTTCCATCAGGTACTTGCCCGCGGGCGAATCCTTCTTGATGGCGCCGGCCGGCGAAATGTGGTCGGTGGTCAGCGAGTCGCCGTAGATTCCCAGGCAACGCGCGCCGGTGATGTCCCCGACGGGCTGCAGCTCCATGGTCATGCCCTCGAAGTAGGGCGGGTTCTTGATATAGGTGGACTCGTCGGACCACTCGTACAGGTCACCATCCGGGGACTGGATCGCGTTCCAGCGCTCGTCGCCCTTGAATACGTCGGAATAGTTCTTCTTGAACATGTCGGCGGTGACCGCCGTGGCCATCAGGTCGGAGATTTCCTTGTTGGAGGGCCAGATGTCCTTGAGATACACGTCCTGGCCGTCACTGCCCTTGCCCAAGGGGTCGCGGGTCAGGTCCACGTCCAGCGAGCCGGCCAGTGCATAGGCGACTACCAGCGGCGGCGAGGCCAGGTAGTTGAGCTTGGTTTCCGGATGGATGCGGCCTTCGAAGTTGCGGTTGCCCGACAGCACCGAGCCGACCACCAGTTCGTGCTTCTGGATCGCTTCGCTGACCTCGGCCGGCAGCGGGCCGGAATTGCCGATGCAGGTGGTGCAGCCGTAGCCGACCAGGAAAAAGCCCAGCTTGTCCAGATCGTCCATGAGACCGGTTTTCTCCAGGTAGTCGGTGACCACCTTCGAGCCCGGCGCCAGCGAGGTCTTGACCCAGGGCTTGGCGTTCAGACCCTTTTCGGCGGCCTTGCGTGCCAGCAGGCCGGCGGCCAGCATCACCGCCGGGTTGGAGGTATTGGTGCACGAGGTGATGGCCGCGATCACCACCGAGCCGTCACCCACGCCACAGGCATCGGAATCGTCGCACACGTGCTGGCCAGGCTCCTGGTTGGACTGCTTGCGGCCGACAGCCGTGGAGCCGCCCTCGCTCATGAAACGCTCGAGCTGGCCGTTGCGGTGCTGGGTCAGGTCCTGGAGGTTCTCGTGGTAGTTGCCCTTGACGTCGCCCAGCAGCACGCGCTCCTGCGGCAGACGCGGGCCGGCCATGGACGGCTTGACGTCGGCCAGGTCCAGTTCCAGCTCGGCGCTGAATTCGGGTACCGGCGTGCTGTCGTCGTGCCACAGGCCCTGGGCACGCGTGTAGGCTTCCACCAGCGCGATCTGCGCATCGCTGCGGCCGGACAGACGCAGATAGTTGAGTGTCTCGGAATCCACCGGGAAGATGCCGCAGGTGGCGCCGTACTCGGGCGCCATGTTGCCGATGGTGGCGCGGTCGGCCAGCGACAGATGCTTGAGGCCCGGGCCATGGAACTCGACGAACTTGCCCACCACGCCGTGCTTGCGCAGCATCTCGGTCACGGTCAGCACCAGGTCGGTGGCGGTGGCGCCTTC
>CBFGSA010000188.1:0-4306 GCA_965651365.1 uncultured Rhodanobacteraceae bacterium | reverse complement strand
GATCCATTTTGGTTTCGCCGGGAAATCGATGCCCTGCGGCCAGCTCACCCATTGAGAATGGATCCCGGGTTCTGCGCTTCGCGCAGCCCCAGGATGACGGGGCTGGGTGGATTCCGGGTTCCTCGCTGTGCTCGGCCCCAGGATGACGAGGCTGGGTGGATTCCGGGTTCTGCGCTACGCTCGGCCCCGGGATGACGGGGCTGGGTGGATCTCGTCCCGAGTCTCGAGTCCCGTCATTCAAGCCAGTGCGTACTTCAGATCGGCCTTGAGGTCGTCGAGGTCTTCGATGCCGACGGAAAGGCGAATCAGGCTGTTGCTGATGCCGAGCTTTCTGCGCTTGGCCGGCGGCACCGAGGCGTGGGTCATGATGGCTGGGTGTTCGATCAGACTTTCGACACCGCCGAGGGATTCGGCCAGAGCGAAGATTTCGCAGCGCTCGAGCATGCGCCGGGCTTCGCGCAGGCCGCCTTTGAGTTCGATGCTGACGATGCCGCCGAAACCGCGCATCTGGCGTCTGGCCAACGCATGCTGTGGATGCGACTTGAGGCCGGGGTAGATCACGCGGGCGACAGCGCGGCGCTTTTCCAGCCACTTGGCCAGTTCCAGCGCGTTGGCGCAATGGGCACGCATGCGCAGGTGCAGGGTTTTCAACCCGCGCATGGCGAGGAAGGCATCGAAGGGACCGGCCACGGCGCCGACCGAGTTTTGCAGGAAGGCCAGTTGCTCGGCCAGTTCCTCGTTGCCGGCGATGGCGATGCCGCCGACCATGTCCGAATGTCCGTTGAGGTATTTGGTCGCCGAATGCACAACGATGTCGGCACCGTGCTCGAACGGACGCTGCACCATGGGCGAGCAGAAGGTGTTGTCGACCACCAGCAACAAATCGTGCTTTTTCGCGAAGGCGGCGACCTTGTCCAGATCGACCAGTTGCAGCATGGGATTGGTCGGCGACTCGGCCCAGATCATGCGCGTTTCGGACTTCAGCGCAGCCTTCAGTGCGGCCTCGTCATTGAGGTCGATGAAGCTGAAATCCAGGCCCGCCGAGCGCCGCCGCACGCGCTCGAACATGCGGTAGGTACCGCCGTAGAGGTCGTTCATGGCAATGACGTGGCTGCCCGCATCGAGCAGTTCCAGCACCGTGGACGAGGCCGCCATGCCCGAGCCAAACGCGAAGCCGGCCACGCCACCTTCCAGCGCGGCCACGCAGCGCTCGTAGGCCATGCGGGTGGGGTTCTGGGTACGTGAATATTCGTAGCCCTGGTGCTTGCCGGGACTGGACTGCACGTAGGTGGAGGTGGCGTAGATCGGCGTCATGATGGCGCCGGTGGACGGGTCGGGTGACTGGCCAGCGTGGATGGCACGGGTGCCGAGGCCGGTGACGGGTTTCTTGTTTGGCATGGTTATTCGATACCGAGAAATTTGAAGATATGACGCACAAGCTGGTCATCCACTTCGCGATGGCGAGGTATTGGCTGCTTTTGACCGGTTTTGGGGTTATGCCAGATGTCGTGACGGCTGCCATGCCGAACAAGCTCGCAACCAGCACTGCGCAGTCGCTTGACGACCTGACTCCGCTTCAAAGTGCGACGTCACGCAGCTGAAAGTCGGGGGGAACGTCGTCGAGCAGCATCAAACGATAGGCATCCCGGAGGTTCTGCTCCAGCTCCTCGACGGTTTCGCCTTGGGTCATGATTTCGGGATGATCAACGAGCTTGCCAAGCCAGAACTTTTCGCTGCGCCAGCAAACCATTTTCAGATTCACACTCATTGTGCTGGAAGTCTCATTCATCTGCATATTCTAGCCCGGATTATTTATGAGCGTTCGTAGCGAGCTGGCCCAAGGGCATGTCCGGCGCGGGTTTCGCGACCGAGGGGCGCGCAGGCGTAGCCGACACTACGTCGAGCACCCCGACGGAGCGAAAGCCGCGCCGGGCGTGTCATTGGGCCAGCGCAGTAGAAGGTTCATGAATAGTCCGGGCTAGGACTAATTCACCCTGCGGCGCAGATAGTTGAGCAGATCAATGCGGGTGATCAGACCGAGGAAATTGTCGCCGTCCATGACGATGGCTACCCTGCCCTTTTCAAATAGCGGCATGAGCGCGTCGATGGGCGATTTGACGTCGAGTTTTTCCAGCGTGGTGGTCATGGCCGCGGATACCGGTTCCTGGAAGAGGGACTGGTCGGTATGCACGTGCAGCAGCAGATCCGATTCGTCGATGATGCCGACCAGGTTGTCGCCGTCCATGACTGGGAGCTGCGACACGTCGTAGAGTTTCATGCGGTTGTAGGCGGTGACCAGCAATTCCTTCGGGCCGACCACGACCGTGTCGCGCAGCGCGTAGGGGCGCAGGATCAGATCGCGCAGATCGTTGTGCGTTTCGCGCTGCAGGAAACCATTGTCCAGCATCCAGTAGTCGTTGTAGAGCTTGGACAGGTACTTGTTGCCGGTATCGCAGACCAGGCTGACCACGCGCCTGGGCTCGGTTTGCTCGCGGCAGTAGCGCAGCGCCGCGCACAGCAGGGTGCCGGTGGAACTGCCGCCGAGGATGCCTTCCTTCGCCAGCAGCTCGCGCGCAGCCAGGAAACTGTCCTTGTCGGATACGGGATACGCCTTGCTGACGCGTGAAAAGTCGCTGATCGTGGGCAGAAAGTCCTCGCCAATGCCTTCCACCAGCCAGCTCCCCGACTTTTCCGACAGCGTGCGGTCATTGATGTATTCGGCCAGGATCGAGCCGACCGGATCGGCCAGAATCAGTTCGGTATCGGGTGATTCGCGCTCCAGAAAATGCGACAGCCCGGTCATCGTGCCCGACGAGCCGCAGCCGAACACAATGGCGTCGACCTTGCCGTCCATCTGCTTGAGGATTTCAGGCCCGGTGGTTTGCTCGTGGGCTTTCGGGTTGTCCGGGTTGCCGAACTGGTTGATGAAGTACGCGCCCTCGGTCTCCTCGGCGATGCGCGCCGCCATGTCCTGGTAGTACTCGGGGTGGCCCTTGGCAACGTCCGAGCGGGTCAGAACCACTTCGGCTCCCATGGATTTCAAGTTGAAGATCTTCTCCCGGCTCATCTTGTCCGGCACCACCAGAATCAGCTTGTAGCCTTTCTGCTGGGCCACCAGGGCCAGGCCAATGCCAGTGTTGCCGGCGGTGCCTTCGACCAGGGTGGCACCGGGCTTGAGTTTGCCGGCGCGCTCGGCGCCTTCGATCATGGAAAGGCCGATGCGGTCCTTGATCGAGCCGCCAGGATTGGCGCTTTCCAGCTTCAGGTACAGCTCGCACGGTCCGGTGTCCAGATGCTGCGCCCTGACCATGGGCGTGTTGCCGATCAATTCGAGCACGTTCTGATGGACGGACATGGGGTTCCCGAAGCAATGGGTGAAACGCTCATTGTGGCGCCTGCCGTTGGCGATGCCAAGCCACCGCCCGGACGGATCGCAGTGAAGATCCGGGATCTGCTTCAGCCATTCCGTCATTCCGGAATCGCGCAGCGATATCCGGAATCCACTCCAATGCCGGAACGCCTCGCAAGGACGTGGATCCCGGATCAGCGCTGCGCGCTGTCCGGGATGACAAAAGAGGGCGCCACGCGCTGCCCGGAATGACGAAGGGGGCGGCGCGCTTCGTTTGGGATGTCCTTGGAGGTGTGCACACCGACCCGCCCGGAAACCCGGACGGGTCGGCAGGTCGGGGAGATGGGGTGGTTCAGTTGACGGCCTGGCTGCGTTCGGACCACATCTGGGTGAGTTTGTCCTTGGCACGCAATTTCTCGCGTTTCATGGTGGCCAGGGTGGTGTCATCCATGGGCAGGGCGCCGATCTCGGCATCTCGCACCTTGCTGTCGAGCTCCTTGTGATGGTGATACAGCACGCGAAACTCCGGGTCGCGCTTCAACAATGCATCGATTTCATCCTGGGGCTTGTTTTCGAACATGTCGGACCTCCTCTCGGCCATACGCGAACGCACCGCCGCCCTCGTGCGGCCGTTCGAGCTTGCGGTTGGGAGAATCGACCTTACGCACGCCATCGACCGCTCCGGCACCGTGCTGGCGCTGGAGCGGGACAATGAACATGGTGCGTATCATGTCGGAGGGCGTCATCCGTCCGGCACCCTGAAGCAGGTACCTTGGGTTTGAAGCTACTCCTTTGCGGGGGGCTTGGCAAGGCGGGGGCGGAGAGGCCGCGCTGGCGCGGTGGATTGTTAGTATTTTGTCATGCCAGGCCTGCCGCATGCCGACGCGCGGAGAGGCAAGGGACGGGTTCGCCATGGAGAGCGAGGAAACCCGCGACCCCTTGTGCTTTTTGGCAAGC
>CBFGSA010000187.1:0-4310 GCA_965651365.1 uncultured Rhodanobacteraceae bacterium | reverse complement strand
CGGGACTCGGGACTCGGGACTCGGGACAGACTTCCCGCTCACTGCGCACTACTTTCCATACCCATGACCATCCAGATCACCGAAACCGCAAAACAACGCATGCAGGATTTTCTGAGCCGCAATCCGGATGCCGCCGGCGTGCGCTTTGGGGTCAAGCGCACCGGCTGCTCGGGTTTCGGCTACGTGGTCGATCTGGCCGAGGCCAGGCAGCCCGATGACACGACCGTCGAGATCGAAGGCATCCCGCTGCTGATCAATGCCAAAAGCCTGCCGCTGGTGGAAGGCACCGTGATCGACTACCAGCGCCAGGGTCTGTCGGCCAGCTTCGTGTTTCACAACCCCAATGCCACCGGCGAGTGCGGCTGCGGCGAAAGCTTCACGGTGTAGGGCCGGGATTCGGACAAACTGCATGGTGGGCAGGCTTCATCTGCCTACCATGTCGAAAAGCATGTGCCCCGCGTGGGCAAGCTGCGCTTTGCCCATCCTTCGCGGCACCCTGCGCGCTATCGCGCTTGCCGTCGGCGGTGCAACCCAATGCTGGCCATCAAGCCGAGCAGGCCGACCAGTGTCAGCAACACACGCCAGTCCAGCGTGGGCACGGGAGCATAGGCAGCGATGGTTTGGGCGAATCTGACCGTGACCGTGCAGGGGCCGGTAATGGGCGCGGTGGTGTAGGTGTTGCCGTTGAGCGCTCCACCACAGCCAGTGACACTGGCTACGTGATAAAACGGGTCCGGTGTCAATGTAAAAGTCTGAATGCTGCCGTAATTGAGTGTGACCGAAGTGGGCGAAATGCTGCCATGCCCACCGCTGACGGTGCCGCCGAGGAGGAATTGGTCGATGGCGAAGTTGGCGCTCACACTGCAGTCTGCAGTGATTGCTGCGGTTGTGAACGTGTTGCCGCTCAGACTGCCGCCGCAGCCGTTGACGGTGGCGGTGTGCCAGCCAGTGTCTGGCGTGGCTGTCAGGGTCGCGGTGCTGCCGTCATTCACGACTTGTGTCGCAGGCAGCAGCGTGCCCTGTCCGCTGCCGACACTGCCGCTTACGGTGTGTGTGTTGGTCGTGCAGGTCACCTGCACGTTGGTCACGTCGGTGTCGGGCATGGTGCCGCTGGCATTGCTGACCACGCAGGTTTGTGCGGGTGTGGTTGGCTGGGTGAACACTGTCACCGAGTACGGTTTGCCGTAGTCGACCGCTGTCGCGAAGGTGAAGCTGGCGTTGCTCGAAATCGTCAGGTTATCCGTGCCGTTGTTTTGCAGCACCACGCTGTTGCCGGATGCCAGACCGCTGACGGTTCCGCCCACGCTGTGCGTGTTGATGGCAAATGTGGCGTTGCAGGCCTTGTCGGCATCGATGGTCACGCTGGTGCTGGCCACCATGCCACTGCAGTCGCCGCTCCAGGAGTCCAGGTGCCAGCCACTGTCCGGTGTGGCGCTCAGGCTGACGTTTGAGTTCGGCGCATAGCCCGCTGCACAGTTGCTGCCGCCGACCGGGACGCAGGTCGCAATCGCGCCGCTGACTGGAGCCGGGCTGGCTGCGGCGCTGACGCTGCCGGAACCGGTGACCGTGGTTTGCAGCGTGAACCATTGCACCTCGATCGCGCCTGCATCGCATTGCGTGTTGAAGGGGCGCGCCCGACCGCGCTGGTCATCGATGTTGCCATTGCATGGCACGGCATTGATGGCCGGGCTGCCGACCTGCGGCAGTAGTACGTCGACCAGGCCACCACCCAGCGTGGGCGGCAGTCCGCCCAGTTGCGGGTCGGCGCTGCCGAGCACGCTGCCGCCGAATCCGCTCTGGCTCTCGATCAGGTTGCCTGCACCGCTGCTGGTGTTGCCGCCGCCGTGGATGGCATTGGTGACTACATCACTGCCACCGACCGAACCGGCCGCGATGCTGTTTTCAAGGCTCAGGCTGGCTCCACTGGCGTTGCAGGCGTTGCCGCCGGCGCTGCAGGCGCTGAGTGAATCGCCCAGGCTGTAGATGGCACCGCCATCGGCACTGCCACCGCGACCGCCGCTGCCGACCGCGACTGTGTTGCCGTTCAGGGTGACAAAATTCAAGCTCAGGTTGCCGTTGTAATTGAAGATGGCGCCGCCGAAGCCGGAGCCGTTACCGCCACGGGCGCTGCCATTGTTGCCGCCGGCAGCGGTGTTGCCGGCCAGGGTGCTGTTGGTCAGGACCACGCTGCCGGCATCGTTGAATATGGCACCACCCATGCCGGCACCTGCGCCGCCCAAATCGAAGCCGTCGTTGTGGTTGCCTGTCGCGCCACCGCCAAATCCAGGCACGCCATTTGTGCCGGGTCGGCCCGAGTCGCTGCCAAAGCCCCCTGGTCCGGCACCGCCGCCAAAACCGCCATTGCCACCGTCGCCGCCGTTGGCGTCGCCGACGATAGAACCGAAACCTCCCTGGCCGCCGCCGCCACCAAAGCCACCATCGCCACCACGGCCTGCGGTACCGTCCTGGATCAGTGCGCCCGCGCCGCCGCCGCCCCCGAAGCCGCCATTGCCACCGTTGGCACCGGGGCCCGGACCCCGGAGGCCGCCGTTCGGTCCACCGCCATCATAGGACTGACTGTTCTGCCCTGCGCCAGCGCCGCCGTAGCTGCTGCCGCCATCGCCCGTGCCGCCCTTGGCGCCATTATTGATCAGGCTGCATTGCAGCAGTGTCAACTGGCCCTGGTTGAAGATTGCGCCACCGGCACCCATGGCCGCACCGTCGAAGGCGCTGCCACCCCGGGCGAAGCCATTGGCCAGGGTTACGCCGCGCAGGGACAGGGCCCCGGTTGGGGCGACATCAAACAGGCGAAACCTGACGGCCAAGGTGTCGCGGGCGATGACGACGCCTTGGCTCAGGCCAATGCTGGCATCAATGGTGAGGGTTTTGTCGATGTAAAACGCCGAGGGACCGAATTGATTGACCTGGCCGCCCGTCCAGCCACCAGCGGGCGGCAGGCAGGTAGCGCTGCCGGTGTCACCGGTGCTCAGGCAATTGGTGTAGCGCGTCAGGGTGATGGTGGCGCCATCCAGTGATGGGGCAAAGACTATCGTGTCGCCGGACGCCGCATGGTTGATCGCCGCACGCAGCGTGGGGCAGCTTGTGCCGCTGCAGTCGTCGGTATCCAGCGCGGCCGACTCGCCGTTGCTGGTTACCGTCAGCGTGGCTGCCCACGTCGACCCCAAACTCAAGCCGAATGCAAACAACGCCCCCGAAACCAAACGAAGTCCCCGCATGATGCCGCCCCTGTAGTGGCTCTTTTTGGAGAATCTACTCGGTGTTGGCGATGGGTGCAAATGCGCGGATCGGGCGTGGATCTTGCGCGGGATGGTTCAGCGCAGCGCATCCACGCGGTGCGCGGTGGTGGCTCCAAAAGAAGGCAGTTGCAGGGTGGCAGCTGTCATTTGCCCACGCGGCGCGCGCTGTGATGTTGCGCGGGCACGCTGCGCTTTGCCCATCCTGCGCGGTGCGGGCCTTGCGCTGCAAGCACGGCCATCCTACAATTCCGCTTCTGTCTGTCTTGAACAGGCTGAACCCTTGCCTCACCGCCTGCGCGGGAGGCTGCCGTGTCAATCCCGGCGCGGTATCCACAAGGAGACAACATGCGTCATTACGAAATCGTGTTTCTGGTCCATCCGGATCAGAGCGAGCAGGTGCCTGCCATGGTCGAGCGCTACAAGGCGCAGATCGAGGGTGGCAACGGCAAGATCCACCGCCAGGAAGACTGGGGTCGCCGCCAGCTCGCCTATCCCATCCAGCATCTGGCCAAGGCGCACTATGTGTGCATCAACATCGAGTGCGACCAGAAGACCCTGGACGAGCTGGTGTCCGCGTTCCGCTTCAACGATGCCATCCTGCGCCATCTGGTGGTCAAGCGCGACGAGGCCGACACCGGGCCTTCGGCCATCATTCAGGCCAAGGAAAAGGAAGATTCGCGTTCCTCGCGCCGTCGTGATGATTCGTCCGGCAGCAGGAACGACGATTCCGATGATTCGGATGACGACGATTCGGATGATGATTCCGATGACGATTCCGACAACGACGACTGATCCGGGAGCCTGACATGTCCAAGTTTTTCCGCCGCAGAAAGTTTTGCCGCTTCACCGCCGAGGGTGTCAAGGAGATCGACTACAAGGATCTCAACACTCTGCGCCAGTACATCACCGAGACCGGCAAGATCGTGCCCAGCCGCATCACGGGCACCAAGGCGCGCTACCAGCGCCAGTTGGCCACCGCGGTCAAGCGCGCACGCTACCTCTCCCTGTTGCCCTACAGCGACAACCACTTTTCCTGATGTTCACCGCCCGTGA
>CBFGSA010000186.1:0-4312 GCA_965651365.1 uncultured Rhodanobacteraceae bacterium | reverse complement strand
ACTTCGGACGCATCTTCACCGGCCTGCGTGCGCCGCCAGCCAGCAAGCTGTGGCCGCTGCCCGGCGAAGCCAAATACGGTTGGTCAGTGGCCGCGGCCGGCAATATCCTGGCGGTGGGTGCCTATGAATCGGCCGTCGACATCTATCTGATCTACGGTCCAGGCCAACTGCCGAGCCTGGTCACGCACTTGCCACTGGGGTCAGATGGTCTGGAGTCGGCTGCGGACCTGGATATGGATGGCGCGCGGGTGGCGATCGGCAATGCCGGGCCGGATCTGTCCCACCCCGGCACCGTGCTGGTGGCCAGTCCCGACAACCAGGGCTATTACACGCAGATTGCAACCATTCCTGCGCCCTCGTCGAATGATCTGGAATTCGGCGCCGCGGTGACCATCGACGATCCGTACCTAGTGGTCGGCGCGCCGGCCACACCCAGCGGCAGCGGGCTGGTCGCGGGCGAAGGCAAGGCCTTCGTGTACCAGCGCAGCGGTAATGCATGGAACTTGATGGCGACGCTCGATTCCCCGACGCCGACCCAGGGCCGGCATTTCGGCACCGATGTGGAAATCGCCGGCAACGACATTTTTGTCAGCGCCGATGGCCAGAAAACCGGCGGCACGTCGGCCAAGGTGTATCTGTATCAGCGCAGCGGCTCGGCCTGGTTGCCCAACGGCTCGCTGGATGTACCGGCACCGGGCGCGGCCACCCCGCTGGGCGGCAAGCTGTCGGTGGAAGGCAATGTACTGGCGGTGACGATTCCAGCCTACAGCGTGCCCGATTTTTGCTGCTATGCCGTGGCCATCTACAGTCGTGTCGGCGGCACCTGGTCACTGGACTCGGTGGTCGAGCCGGACAATGCCACCGGCTTTCCGGTGGGTACCGGCATCCCGGTGGTGGTGCACGGCGGGCATGTATTCCTGGGTCAGCCCAGTGCTTTCGACTTTTTCCTGGCGCTGGAAGGCAAGAGCTGTGCGCAGGAGCTGGCCCCCGATGGCGCGGGCCACTGGGTCACGGTAGCCGATCAAACCAACTTCATGACCTTGCTCTCCGATCAATGCGGCCGAGACCTGGCCGCGACCGACCATTTCGTGTTTGCCGGGGCTCCCTACGACAGCCCCGAGTCCAGCATCGGCACCGACTTCAGCGGCAGCAGTCTCGGCTCGGGTGCGGTGGCGGTATTCCAGCGTTCGATCTTCTGGGACGGATTCGATCCTTGATTACGGCGGCAAACCTGTCACTCCTCGTAGCGACCTTTCGGCTTTTTATCTGCGGCATTGCCGCGTTGGCCTGTGCATGAGTTGGGCCATTCAATAATCTCCGTTGCGATGATGCTCGTGCCCGCACCGTCCAATCGAAGCGAGCCCTAGTCGAAGCTGTCCCGAAAGATGCCGTCGTTGGTAGCCAGGATCGCGTGCAGCGTGGTTTCGATACGGGTGGTGGATGCGTTGTAGTCTCCCGTTCGGCTTGCGCCTTGCGTACGCAGGTAGAAAACTTCGTTCAGAGACGGGGCAAACCCGGCAAGGCGCCAGCCGTTGCCGGCGTGCAGCATGGGGCCCAACGGGTTGTAGTTCAGTCCCGGGTAAGCGATCAGCAGCAGCGGTGGCAACGCCAGCGCAGGTGCGGAGCCGCTGCGCTGCCAGATTGTCACGCCGTCGCCATTGTCGTAGCGGACGGTTCGCAGCGACTGCTGTGCGGGGGTGGTAGCGGCAAGCCGCGCGAAGTGGTTGCGCGCCTTGCCGCCGATGTTGGCAAAGTTGCCACCGGCCACAAGCTTGCCGTCGCTTTGCAGCACAAGGGCAAAGACATTGCTGTCGGCATCGGGATCGAAATCCGGGTCCACGTTTCCGTCGGCATCGAGGCGTGCGATGCGGTTGCGGGTCAGGCCGCCGATCGTGGTGAATGTGCCGGCCACATTCGCCTTGCCGTCGGCTTGCGGCACGATCGAATAAACGGTGCCATTCGCGTCGGGATCAAAATCGGGATCGACACTGCCGTCGGCGTTTAGTCGGGCAATGTGATTGCGGGGCTGTCCGCCAATGGCGGTGAACGCACCACCCACCAGCAGCTTGCCATCGGGCAGTTGCGCCAGCGCGAGCACGCTGCCGTTCGCATCGGGATCGAAGTCGGAATCCGCGCTGCCGTCGGTGTTCAGGCGCGCGATGCGATTGCGGGGCTGTCCGCCGATCACAGTGAACCCGCCACCCACCAGCAGCTTGCCGTCCGCTTGCTGCGCCAGCGCCTGAACGGCGGAAGGTGCCGCGGCGTAGAAGGATCCATCCAGGCTGCCGTTGGCATTCAGTCGTGCCAGATAGGCGCGCGGTTGTGTACCTACCTGGGTAAACAAGCCGGCCACCACGATCTTGTTGTCCGCTTGGCGGGCCAGTGCGACGACACTGCCATTCAGATCGGCGTTGAATCCGGCATCGAGGCTGCCATTGGCATTGAGGCGAACGAGGTAGTTGCGGATTTGCCCGTCGATGTTCAGGAAATTTCCGCCGACCAGCAGTTTGCCGTCGGATTGCGCTGCCAGTGCACCAACGCTGTTGTCTGCGCTTGGGTCAAAGCCCGCATCCACGCTGCCATCTCCGTTCAGGCGTGCGAGATGGTTGCGGGGCGTACCGTCGATGCTGGTGAAAAGTCCTCCCAGGAGCAGCTTGCCATCAGCCTGTTGCGCCATGGAATAGATGATGCCATTCACGTCTGCATCAATCGTCCGGTCCAGGCTGCCGCCTTCGTCCAGTCGCGCAATGTAGTTGCGCGCCACGCCGTCGACCGTCGTGAAATAGCCCATGGCAAGCAGCTTGCCATCAGACTGCTGCACCAGTGCCATGGTGGTGCCGTTTGCCTGTGGGTCGAATCCGGTGTCCAGGCTGCCATCGACCTTGAATCGGGCAATGCCGCCGCGGCTGTGCCCGCCTATGGACGTGAACTGTCCGCTTGCCAGCAACTCGCCGCTGGCCTGTCGCGCCAGGGAATAGACGGTACTGCTCGCATCGGGATTGAACGCTGTGTCCACGCTGCCATCGGCATTCAGGCGCGCGATGCGGTTGCGCAATTGCGCGCCAACCATGGTGAAATCGCCGCCCACCACCAGCTTGCCATCGAGCTGCTCGGAGAATGCATAGACGACGCCGTTCGGGTCTGGATGAAACGCGGCATCCAGACTGCCATCCGTGTTGAAGCGTGCAATGCCCTGGCGAGCCTGACCGTCAATCGTGCTGAAACCTCCGCCGGCCACCAGCTTGCCATCGCGTTGCATGGCCAGCATGACGACATAGTGGTCGACGTCCGGGCTGAACGTCGTGTCAAGGCTGCCATCGGGATTGATGCGCGCGATGTGATTTCTGCCTTGACTGTTGACCGTGGTGAATTGGCCGCCTGCCAGCAGCTTGCCGTCGTCGCGCAGAAGCAGGGTGTAAATCGTGTCGTTGGCGTCAGGATCGAACGTGGTATCCAGGCTGCCGTCGGCATTGAGGCGTGCGATGCGGTTGCGCGCATAAGCGCCTACGTGGGTGAATGATCCGCCAATTACAATGCGCCCATCCGGCTGCACGGCGATGGCGCGCACAGTGCCGTCGATCGCGCCGGGATCGAAATCCGTGTCGTTGCTGCCGTCAACATTCAGGCGCGCAAGGTGATCGCTCGCTTGGCCGTCGATGCTGGTGAACTCACCGCCCACGAGAATCTTGCCGTCGCGTTGCAAGGCCGCCACGTGCACCGCGCCATTGGCATTCGGATCAAACCCGTCATCAGCGCTTTGCGCCCATGCCGGGTGCGCCATCACAAGGGCCAGGGCAAGACCCGCGACCATGGAGTGAAACCACAGGTTTCCTGCATTGAAACGAAGAATCGATTGCATTTGATCGCTCCAGATGCCTTCGCAGGGTTCAGCATACAACCAACCCGCAAGGCGAGGGGAATCTTCTCACCGATCTTCATTTGAAAGCGTCGCACAAAAAAAGGAACGAGGCGAATTGCTGTGCTTACAGAACGATGTGATTGCTGCGCTGCGCCGAGTTCGCTGTGTGGTCCGGAGATCGAACCTGGCTTGAATGCCCGCGCCAGATTCAATCAGAGGCTTTCCAAGTGACCGCTGCACAATGACGCTGTAACTATTGCGCGTTCCTGGGACTCCCCCTTAGGGCCGCCTCCGGCGTTCGCGTTTTGAAATCGTGCAAAACGACGTCCGGATGTCGCGGCGCGATTCCCGGACGACGGGCAACATCCGGCAATCATGCTTGAACGTTGCGCAGCTTTTCCAGCACTGCCCAGCAGTGCGCCTTGTTGGGGGAGTTTTGCGACCATTTGCGCA
>CBFGSA010000185.1:0-4421 GCA_965651365.1 uncultured Rhodanobacteraceae bacterium | reverse complement strand
GTCGAGCGCCTGCAGAAGATCCAGGCCTTCCTGGCTGCGCATATCGGTTCCAGCACAACCCACTGACCGGCCAGAGCGCGCCCACCACGAGACTCCCGGAACATGACGGGGCATGCAAAGTCAATTCGTGTGGGTGACCATGAAGCCGGGCAAGGCGTGCGAGTCGACATGCACAAACTGATAGTGCCGCGCCTGCGGCCAGTGTTCGCACAGATAGACATCAAGTGCGGGATAAAGCCTCGCCGCGCAACTGCCCTTTCCCGCAAACGCGGCCACGGCTTCTTCCGACTCCCATAGCGTGAGCAGTACGAACTCCGCAAGATCACCGTCGTCGTGGCGCAGCACCCAGGTACCGAGATGGCCCGGTGTGCGGCCATAGTCGGCGAGCCCGGTGGCGCGAAGCCGGCTGAATACGCCTCCGCCTCGGCGCGCTTGACCTTGCCGCGCCCTTCGCGCAGGATCATTCGCCTTCGCCCGCGTCCGGCCAGGGAGCGCAATGCGCCAGCAAATCCGGCCGCTGTTTGCGGATCACGCAGAAAGCATTGCCGCTGGGATCTTCCATCACCCACCACGTTTTGATGCGGTATTTGCGGCGCGCGCCCGCCGCCGCCATGCGCGCGCTTTCCTTGTGCACCGAATCGGTCTCGAAATCGAGGTGCACGCCGGGATCCTGCTGCACCCTCTGCAGCAACACGGTGAGATCGCCCGGCCGGGTCTTCAGCGTGACATAACGCTGGCCTTGCATGAGCTTGCGCGGGGTCGCCGCGCCGAACGCGGCGGCCCAGAAGTGCAGGCACTCCTCGAAATGATCGTCGAGGCAATCGATGACGATTTGCGACAGCCGGCTGCGATGCATTTGCATAACCTGTTAAATGCCTCTTGAAGGTTACACTAGCAAAAGACCGCGAAACCTGTCAACTGCTCTATACTGGTTACATCATGAAAGCGCGCGACGTCCGTCCCTGGCTGGAGAACACCGAACTGATCGGCGGCGCGCCGTGCCTGGATTTCGTCAATTCCGTGGCCGATTGCATCGGTCCCGATCCCGTCGAGCAGTTGCGGAGCTATCCCGAACTGCTGTTCTGGCTCGGGCGCTGCGGCCTGCTCGCTGACAACGAATCCAGACGCCTGCTCAAGCAGGCCAAACTCTGTCCCGACGAGGCAGCCAGGGTCCTGAAGCGCGCGTTGCGCTTCCGCGATGGCGCACGGCGCGTACTGACCGCCGTGGCTACGGGGGACACGCCGGCACCAGCCGATCTCGACGCGGTCAACCGGCGCGTGAGGGAGGCCCATGCGCACCTGACGATCGTCCCGGCAGGGGAAGGCTTCCACATGATGTACGGAACGCCGGACGACCTGGAGCAGCCATTGCGGCAGGCCGCGCGCGCGCTGGTGGACTTTCTTGTCTCGGACGACCTGCTCAGGCTGCGCATGTGCGCCAGCGACACCTGCGGCTGGCTGTTCGTGGATCGCAGCCGCAATCATCTGCGGCGCTGGTGCAGCATGCGCGACTGCGGCAACCTCGCCAAGCAACGACGGCACCGCGCACGCCGTGAATGAAGGAACCGATGCGAGGCGTGCCGGGAACGGTTTTTCAGCGCGGCTCGGGCCTGGCCCTGGATTTGGCCAGCAGTCCATCGACTTCCTCGACCCGCGCCCGCACCTGCTTGAGGATGCGCTGGCAGGCGCTTTGTGGCCAGATCGAGCGAGCGCTGATACTCGGCGTGCGCCTTGCTGTATTGGCCTGTCCTGGACAACACCCTGGCCACGGTCTGGTAGCCAACGACGAAATCCTGCTGCAGGGACCGGCGTACCGGCGCTGCGGCTGACCCGTTCGATCGGCGGGGTCGGCGAAGTGGTGCGGTCGTAAACGAATACATCCTCCGAACCCGCGTCCTGATCGTCATTCAGCGGCGCGATGCCGGGCGGATAGACCAGCTCCTGGCCGGAATTGAGGTCGGATGCGGTGTGGAAAACCACAAACTGGCCATTGCCGGAGATCACCGGCTCCAGTTGCGCGACCACCGGCTGCACGGGCGTGGTCGGGCCGGCCGCCCTGGGCAGGAGCCAGGTGGTGGTGCCGCTTGTGCGATCGGTGGCGGCCACCACGTCGATGCCGCCCCACTTGCCCTGGAAGACCACCACCTTGCCGTCATCAGACAGGCTGGGGCGACGGCTGAAATAGTCGTTCTGCTGGCCATCGGGCTTGAGACTCACCCGTTCGGTGGTGCCGGCACCGAGGTCACGCACGAACACGTCGCTCCAGCCGTTGCTGTCGCCAGCGACCAGATTCGGTGCATTGGAGGCGAACGCGATCACCTGGCCATCGTCGGAGATGGCGGCCTCGTAGCTGTCCTTGCTGGCCTGGCTGCCGTCGCCGGCCACGCTGACCCGCACCACCTGGGCCTGCAGCGGCAAAGCCGCGGCCAGCAACACGACGATCCAGGCCCAGCGGGCAACGCGATACAGACCATCGCGGCACGCGGCCAGGCGCACGGCCTTTTTTGCAACAGCGTCGTGTCGCGCCAGCGCCGGACTGGCGCTGCAACGCAAACCGGACAAGGCGGTGGCAGCCTGGTACGTGATCGCGCGCATGCTGGATTCCCCCATGGTCGAATGAGCGGGCAATAACGCCCGACATTCCCTTACGCGCGAACGGCGCGTGAATTGGCTCATCCAGTCGCTACGGGATTTTCCGCTGCGCCTGCCTGTCTGGCGCAGGCCGTTCATGCAGGAGACGGCAAATCCGGGTAAACTGGCGGACTGCCTTTTGTTCGGAACCGCGGGTTCAAGCCCGCGCAACGCCTGATGTCCATCGAAAACCTGCGCAACATCGCCATTGTCGCCCATGTCGATCATGGCAAGACCACCCTCGTCGACCAACTGCTGCGCCAGTCGCAGACCCTGGACGAGCGCGAGGTGCTGCCCGATCGAGTGATGGACTCGAACGACCAGGAGCGCGAGCGCGGGATCACGATCCTGGCCAAGAACACGGCGATCTCGTGGAACGGCAACCGCATCAATATCGTCGACACCCCGGGCCACGCCGATTTTGGCGGAGAGGTCGAGCGCGTATTGAGCATGGTCGACTCGGTGCTGCTGCTCGTCGATGCCATGGACGGACCGATGCCGCAGACCCGTTTCGTGACCCAGAAGGCCTTCGAGATGGGCTTCAAGCCGATCGTGGTGATCAACAAGGTCGACCGCCCCGGTGCCCGCCCCGACTGGGTGCTGGACGCCACGTTTGATCTATTCGATCGGCTTGGCGCCACCGATGAGCAGCTCGACTTTCCGGTGGTTTATGCCTCGGCTCTGCACGGCTACGCGGGCCTGGACTCGGACGTGCGCGAGGGCGACATGACGCCGCTGTTCGAGGCCATCATGCAGCATGTCGAGCCACCCGCGGTCGACCCGGATGGTCCGTTCCAGATGCGCATCAGCCAGCTCGACTATTCAAGCTACGTCGGCCTGATCGGCATCGGCCGCGTGCAGCGCGGCAGCGTGCGCAGCAACATGCCGGTGGCGATCGTCGACCGCGAAGGCAAAAAGCGCCAGGGCAAGGTTCTGCAGGTGCTGGGCTTCATGGGCCTGGAACGGCGCGAAGTGGAATCGGCCGAGGCCGGCGACATCATCGCCATTTCCGGCGTCGACAAGCTCGGCATTTCGGATACGGTGTGTGCACCGGACCGGCCCGAGGCACTGCCGGCCCTGACGGTCGACGAGCCAACCATCTCGATGACCTTTCAGGTCAACAACTCGCCCTTTGCCGGCAACAAGGAGCAGAGCGGCGGCAAGTTCCTGACCAGCCGCCAGATCCGCGAGCGCCTGACCCGCGAGACCCTGCACAATGTCGCCCTGCGCGTGGAAGACACCGCCGACCCGGACCGCTTCAAGGTCTCCGGCCGTGGCGAGCTGCACCTGTCGGTGCTGATCGAGACCATGCGCCGCGAGGGCTACGAGTTGGCCGTGTCGCGTCCGGAGGTGATCGTGCGTGAAGTGGACGGCAAGCTGGAAGAGCCGTGGGAGCAGCTCGTCGTCGATCTCGATGCCGAATACCAGGGCGGCGTGATGGAACGCCTGGGCACACGCAAGGGCCAGCTCAAGGACATGCAGCCCGACGGCCAGGGTCGCGTGCGCCTGGAATACCTGATTCCGGCGCGTGGCCTGATCGGCTTCCAGACCGAATTCAAGACGCTCACGGCCGGCACCGGCCTGCTGTTTCACGTGTTCGACCATTATGGTCCGCGTGCCGACGGCGCCATTGCCAAGCGCAACAACGGCGTGATGATCTCCAACGGCACCGGCACGGCGCCGGCCTATGCCCTGTTCAACCTGCAGGATCGCGGCCGCATGCTGATCGACGCCAATGCCGAAATCTATGAAGGCCAGCTGGTCGGCATCCACGCCAAGGACAACGACCT
>CBFGSA010000184.1:0-4488 GCA_965651365.1 uncultured Rhodanobacteraceae bacterium | reverse complement strand
CGCACCGGCGCGCGGCTCAAGGTGGCGCCGATCAACACCAGCGGCGAGCTGATGAGCGATGCCTTCATCGAGATGCTGACGCCCGACGTGGTGCTGGCCGGCGTGACCCATGTATCCAATGTGCTGGGCACGGTCAATCCGGTGCACGAACTGGCCACAGCCTGCCGCGAGCGCGACATCCCGTTGCTGATCGACGGCTCGCAGGCCGCGCCGCACATGCCGCTGGATATCGAGTCGATCGGCTGTGACTTCTACGCTGTCACCGGGCACAAGATGGCCGGCCCCACCGGTACCGGCCTGCTGTGGGCCCGACGCGAACACCTGCAGGCCATGCCGCCCTTCTTCGGCGGCGGCGAAATGATCCGCGAGGTGAAATTCTCCGGCACCACCTTCGCCGATCCGCCGCACAAGTTCGAGGCCGGCACACCGAACATTGCCGGTTTCGTGGGCCTGGGTGTGGCGGCTGATTACCTGGGCGGCCTGGACATGGCCCGGGTGGCTGCACGTGAACAGGAATTGCTGGAACACGCCACGCGCGAGCTGCTGAAGATCGACGGTCTGCGCATTTTCGGCACGGCCGAAAACAAGGCAGCCGTGATTTCCTTTCTGATTGACGGCGTCCACGCGCACGATCTGGCCACGATGCTGGATCTGGAAGGCGTGGCCGTGCGCTCGGGTCACCATTGCGCGCATCCACTGATGCAGTTCTACGGCGTGCCGGCCACGGCGCGCGCCTCGTTCGCCTTCTACAATACCCACGAGGAGATCGACCAGTTCATCGCCGCCCTGCACACGGTCTGCAAGCTGCTGCGTTGATATCGTGCACCCACGGGCTGGCCTGCTCAAGGACCGCATGCTTGATTCGGAGGACGGAGTGAGCGTTACCGCTTTATTGTCATCCTGGGGCCACCGCAGGTGGAACCCGGGCTCCATTTTCAGGCTGCTCGAGATGATGCTGGCAAGGGTCTTCCCGCCAACGAGCCAGATCAAAATGGATCCCGGATCGCCGCGTTGCGGCGTCCAGGATGACGAAAATTTCTGCCCAGTGGTATCGGGCGCCAGTGGCCATGTCCGTGGTTCAGGAATCCACGGTCGACGAGGCAAGGAGTTGCCATGCCCAATATGACATTCCGTGACGCAGATGCCGCCGACATCCCGGCCATTGTCGCCCTGGTGCAGTCGGGCTACCGGGGCGAGGCCAGTCGGGCCGGCTGGACCACCGAGGCCGATGTGCTGGACGGCCAGCGCATCGACGCCCTTGGCGTGCGCGAAGCCATTGAACAGCCGCACAGCGTGGTGCTGCTGGCCGAGGATGCGGACAATCTGGTGGCCTGCGCCCACGTGGCGCGACTGGAAGGGGCAGGGTATTTCGGCATGTTTGCAGTGCAGCCAGGCCTGCAGGCTGGCGGCATCGGTTCGCGCGTGCTGGGCGAAGCCGAACGTCTGGTACAGGTGCGCTGGCACTGCAGCGAAATGCGCATGACCGTGATCGATGTGCGCGAGGAGCTGATTGCCTGGTACGAGCGGCGCGGGTACATCCGTACCGGACAGCACAAGCCGTTTCCGTATGGCGACGAGCGCTTCGGCATTCCCAAACGTGACGATCTGCGCTTTGAATGGCTGGTCAAGAAACTCGAAGGAGACAAGGCAGCATGAGTGACTGGATCGAGGTGTGCGCGGCAGGTGAAATGCTGCCCGGCGAGTTCAAGGTGGTGTGGGACGAGGACACGCCCATCGCGGTCTACAACATTGACGGCACCTTCTACGCCATCGAGGACACCTGCACCCATGACGGCGGCGACCTGGCCGGCGGCGAAATTCATGGCTTTGAAGTCGAGTGTCCGCGCCACGGGGCCCGCTTCGATGTGCGCAGCGGCGATGTGACCCGCCCGCCGGCCACCGAGCCCATCGCCAGCTTTCCCGTCCGCGAGGAAGGCGGTCGCGTGTTCACCCGCGACAATCGCTTCGACTGAAGCCGGTTCGTCGTTGCGCACGCTGCCGAACCGTCACTTCCGTCATTCTGCCCGCAGCCGAAGGCGTTCCCCACTGTCATTCTGCGCGGAGCCGAAGGCGAAGTCGCAGAATCCAATGCCTCTGCAATCCTGAAGGCACTTTTGCTGCGTGACAGGCGAGGCTTGGTGTCGCGATCTGACGGGAAACCCATCCCCACCCCGGCGCTCCCCTTGAAGGGGAGGGAGATATCGTCACCACGCAGCGTTGCGCTTCGAGGCCCTCCCCGTGAAAGGGAGGCATGCATGTGTTCGGTCAGCTTTCGTGCTTTGAAGCCCTCCCCTTCAAGGGGAGGGTTTGGGCGGGGATGGGTTTGTGGGCGCCGCAAGTCACGGCTTCCGCAGCATCAGCATGACATGTGGCCTATTGTCACAAGCCCGACTTTGCGCGACGCTTGCAGGGTCATGTCACGCTAGGGGTAAACCATGAACCACCGGCTTGCAGGCGTCAGCCTGTTCCTTTCTGCCGTGCTCTTGCCGTTGTTGGCATTGGCGCAATCTGTGGCGACGGAACCGTCGCCCGCGCCGGCATCCAGCGCACCGGCTGCAGCGCCCGTCGCCGTTCCGGCACCGATTCCTTTCGTGTCACCGGACATGCAGAACATCCGCACCGCGAGTGCGCCGGATGCCTGGGGCGGGCCGCGCAAGGCATCCGATGCCACGCTTTCGGACCAGGTCACCAGTTATGCCATCGAGGCCACGCTGGATCCGGACAAGCACACGGTCAGCGCGAAGCAGCGCATGACCTGGCGCAATCGCAGCGACCGCCCTGTCCGCACGGTGTATCTGCACATGTACCTGAATGCGTTCGAGGGGCCGGGCAGCACCCTGATGACCGAACGTCGTCTGCTCAGCAGCAGCGGTCGCTCACGCGGTGGTGAAATCCTCGAGGACGACGAGTGGGGGCATATCAAGCTGAACAAGGTCACCCAGGCTGGCCAGATGGTAAAGCAGCGCTGGGTGCATCCGGACAATGGCCCGGAGACCGATCACACCGTGCTGGCACTGGATCTGCCGCAATCCGTGCCGGCGCACGGCACCTTGAGCCTGGACATGGACTTCACCAGCCAGTTGCCACGGGTCGTGATCCGCACCGGCTGGTGGGGCAAGTTCCACCTGGTGGCGCAATGGTTTCCGAAGATTGCGGTGCTGGAACTGCCTGGCGAGCGCGGTGCCACGGAAGTGCGCTGGAACGCGCACGAGTTCCATTTTCACAGCGAGTTCTATGCCGATTACGGCAACTATGATGTCAAGCTGACCGTGCCCAAGGGCTACACGGTTGGCGCGGTCGGGCATGAAGTGGGTGAGCCGGTGGAGATGGATGGCCAGGTCACGCACCATTTCGTGCAAACCGATGTGGAGGATTTCGCCTGGGTTGCCGCACCCGGCTACAAGTCCATCGAGACCACGTGGACCGGCCCGGGAAGCCCCGAGGTCAAGGTGCGCACGATTTATCCGCCCGAGTACGAGGTGGTAGCCAAGCCGGTGGAGAAGGCCACCACCGACTCGCTGAGCTATTTCTCGAAAACGCTGGGGCCGTATCCCTACAAGTCCGTGACCGCCGTGGTGCCGCCCTACAACGCCTCGGAGGCAGGCGGCATGGAGTATCCGACCTTCTTCACCGCATCCAGCTCGAAGGAATACACACCGGGCACGATGAGCGAATACCTGATCGACTTCGTCACCATCCACGAGTTCGGTCATGGCTATTTCATGGGCATTCTCGGTTCCAACGAGTTCGAGGAGCCAATGCTGGACGAGGGAATGAACGAGTACTGGGACCAGCGCATGCTGTCCGATCGCGACCAGAAAATCTGGCCGACCACACCGTTCCTGCGCTGGCTTGGTTTCCACCCCTCGGTGGGTCCGTTTGTATTCGAGCGCCTTGCCGGCGTGGTTGGTATCGACTATCCGGCGGACTCGCTGGATTCCAATTCCTGGGACCGCATGTCCAATTCCAGCTACGGCTCGGTGTACTCGCGCACTGCCAGCACCATGCGCACGATCGAGAATCTGGTCGGCCACGAGGTGATGGGCAAGGCCATGAAGCTGTACTACCAGCGCTGGAAGTTCCGCCATCCTTCGGCGGCCGACCTGCGCGACGCCCTGGCCGAGGGCACCGGCAAGCCGGAGCTGATCCATTCGATTTTCGACTCGCAGGTGTATGGCACACAGAAGGTCGACGCCAGCGTGGTCAGCGTCGACACCACCGAGCTGGTGCCGCGCATCGGCACGTTCATCAAGGATGGCAAGCGCGTCACGCTGACCGAGGACGAGGTCAAGAAGCAGATCAAGGATGCGCGCAAGAAGTGGAAAGATGAACACGAGGACGCCAAGCATGGCGGCCCCTATCCGTGGCGCAGCGTGGTGACGGTGCGCCGGACCGGCGCTGCAGTGCCGCGTACCGTACGCGTCAACTTCGCCGACGACACCAGTACCACGCTGAACTGGGATGACGGCAGCCGCTGGAAACGCTTCA
>CBFGSA010000183.1:0-4508 GCA_965651365.1 uncultured Rhodanobacteraceae bacterium | reverse complement strand
CTGCCGTCGGGCCTGGTGCGTGAACTGCGAAAACTGGATGTCGCCGAGTCGCCGGACCGGCTGACGCTGCATGCCGGACAGCGCATCCGGCGGGTGCTGGAAGCTCTGCCCGAAAAGGACCGCGTTCGCGAAGGGGTTCATCTGGTCGGACAACTGCTGACCTGGCTGCACGATCGCGCTCCGCGCGCGGTCGAGCTGTCCGAAGTACCGCTGGAGCCTGGCCAGATACTGGCTGCTGTGCTCCGCCGCCGACCGGACGGTGAAGCGGAAAGCATCCGCATGCCGCTGATCCCGTTGCTCGACACCACCTTGCTGACCAATGCGCCGGGCGAGCCCAATGTCGGCAGCCAGCTTGCCGCCGAAATCGCTTCGGCCGACCGCATCGATCTGATCATGGCCTTCGTCCGCCTGAGTGGATTGCGGCCTCTGCTGCCCTTGCTGGAGAAACACTGTGACGCGGGCCGCAACCTGCGTGTGCTGACCACGACCTACACGCAATCGACCGAGTTGCGGGCCCTGGAGACACTGACCCGGTTGGGTGGCGATGTGCGCGTGTCCTACGATGAATCCGGGACGCGTTTGCATGCCAAGGCCTGGCTGTTCGAGCGTGCCAGCGGTTTTGCCACGGCCTACATCGGCTCATCCAATCTGACCCATTCGGCTCAGGTCAGCGGCTTGGAGTGGAACGTACGCGTGTCGGCCGCACGCAATCCGGACGTGACCGACAAGGTGGCGGCCGTGTTCGAAAGCTACTGGGACAGCGGTGATTTTCAGCCGTTCGATGTGGACCAGTACCGGGAGAGCACGGCGGAAAGTGCACGCGGGCCGTCGGTACTCGTCAGCCCCGTGGAATTGCGGCCCGAGCCGTTCCAGGCCCGCATGCTGGAGCAGATCGCGCTGGCGCGCCAACGCGGCCACCACCGCAACCTGCTGGTGTCAGCGACGGGCACCGGCAAGACCGTGATGGCTGCGCTGGACTACTTCGCCCTGCGCGAACAGTTGCCGCGTGCGCGATTGCTGTTCGTGGCCCATCGCAAGGAAATTCTCACACAAGCCCGCGCCACCTTCTGCCAGGCACTGCACGATGCGACGTTTGGCGAGTTATGGGTCGACGGCCGCCGGCCACAGGACCACCAGCATGTGTTTGCCTCGATCCAGAGCCTGCATGCCGCCGACCTCGAGCATCTTGCGCCAGACCACTTCGACGTGGTCATCGTGGACGAGTTCCACCATGCCGCGGCAGCCAGCTACCAGGACCTGCTGGAACACCTGCAGCCGCGCGAACTGCTGGGCCTTACCGCCACACCGGAGCGCAGCGACGGCCTGCCCATCCTGGACTGGTTCGATCACCGCATCGCCGCCGAGTTGCGCCTGTGGGATGCCATCGACCAGCGGCGACTCAGCCCGTTCGTCTATTACGGCATCCACGACGGGCTCAATCTGCGCGAAGTGCCGTGGAAACGCGGCCACGGTTACGACACACGGGCCCTGAGCAAGGTGGTAACCGGCAACGAGGTGTGGGCCGACAAGGTGGTGCACGCGGTGGCGGACCACGTTGACGATCCGCAGCGCATGCGTGCGCTGGGCTTTTGCGTATCGGTGGAACATGCGCAGTTCATGGCCGATACTTTCACGGGGGCGGGCATCCGCGCCCGCGCGGTGTCGGCCGCCACCCCGGGCGAGGAGCGGCGACAGGCATTGCAGGCACTGGGCAAGGGCGAGTTGAAGCTGCTGCTTGCCGTGGATCTGTTCAATGAGGGCGTGGACCTGCCCATGCTCGACACCCTGCTGCTGTTGCGCCCCACCGACAGCCCGGTACTGTTCCTGCAGCAGCTCGGGCGTGGTCTGCGACGCCATCGCGACAAGGCCGCCTGCACCGTGCTTGACTTCATCGGACTGCACCGCAAGGAATTCCGTTTCGAGCGCCGGCTGGGCGCATTGCTGCGTGGTTCACGCAAGGCCATGACGCAGCAGATCCAGCAAGGCTTCCCCTACCTGCCAGCCGGTTGCACGATGCATTTTGACCGGGTGGCCACCGATGTCGTGCTGGAAAATATCCGGCGCCAGGTGGCGTCGCGCTGGCAGGCCAAGGCAGAGGAGCTGGCGCGCATGGCACGCGAGCGGGGCGAGGTGTCATTGAAGACCTTTCTCGACGAGGCCTGTCTTGCGCCCGAGGATGTGTATTCAGGCACGCGCAGCTGGTCAGACCTGCGACAGGCCGCCGGCCTGCCGATTGCCGCGGCTGGACCACACGAGGCGACATTGCGCCGTGCCTTCGGTCGCCTTTTGCACGTGGATGATCTGGAGCGAATAGAGTGCTGGAATACGCTGGCCGCGAGCGCGGAGCCGCCCGATCCGGTGCATATGACAGCGCGGGAACAACGGCTGTTGCGGATGCTGGTCGCCAGCTTGATGGGGCAGGTGCTGGCGCGCGAGACGCCATTGGCCGAGGCGTTGCCCCAGCTGTGGCAGCACCCGCAGGTTCTTGCCGAGCTGGCGGAGCTGATGGCCGTCTTGCACGAGCGGGTGGACCACATCCACACCGCGCTCGATGATGCACCCGACGTGCCGTTGCAGGTGCATGCCGGGTACACCCGGGTGGAAATCCTGGCGGCCTTCGGTGTTGGCGAGCACGCGCTGCCGCCAACCTGGCGCGAAGGGACGCGCTGGGTGCCCGAAGCGCAGGCCGATCTGCTGGCTTTCACGCTCGACAAGACCCGGGGCCATTTCTCGCCCACCACGCGCTACCGCGACTACGCGATCAGCCGCCAGCAGATTCACTGGGAAAGCCAGTCCACCACGCGCGCTGCCAGCCCTACCGGCCAGCGTTATCGGCAGCACGTGAAAAACGGCAGCGCGATCCTGCTGTTTGCACGCCAGAGCACCGAGCAGCGCGCCTTCCGCTTTCTGGGTCCGGCGCGTTACGTGCGCCACCAGTCCGAGCAGCCGATGCAAATTGTCTGGCACTTGCAGCATCCGCTGCCGGGTGACGTGTTTGCCGAGTTCGCCGCGGCCGTGGCCTGAGACCAAACGGCGCTCACGCCTCGGTCATCGGCACTGCTTCGGTCAGGGCCGAGCGCAATGTCGTTTCGTCCATGTTGGCCAGCATATGTTCTGCTTCGGCCAGGTTGCTGGCGTGGAGCTCGCTTTTCAGCACCTCAGGCGCGCCGAGCCGGCTGAACACCAGCACGGCATTGCCCCAGGAAGCGTCCAGCACCGCGGCCTGCCACCGATTGCCCTGTTTGTCGTCGAAGCTGCGCATGCGTGCATTCGCGAAATGGATCCGGGTGCCGTCATGATACGCGGCCACGCCAATTGTTGCCGCTCCGGGCTTGCACTACGATGAATCCGAATCAGGCGGGGTGGACGGCATGGGCAAGATGACCTGCATCGAGGATTTGCGACAGCGCTATTTGCGGCGGGTGCCGCGGATGTTTGTCGATTACTGCGAGTCGGGCTCGTGGACGGAATCGACCTTGCGTGCCAACCGCGCGGCGCTGGACCGGATCTGTTTCCGCCAGCGGGTCGGCGCGGGCATGGGCGAGTGCAAGCTGCAAACCACGATGCTGGGGCAGAAGATGGCGTTGCCGCTGGCGCTGGCGCCGGTCGGCATGGCCGGCATGCAGTGGGCCGACGGCGAGATGCTGGCGGCGCAGGCCGCGGCCGACTTCGGCGTGCCGTTCACGCTGTCGACGGTCAGCGTGTGCTCGATCGAGGATGTGGCCGCGGCGACGCAGCGTCCGTTCTGGTTCCAGCTCTACCTGATGCGCGATCGAGAGTTCATGCAGCGGCTGATCGGCCGTGCCCGTGATGCGGGCTGTTCGGCGCTGGTGATGACGCTGGACCTGCCGGTAATGGGCCAGCGCCACAAGGACATCAAGAATGGCCTGTCCTCGCCGCCGCGGCCGACGCTGGCGAACCTGTTCAACCTGGCCACCAAGCCGAGCTGGTGTCTGGCCCAGGCACGTACCTCGCGGCACGGTTTCGGCAACATCATCGGCCATGTCGAGGGCGTCAGCGACAAGACCTCGTTGGCGGCCTGGACGCTGGAGCAGTTCGTGCGCGATCTGAGCTGGGAGGACGTCGAGTGGGTCAAGCGCCATTGGCGCGGGCCGCTGGTGCTGAAGGGTCTGCTGGATGCCGACGACGCCCGGAGTGCGGTGGATGCGGGCGCCGATGCGGTGGTGGTGTCCAATCACGGCGGACGCCAGCTGGACGGCGCGCCAGCGTCGATACGCGTGTTGCCGGAGATCATCGAAGCCGTGGGCGGGAAGTGCGAGGTCTGGTTCGACAGCGGCATCCGCTCCGGCCAGGACGTGCTCAAGGCGCTGGCGTTGGGCGCGCACGCCGCCTTGATCGGCCGGTCGTGGATCTACGGTCTCGGTGCAATGGGCCAGGCCGGCGTCACCCGGGCGCTGGAGTTGATCCGCACGGAGCTGGAACTGACCATGGTGCTGTGCGGCGTGCATGATGTGGCAGAAGTCGACCGACGCATCCTGTACCCGTAG
>CBFGSA010000182.1:0-4537 GCA_965651365.1 uncultured Rhodanobacteraceae bacterium | reverse complement strand
TTCAGTTGCAGGGCCGGCGCAATGCGACAGGCGCGCCAGGCCGGCAGCAATCCGGCCAGCAGGCTCGCAACAAGCGCCAGCCCCACGGTGCCGGCCAGCATGGCCGGGTCCATGTGCGCAACTTGCGCGTAGGCATCGGGCCGCTGGCGCACACTCCACAGCCCGAGCTCGGCCAGCAACAGGCCAAGCAGGCCGCCGCCCACGCCAATCAGGGCCGACTCGACCGCAAATTGCACGAAAATGTCGCGGCGCCCCGCGCCCAGCGCACGGCGCACGCAGATCTCGCGCGCGCGGCGCAGAAACTTGGCCAGCAGCAGGGCCACGATATTCACCAGGCACACCAGCAGAAAGCCCAGTGCCAGCCACATCTGCAGGCTGACATCGGCGGGCACCAGATCATGCCGGTCGAGCCACTGCATCAGGCCGTAAAGCTGGGCATTGTCCGGTGGCCTCTCGAACCGGCCCAGTCGCTTCTGCTCGGCCGCGTAGTTGACCAGAAACTGCCGATACGCCGCCACTGCACCCGCATCGGACAATTGCACCCACATCTGCAGCCAGCTCGTGGTGCCGCCGCCCAGATCGCTGTCGCCGCTCGACCACGAAGCGATATTGCCCGAGACATGCATCTTCAGATCACGCGCGGTGCGCAGCGGCACGAAAAACTGCTCGGCGCGACCAAAAGCACCAACCCCGACGTCGGCGTAGAACTTCGGCTGTGGATGCCAGGGCGCGATCACGCCGACCACCCGGAAATCGTGATCGTCCAGGCGCACGCTGCGGCCGACACTGTCGATGGTGCCGAACAACTTGCGGCTCAAGCCACTGGACAACACCACAAGACGTGCCTTGGCCCGGCCTTGCGCATCACTCCAGCCCTGCCCCGCCACGAAGGGCACACCGAACATCGCGAAAAAGTCTGCCGTAGCGTAACGGCCGTTGGTGAAGAACGGGCGCACGCGATCCGATTCGAGGCGCACCAGCGCACTGCCGCCAGCCATCGCCGCCTGATACGTCGCCTTGTGTGCATCCAGCAGGGCCATGGCATCGGGCCAGGTGAAATTGTCGTCCGGATGCCAGTTGGGATGGCTGCGGTATTTCAGCGGTAGCGGATCGATGTGCGGCATGTACAACTGGCCACTGCGCCCGGGTAGCGGATCGGCATTGAGCACATGCACCACCGTCAGCATCGTCATCGACGCCCCGATGCCCAGGCCAATCGCCAGCACCATCAGTGCCGACATGATCCAGTTGCGCCTGAGGCTGCTCAGCGCCAGGTTCAGGTAATAGCGAAACATCAGCGGTCTCCTTGGGAGCCGGGAATGGGGAAAGCGATCGCCGCGGCGTAGTCGTAGTCGTAGGGTGGGCTGGTTTCACCTGCCCACCGTGGCGAGGCGCCTGGAAACCGCGTGGGCACGCTGCGCTTTGCCCACCCTACGCGAATCCCGATTCCCGATTCCCGATTCCCGGCTCTCATCACACGCTCCTCGTCGCCACCACCGGCGGCACGCGCGCGGCGCGCAGGGCCGGTGCCAGCACGGCGGCCTGGCCCAGCAGCCACAGCGCCAGCGCAGCCACCGGCAGGTACCACCACGGCAGGCGCGCCAGCTCGTAGTAGTGCATCAGCGTCAGGTTCAAGCTGACCGCCAGCACCAGTCCCAGGCCAATGCCGAAACCGACAATGAGGAAGTTCTCGGCCTGGAAATAATGCAGGATGTCGCGCCGGGTGGCGCCGACCGCGCGGCGGATGCCGATCTGCCTGCGCCGCTGTGCCACCCAGAAACTGGCCAGTCCGACGATGCCGAGCGCCGTGACCAGCAGCAGTGCGGCGATCACGCCCAGCAGCAATCCGGCCATCGCGCGATCATCCTTGAAATAGCGCTGGCGCAAGGTGTCCACCGTGTGACTGCTGTCCAGATCGAGCACCACGTCCGGTGCGATCTGGCGCACCTTGGCCCGGGCCGCCACCATCGCGCGCTCCAGATCCTGCGGCCGGGCCCGGATCAGGTAGGTGCCGGACAAGCCGACGCCGGGACGCGCCGGCACGAATACCGACCAGCCGGGCGCGCGCTTGCCCCAGCGCACCGGGTGCGCCATGGTCAGATGCGCCACCACGCCGATCACCTCGAAGCGGTTGTCGCCCGACCAGAACGGCTGGCCCAGGACCTTGCCGTCGGGCCACAGGCGGTGCGCCAATTGCTGCGATACCAGTACCCGCGACGAGGCCGGGAAATAGCCCTGGTCGGGCTGCGCCTGGTAGTCATCCGGTACAGGTAAATGCCCCGCTACAAGCTTCAGGCCCAGCGCCTGGATGACTCCCGGTTCGCCTTCGTAGAATTCGACAACGGCCGGATAGGTCTTGCGATCCAGCGAGATGCCCGCTACACCCCAGGAAGACCCAAACGGTACGCTGGACACCACATGTACCGACTCGACCCCCGGCACCGTGCGCAGGCCAGCCAGCAAGCGTGCATTGACGTCATTGGTCTGCTCGACAGCATAACCCGTGACCGTGATGATGCCGAGCGAACTCTCATCCACGCCGCTGACAATGTTCATGGCCGCGACCCGGGTCGCGATGATGGAGGCGGCGTTGCACAGCACCGCGCAGGCCAGCGCGATCTCCAGCGCGATCAACAGGGTGGCGAGCCGGTGTTTTCTGAGTGCAGCGAGGATGGGTTTGAACTGGATCATTGTTTGTGTCGCTTTTGCATCATTGCCTGCAGGAGCCTGCATGCAGGCGATTGGATTTTCCGGTCGCAACCACGGTCGCTCCTACAGAGTCTTCAATTGCAGGGCCGGCGTAACGCGGCTGGCGCGCAGGGCCGGCAGGGCACCCGCCAGCAGGCTTGCCGCCACCGCCAGCGCGAAGGTCACAAGAAACATCGTCACGTCCATGTGCACCAGATCGGCATACGCCGCGCCCTGCCGCCGTACCAGCCACAAGCCGGCCAGGGTCAGCAGCCAGCCGCCGATGCCGCCCACGAAACCGATCAGGCCCGCTTCGATCAGGCATTGCGTGAACACCGCCCGGCGCGACGCGCCCAGCGCCCGGCGCACACCAATCGCGGCGGAATGGCGCAGGAACTTGGCCAGCAGCAGGCCCACCATGTTGAACAGGCAGATGGCCAGAAAGGCAAAGGCCAGCCAGGTCTGCAGCCGCACGTCGCTGGGCACGACATGGTTGTGGTCCAGCCAGTCGGTCAGGTTCAGCATGCGCGTGTCGGTCTGGGCAAAGCGGCCCAGCGTCTTCTGCTGCCTGGCGTAATGGTCGAGAAAGTTGCGGTAGTCGGACACCTTGGCCGTGCTGTCCAGCTCCACCCACAGCGCGACCCACAGGCACGGCGAGCTGACCAGGTGGCCCGGCTTGTCCGGACCGTCGCCCCAGCACGTGTACTGCCCGAAGGCACCGTCATTGATCTCGATGCCGGTACTGAAGGGCACGAACACGTCTTCCGGCCGGCCGTAGGCCGGCTTGCCGTGGCCGAAGCCGCTGACCGCGCCGTACAGCGAATAGAAGCGTGGCGACGGACGCCAGTTCTTGAGCACGCCCACGATGCGCACGCCGGCATCGCCCAGGCGCAAGGTTTGACCCACGCTGTTTCTGCCGCCGAACAGGCGATTGTTGAGGTCGGCAGAAACCACCGCTACGCGCGCATGGCGGGCATCATCGGCATCCGTCCAGCCGTGGCCATATTGAAACGGCACATCGAACATCGGAAAGAAATCGGCCGTCGTCGACATCAGGCTCAGCATCAGCGGTGGCAATGTCGATTCCGGCGCCTTGCCCTTGATCGGGCTGTCCACCACCAGCGCCTGGCGATCGGCCCGTTTGGCGCTCCACAGATCCAGCGCCGAGCGGTAATCCATCATCGGCAAGGGATGCGAGTCGCTGGCCCAGCTGGCCGGCGTGGGATCGACCTGCGGATAGAAAAGCTGCGCACTTTTGCCTGGCAACGGATCGCGCGACAGCAACGCCATCACCGTCAAGGTGGTCATGCTGGCACCAATCCCGACCGACACCGCCAGCACCATCAACGCCGTCAGCGCCTTGTTGCGCTTGAAGGCATGCAGGGCCAGGCTGAGGTAGTAGCTCAACATCCACGGCCTCCGTTGTCACCGGGAATCGGGGATGGGGAATCGGGAAGTGCCTGGAGCAAACCCATCCCCACCCAACCCTCCCCTTGAAGGGGAGGGCTGAAAATTGCGGCGCGCCACTCTTGGGGTATACCGGCATTCCGGCGGCGTGGCTCCCTCCCCTTCAAGGGGGTGCGGAGGCGTGTCTTTTGCGAGCCACTGACTCGCACGCCGACAAACGCCCGAAGGGCCGGACGGGCTGGGGTGGGGATGGTTTTCCGAATCCCGATTCCCGATTCCCGATGCCCGGTCCTCACCTTCTGTCCTCTGCTCACTGTCATCCGCTCGGTCCCCTGTCTTCTGTCCTCAGCGAACTGCGTGGGCACGCTTCGCTTTGCCCACCCTACGCGAATCCCGATTCCCGATTCCCGATGCCCGGTCCTCACCTTCTGTCCTCTGCTCA
>CBFGSA010000181.1:0-4580 GCA_965651365.1 uncultured Rhodanobacteraceae bacterium | reverse complement strand
GGGGCCGAGCGCAGCGAGGAACCCGGAATCCATTGTCGTGCTCGCCTGAAATCCACAAGCAAAATCAAAGTGGATCCCGGGTTCCCGCCTGCGGCGGGCCCCAGGACGACGGCACAACAAGATCCGGGCCTGAAACGACCACTCGATCGATTCGCCCTGCCCACACGGCCTGTTAGAATTGCCCTTCTTTGCATCGGCGCGACTGTGTGCGCGCCACCAAACCGCAACGAGGACGGCAATTCATGAAGATTCTGGTCGGCTACAAGCGCGTGGTGGATTACAACGTGCGGGTCAAGGTCAAGCCCGACGGCAGCGGCGTCATCACCGACGGCGTCAAGCTCTCGCCCAACCCGTTTGACGACATCGCGCTGGAAGAAGCACTGCGCCTGCGCGAAAAAGGCATCGCCGACGAGGTGGTGATCGCCAGCATCGGCCCCGATGACCTGGCCTCGCACCTGCGCAACGGTCTGGCCATGGGCGCCGACCGCGCCATCCACATCAAGAGCGCCGATGCCGTCAACCCGCTCACCGCGGCGCGCACGTTCCTCAAGCTGATCGAAAAGGAAAACCCGGAACTGGTGATTCTGGGCAAGCAGGCCATCGACGACGACTGCAACCAGACCGGCCAGATGCTGGCCGCGCTGTGGGACCGGCCCCAGGCGACCTTCGCCAGCAAGCTGGAGATCGCCGAGGGCAAGGCCACCGTCACCCGCGAGGTCGACGCCGGGCTGGAAGTCATCGAGGTCGATCTGCCCGCCGTCGTCACCACCGACCTGCGCCTCAACGAACCGCGTTTCATCAAGCTGCCCGACATCATGAAGGCCAAGAAAAAGCCCATCGACGAAACGTCCATGGACGAGCTGGGCGTCGAATCCGGCGGCCACATCAAGACCACGAACTGGACACCACCACCCAGGCGCAGCAAGGGCGAGATGGTGAAAGACGCCGCCACCCTGGTTGCCAAATTGAAGGACAAGGGGTTGTTGTAGGCAATGCACCCACGCATGGACAAGTACTGAAAAGGAATTTCCGTCATCTTGGGGCCGCCGCAGGCGGAACCCGGGATCCATTTTCAGACCATCCGCGGACCACGCTCACATCGAGACGACCTCAAGACGAAAATGGATCCCGGATCAGCGCTGCGCGCTGCCCAGGATGACGGGCGACACCACGAGACAGATGACCCACAACGACGGGAGTCTTTGCCGCTCCCGCACGAACAACATACCAGGACAACACCATGAGCAAAATCCTCGTCATCGCCGAACATCTCGACGGCCAGCTCAACACCGCCACCGCCCGCGCTGTCAGCGCCGCGCAGGCCATGCAGCCCGATTCCATCGACGTGCTGGTGCTGACCGATGCGCCTGACGCCATCGCCACCGAGGCGGCGAAGATCGACGGCGTCAGCAAGGTGCTGACCCTCGCGCGACCCGAGAACAAGAATGCACTGGCTGCCATCTACGCGCCCCAGATCGTCAAGGCGGCTGAAGGCTACAGCCATGTGCTGGCCGCCTCGACCACCACAGGCAAGGACATCATGCCGCGGGTGGCCGCCCTGCTCGGCGTCGGCCAGGTCAGCGACATCATGAGCGTGGAAGGCCCGCATGCTTTCACCCGCCCGGTCTACGCCGGCAACGCCATCGTCAATGTCGAGGTCAAGAGCGACGACGTCGTCGTCGCCACCATCCGCACCGCATCCTGGGCCGCTGCCAAAAGCGGTGAAAACAGCGCGCCGGTGGAAAGCCTGGAACTGGACGTCGAGCTGCCTTCGCACAGCCGCTTCGTGGAGCTGAAAACCGGCGACAGTGACCGCCCGGACCTGCAGAGCGCGCCCAAGGTCGTTTCCGGCGGCCGCGGCGTCGGCTCAAAGGAAAACTTCGAGGTCATCTACACGTTCGCCGACAAGATCGGCGCCGCCGTGGGCGCCTCGCGCGCCGCCGTCGATGCCGGCTACTGCCCCAACGACATGCAGGTCGGCCAGACCGGCAAGATCATTTCGCCCGAGCTCTACATCGCCTTCGGCATTTCCGGCGCCATCCAGCACCTCACCGGCATCAAGGATGCCGGCACCATCGTCGCCATCAACAAGGACCCGGAAGCGCCGATCTTCGAAATCGCCGACTACGGCCTTACCGGCGACCTGTTCCAGATCATTCCGGAACTGGAAGCTGCGCTGGGGTAGAAGACCGGAACACGGGCTGTCTGCAGGAGCGGGCCATGCCCGCGACCGGAGGGACCGTTGACAATTCGCGCGCATGGCGCGCTCCTGCACTGGCAGGTCGGTCCGCATACAAGACGCACGGGGGACACTGTCTCCCCGAAACCCGCGGTTAGCTGGTATCTTTGCGCATTGAACAGGGTGCCCCAGTCGGCGCCGGCACAGGAAGTCTGAAAGCATGAACAAGCCCATCTGGGAACCCGGCCAGGACCGGATCGAACGCGCCAACATGAAGCGCTTTGTACGCTTCGTCTGCGAGCAGATCAACAACGACGACATCCAGTCGTATGCGCCGCTGTACGATTTCTCGATCCGCCAGCCGGAGCGCTTCTGGCCGCTGGTGTGGGAGTTCTGCGGTATCCGCGCCTCGGGCGAATTCGAGCCGGTGCTGGCCGATGGCGACCAGATGCCGGGGGCACGCTTCTATCCCGGCGTGAAGCTCAATTTCGCGCAGAACCTGCTGCGCTACAAGGACGACAAGCCGGCCCTGATCTTCCGCAACGAATGGGGCCACGCGCGCCAGCTCAGCTACGCTGAACTGAATGCCGAAGTTGGCCGCATGACCCAGGCACTGAAAGCCGCCGGTGTCGGTCTGGGCGACCGCGTGGCCGGCTTCATGCCCAATATCCCCGAAACCGTGATCGCGATGCTGGCCACCACCTCGCTGGGCGCCACCTGGTCGTCGTGCTCGCCCGATTTCGGCATCAACGGCGTGGTCGACCGCTTCGGCCAGATCGAGCCCAAGGTGCTGATCTGCGCCGATGCCTATCCCTACGGCGGCAAGCGTTTCGATTGCCTGGCCAAGGTCAAGGGCGTGCTGGACAAGATCCCGTCGATCGAAAAGCTGGTGGTGGTGCCCTACTCCGGCGACGAGACCGATCTTTCCGGCCTGCGCGATGCGGTGTCCTGGCCCGAGTTTCTCGGCAGCGAAGAGCATGCCCCCGAATTCGTGGCCACCGGTTTCAACCACCCGGTCTACATCATGTACTCGTCCGGCACCACGGGCGTGCCCAAGTGCATCGTGCACGGCGCCGGCGGCACCCTGATCCAGCACCTCAAGGAACTGGTGCTGCACACCGACCTCAAGCGCGAAGACAGGATTTTCTACTACACCACCTGCGGCTGGATGATGTGGAACTGGCTGGTCTCCAGCCTGGCCGTCGGTGCCGCCGTGGTGCTGTATGACGGCTCGCCCTCGCACCCGGACGGCAACGCGCTGTGGGATCTGGCTGACGAAGTCGGCATCAGCGTGTTCGGTACCAGCGCCAAGTGGATTGCCGCGATCGAGAAAGCCGGCGTCAAGCCGGCGCAGACCCACAAACTGACTGCTCTGAAAACGATACTTTCCACAGGCTCGCCGCTGGCACCGGAAAGCTTCGACTACGTGTACCGTGACGTGAAAGATCGCGTGTTGCTGTCTTCGATTTCCGGCGGCACCGACATCGTGTCCTGCTTCGCGCTGGGCAACCCGCTGCTGCCGGTCTACCGCGGTGAACTGCAATGCCGCGGCCTGGGCATGGCGGTCGAGGCACTGGACGAGGACGGCAACCCGGTGCGCGGCGAGCCCGGTGAGCTGTCCTGCCTCAAGCCGTTCCCGTCGATGCCGGTCAGCTTCTGGAACGACCCGGCCGGCGAGCGCTACAAGGCCGCCTATTTCGACAAGTTTCCCAACGTCTGGAGCCACGGCGACTACGTCGAGATCACACCGCACGGCGGCGTGATCATCTACGGCCGTTCCGACGCCACCCTCAATCCCGGCGGCGTGCGCATCGGCACGGCGGAAATCTACCGCCAGGTGGAACAGATCGAGGAAGTGCTGGACTGCGTGGCGGTGGGCCAGAAGTGGGAGGACGACGAGCGCGTGGTGCTGTTCGTGAAGCTGCGCGAAGGCATCGAGCTGGATGACGAGCTGCGCGAGCGCATCAAGAAGCAGATCCGCGCCAACACCACGCCGCGCCATGTGCCTGCGAAGATCCTGCAGGTGCACGACATTCCCCGCACCATCTCCGGCAAGATCACCGAACTGGCCGTGCGCGCCACCATCCACGGCAAGCCGGTCAAGAACACCGACGCCCTGGCCAACCCCGAGGCACTCGACGAATACGCCAAACTGCGCGACCAGTTGCAGACATAGGGGCGCGATGGATCCGGCACCTCCCCACCTGCGCCGCATCCAGGAGCCAAGCGCAGCGACGCCCCTCAAGACCACCCGTCATCCCGGGGCCGAGCGCAGCGAGGAACCTCAAGACCGCTCGTCATCCTGGGGCCGAGCGCAGCGAGGAACCCGGGATCCATTGTCATGCTCGCCTCAAAACCACAAACAAAATCAAAGTGGGTCCCGGGTTCCGCCTTCGGCGGC
>CBFGSA010000180.1:0-4581 GCA_965651365.1 uncultured Rhodanobacteraceae bacterium | reverse complement strand
TCATCGCCATTCCTCCAAGCTTTCGCGCAGCGCACTGCGCGCGCGCGACAAGTGTGTTTTCACGCTGCCTTCCGAGCAGCCCATGGCCTGCGCCGTGTCGGCAACGTCCAGTTCGTTCAGGACGCGCAGGCTGAAGGCCTCGAACTGGCGTTGCGGCAGCTTCTGCAACGCCGACTCCAGTTCGGCCATGGCCTGGCGGTCGGCCAGTGAATCAAAAGGCCCGGGTCCGTCATCCGCAGGCTCCCAGGGTGGCAGATCCTCATCCTGGCGGCGTGTACGCGGTATCCAGCCAAGCATGATCGAGCGTACATTGCGCCGTCGCTGCAAATCGACGATGCGCCGCCTGAGTATGCTCCAGAACAGCGGCGCCCACTCCTCCGGTGGCCGCTTGCCGTAGTGACTGGCCAGACGCATCATCGCATCCTGCACCGCGTCCATCGCATCCTCGGCGTGCTTGAGCCGGATCTGTGCCATCCGCAGCGCCTGCGCCTCGACCGAGGCCAGGAAACTGTTCAGACTTTGCACACGGGCGGCCGGAGCCGTCCGTGTTTCGGCGAGGCTGACTGCACTGGCCTGATCCATGTTGTCGCTTTCCACACCGGGCACGGGTTTCATGTTACGACCCATCGTAACGCGGCAGACTCGCGTTGGTTGACCGGCACCCGTATGATGGCCCCTATCTTGCGGTTGAATCTCTGGGGAACACCAATGATTGACGGGTTCGTGGCTTTGTACATCTTCATGCTGGCAGCCTTTACCGGATACGAAATCATAGGCCGGGTGCCGGTCATTTTGCACACGCCGCTGATGTCGGGGTCCAATTTCGTGCACGGCATCGTGGTGGTCGGCGCCATGGTGGCCCTGGGTCGGGCGCATGACGCCCTCGGCATCACGATTGCCTTCGTCGCGGTTTTGCTGGCCGCGGGCAACGCGGTCGGTGGCTACGTGGTCACCGAGCGCATGCTGGAGATGTTCAAATCCAGCAAGCCCGAAAAGAAGCCCGAATGACATGACCTGCGGAATTGCCACAGGCGAGGACAGGACGTCCGAGTCCCGGACAGCACAGGGATGTGCGTTGATCCGGGACCCACACGTGGAGAAATAGTGACGATGTCAGACATCCTGCTCACGCTGGTCAAGGCCAGCTACTTCATTGCCGCGCTGCTGTTCATTGTTGGCCTCAAGCGCATGAGCAAGCCGGCCACGGCGCGCGGCGGCATTGTCTGGGCCGGTATCGGCATGTTGGTGGCGGTGCTGGCGACCTTTCTGCTGCCGGGCCTCGCGCACCGCTGGCTGATGCTGCTGGCGATCCTCATTGCCGGTGGTCTGGCCTGGTGGTCGGGCCGGCGCGTGGCGATGACGGCCATGCCGCAGATGGTGGCGATCTACAACGGCCTTGGCGGCGGTGCCGCGGCCGCCATCGGTGCGGTGGAGCTGGTGGCCGCGGCGCGCCTTGCGTCCATGGCCGATACCTCGCCGCTGCAAACCGAAGCCTGGGGTCGGGCCTACCAGGACATGCTGGCGCACGACCTGGGCCTGGCCGGCATCGTGCTGGCGGTGCTGGGCGCCCTGATTGGTGCGGTGTCCTTTTCCGGCTCGCTGATCGCCTTCGCCAAGCTGCAGGGCTGGATGGACCGGCGCTTCGTGTTTCCAGCCCAGCACATCGTCAACATGGTGGTGCTGGCGATTGCCGTGATTCTGGGTGCGGCCATCATCGCCGGCTATACCGGCATGGGCATGATTGCGGGTTTTTTCATCGCCGCACTGGCCTTTGGCGTGCTGATGACGCTGCCGATCGGTGGCGCCGACATGCCGGTGGTGATTTCACTCTACAACGCATTGACGGGTCTGGCGGTGGCTTTCGAGGGCTTCGTGCTGCAGAACGAGGCCATGATCATCGCCGGCACCGTGGTCGGTGCGGCCGGCACCCTGTTGACCCAGCTCATGGCCAGGGCCATGAACCGTTCGCTCGGAAACGTGCTGTTCGGCAGCTTCGGTGTCGCCCAGGCGCAGACCGGTGAAGGCATTGCCGGCGAGATGAAGCCGATCGACGCCAGCGATGCCGCGGTGATGATGGCCTGGGCCGAGCGCGTGGTGATCGTGCCCGGCTACGGCATGGCCGTGGCCCAGGCCCAGCACAAGGTATGGGAATTCGCCAAGACGCTGATCGATCGCGGGGTCAAGGTGCGTTTTGCCATCCATCCGGTGGCCGGACGGATGCCGGGACACATGAACGTGCTGCTGGCCGAGGCCGGTGTGCCGTATGACCTGATTGCCGACATGGACGACATCAATCCCGAATTCGCCAACACCGACGTGTCGCTGGTGATCGGCGCCAACGACGTGGTCAACCCGGTGGCCAAGACCGATCCGGGCTCGCCGATCTACGGCATGCCGATCCTCGATGTGGCCGATTCGAAGAACGTGATCGTGATCAAGCGCGGCCGAGGCACCGGTTTCGCCGGCATCGAGAACGCACTGTTCTTCGCCGACAATACCCGCATGCTGTTCGGCGACGGCCAGGCTGCGGCCGGCGAGCTGGTCAGTGAGCTCAAGAGCCTCGACGCAGGGCATTGACCCGACGGTCCCGCGCGAACGGCCCACCCTGCATGCTGCATGACTCGGATGCGTGCAGGGTGGGCAGGCTCCATCTGCCCACCGTGGCTTGAAAGGCCGCACCCCGCGTGGGCACGCTTCGCTTTGCCCACCCTACCGGTGCGGGCGTGGAAGGCTCATGAGAAGTGCGGCCAGTACGGCCGCAACAAGATAGGTCAGCAGATGGGATGGCGACAGCAGACGGCAGGCCAGCACTGCGGTATCGGCAATGCCGCTGGTGCGGATGACCTCGATCAGCGGCAGGCCGAGCTGTGCGGCAATGCGCATCAGCAGCTGCAGGCCTTCCGCGTAGAGCGCGGCGAGCAGGGTGCCCGCGCCGGCCAGCAGCGCCGGCAGCCATCCGCGCGGATCGCCGGCGAAGCGCAGACCGAACGCCATGCCGGCCGCAGCGGCAAATGCCAGCCACAGCGTATGCCGCAGGCCCGAAGCCGCCAGCAATGCCCACAAAGCGCCCAGAGCGAGTGCTGCCAGCAAAGCCGTGAGCAGGGTGATGGCGATTGTGCCGGCCCGTGCGCCTCGCTCAGACATGTTCTTGTGGGGCGTTCTTGAGATGGATCAAGGTGGCGTTCCTGAAATGTGGCACGCTGTCGGCAAAGCCACAGCGAAAGCGCGATAATAGTCGGCTGCCGTCCTCGAACCAAGCAATCACGGCATTTGACACTTCAATCTCGGGAGCATCATGAGCGGTTTTGGTCTCAGCAGTGAACCAGTGACCTTGCAGCGTGACTGCCCGGCCATCCTGGTGCCGGCCGGTGACGCAGTCACCCTGCCAGCCGGGCAGATCGGCTACATCACCCAGGCCATGGGTGGCAGTTTCACCATTTATGTCGAGGGCAATCTGTTTCGCGTCGCCGGCGAGAACGCCGATGCCCTGGGCAAGGAGCCGCCGGCGCCGCTGGAGCTGCCCGCCGATGCCGCCGACAGTGACGTTGAAAAGCTGGTGTGGGACCAGCTGCGCACCTGCTTCGATCCGGAAATTCCGGTCAACGTGGTCGAGTTGGGCCTGGTCTACGATGTCAGTGTCAGCCATCGCGAGGACGGCAAGCGCGATGTCTACGTCAAGCTCACCCTGACCGCACCGGGCTGCGGCATGGGCGACATCCTGGTCGACGACGCGCGCCAGAAGATCATCATCATCCCCACGGTCGAGGACGTGGACGTGGACCTGGTATTTGATCCACCATGGAACTACTCCATGATGTCCGATGCCGCCAAGCTTGAAACCGGCATGCTGTAGACCCGGAACTCGGGCGATAACAGCCCGCTTGCGGTGCGTACCGAGCCAGCGGATACTGGTGCCGGGCCGACCGAGCGGAGAAGCTCATGAAGATGCGTGCGTGGGCCGTCACCGGGAGTGCCGGCCTGTTCTGTCTGGTGTTCGCAATGCTTTCGTTTGGCGGGGCGGCCCAGGTACAGCCGCCGGTTGCCAAGCAGGCCCGCGACGAATCGCCACTGGCGCAGACCTATATCGTGCTGGATCGACATGCATCGTCGTTGCCGACGGTGGAGCACATGTCGCGGGGCCTTGCCGATGCCTGCTTCAGCGCCGCCTACGCAGAAATTGCGGCCAATCCGGAAGTCGGGCTGCATCTGCTGTTCACGCAATCACGTGGACCGCTGGCCGGGCTCGCCAAGGCGTGCTACTGGGGTGCTCCGATCCTGCTTCTGATCTCGCTCGTGCTCTATTTCACGCGCCCCAGGACGATCAGCCTGATAAAAACCTGAAATTTTTTCGTGCTGATTCTGTTGTGCTGCAACATCGCTGTTGGCGGTGCGCATCAAATGATATCGGGCAATAACAAATCAGGATCCTTGCCGCAAATTTCCTGTTGGAACAGTGGATCGCCGTGTTGCTGCGCAACATCATTTCCTGGCCTTGGAATCAGAGCGCATTAGCAAAACCTGTTTGCGTTTGCATATCGAATCGTTCTAGGTTGGGCGGGTTGTCCACCCGGGGGGTGTGGA
>CBFGSA010000179.1:0-4608 GCA_965651365.1 uncultured Rhodanobacteraceae bacterium | reverse complement strand
CAACGACCACCACCGTCGCCCTGCCGGGCGGCTGCAGCCTGGGTGCAGGCACCTACTGGGTCGCCGCACAGATTGATCTTGACTTTGGCACCAACGGGCAGATTTTCTGGAGCAACCGCACCGTGCAGAGCAACAGTCCGGGCGTTTGGCGCAATCCGGGTGACGGCTTTGGCAAGGGCTGCACCAACTGGAGCAGTCAGACCAGTTGCGACGTTGGCGGCGGCATCAACCCCGACTACCTGTTCCAGCTGGTCGGCGATGTCGGCGGTGGCACGCCGCCACTGCCGGACTACGTCCCGGTCCCGACCATGAGCCAATGGGGTGCGGGGCTGGGCGTGGCCGGACTCGCCCTGCTCGGCCTGTTCGGCCTGCGCCGGCGCCGCTCACAAGGCTGACAAGCTCTTTTCAAGCACACAGACCGGGGGCTTCGGCCCCCGATCTTTTTGCCACGGACAATGCTGCCTGCGCCCTGTCACAGCCGGTCGCCGCGACTGGCAGCGAGGATGTCGGCGGGCAGGGCTTCGGGTGGCAGTTCGCGTGCCAGCGCCATGACCTGGAAGCGCTCGCCCATCTGGCCGGGCAGGGTCAGGCGCTTGACCTGTTGCGACAAGGCGTAGGTATCGGCCTCGCCGGAGCTGGCGATCACCATTTCCGAGTAGATCTGTTCCAGGTTGCTGGCGATCAGGAACTGGGCCTGCGACAGGTAGGAGGCGACCATGAACCCGGCCTGATTGCCGGCCTCGGCCACGGCGGTGAAGTCGACCGAGGCGCTCAGATCCTGCAGGCCGGGCCAGCGCAGTGCGTCGTCGTGGGCGTGGTGGCGGTAGTGCGCGATCAGCGTGCCGTCGCGGCGTTCGGGGTGGTAGAACTCGCGGCGCGGATAGCCGTAGTCGATGAACCACATGGCTCCGCGTTCCAGCGTGCCCGCGACAGCCTGCATCCAGAACGGCAGTTGCGGCAGCAGCTCGGAGCGGTAGCCGTCGGCGAATGGCATGCCGAGATCGCGCTCCAGATGCCGCACGGCACCGCTGACCAGCGAGTCGGCCGGACGATCAATGACCGTGACCTGATCCTCGCCGAGTTGCAGGTATTCTTCCATCACCTCGCCGTCGCGCAGCGTGAAGCGGGTGGTGGGCAGCGCATCGATGACCTCGTTGGCAAACAGGATGCCGTGCCAGGGCTGTTCGGGCGGGCGATCCAGCCATTCCACGCGGTCGAAAATGTCTTTCGGCAATGCCGCGCGCAAGCGCTGGTGCTGGCGCTGCTTCAGATCGGCGCTGGGTTCCAGAATGCGGTATCGCCGCGGCAGGCGTCCGACCTTGTGCAGTGCCTTGAGCAGGGTTTCGGCCAGCGCCCCGCTGCCGCCGCCCAGCTCGACGATATCGGCATCATCGCCCAGGTATTCGAGCGTCGGTGCGAAGCTGTGCGCCAGACAGCGCCCGAATAGATCGCCCAGTTCCGGTGCGGTGACGAAATCGCCCTGCTCGCCAAACTTGTGCCGGCCGGCGCTGTAGTAGCCCAGGCCTGGCGCGTACAGGCAGCGCTCCATGAAGCGCGAGAACGGCATCGGGCCGTCCGCCTCGATTTCCTCGCGGATCAGGCTTTCTAGCTGGGCGCTGTGTGCCAGCTCTTCGGTACCGGGCTGCGGCAGGGTGGTCTTTTGCATGGCGGGTTGCGGAACTCCGGTGTCTTTCTCGATTCGTCGTTCCCGCGAATGCGGGAATCCAGCGACTTTGTCATCGTGATCACAGCGAGGTAAAAAGCAAAGGTCACTGGGTTCCAGCACAAGCGGGAATGACAGCCAGTTTCTGGGGTTGATCCTACAGTGTCGCATGACCCTCCAGTCATTGCGCTGGTGAAGCGCGGCCCGGCCTCGGCTACCATGAGCGTTTTCATCATCCGGGGCGCGCCGTGAGCCGACCGAAACCCGTATTGCTGCTGATTCTCGATGGCTGGGGCCATCGCGATGCGACCGACCACAATGCCATGGCGCTGGCCGACCTGCCCAACTGGCAGCGTATGCTGGACGAGTGTCCGCATACCCTGGTCGACACGCATGGCGAGAAGGTAGGTCTGCCCGAAGGCCAGATGGGCAACTCGGAGGTTGGCCACATGAACATCGGGGCCGGCCGCATCGTGTGGCAGGAGCTGACCCGGATCGACAAGGAGATTGCAGGCGGTGCCTTTATTGACAACCCGGCGTTGACCAGCGCCTGCCGTACGGTGATCGAGGCCGACGGTACGCTGCACGTGCTGGGCCTGGCCAGTCCCGGCGGCGTGCATTCCAGCGCCGAGCACCTGCTGGCCTTTCTGGAGCTGACCCGGCGCGCCGGGGTGCAGCGGGTGCGCGTGCATGCCTTTCTCGATGGCCGCGACACGCCACCAAAAAGTGCCCGCGCCACCCTTGAGCGCCTGTCCACCAAGTGCGCCGAGCTGCCCGATGCGCGCATTGCCACCATCAGCGGCCGCTATTTCGCCATGGATCGTGACCAGCGCTGGGATCGCACGGCGCGGGCCTGGCAGGCGGTGGTGCACGGCAGCGCTGACTTTCATGCTGACGATGCGCTGGCCGCACTCGATGCAGCCTATGCGCGCGGCGAAACCGACGAGTTCGTGCAACCGGTGGTCGTCGGCAAGGCTGAGCCGATGGCCGATGGTGACGGGGCGGTGTTCATGAACTTCCGCGCCGACCGCGCGCGTCAGTTGAGTCATGCCTTTGTCGATGCCGATTTTGACGGCTTCGAGCGTGGCCGCGTGCCGAAATTGTCCGCCTTCGTCAGTCTGACCGAATACGAAAAAGGCCTGCCGGTCACCGGCATCGCCTACCGGCCGCAGAGCCTCGCCAACACGCTGGGCGAGTATCTGGCGGCAAACGGTCTGAGCCAGTTGCGCATCGCCGAAACCGAGAAGTACGCACACGTCACCTTCTTTTTTTCCGGCGGGCGCGAAGCGCCGTTCGAGGGCGAGGAACGCATCCTGATTCCCAGCCCCAAGGTCGCCACCTATGACCTGAAACCGGAGATGAGCGCGCCGGAAGTCACCGATGCTCTGATCGAGGCAATCGAAGCGCAACGCTTCGATTTCATCGTGTGCAATCTCGCCAATGCCGACATGGTCGGTCACAGCGGCAAGCTGGATGCCGCGATCAAGGCGGTCGAGGCAGTGGATCAATCCCTGGGGCGTTTGCGCGCTGCCATCGAACACGTCGGTGGCGAGATGCTGGTCACGGCCGATCACGGCAATGCCGAACAGATGCAGGCCGACGATGGCGAGCCGCACACCCAGCACACGGTCGGCCCCGTGCCGCTGGTGCATGTGGGCCGCAAGGCGCGGCTCGAACCGGGCGCGCTGTGTGACCTGGCACCCACGGTACTGGCGCTGATGGGCCTGCCGCAGCCGCCCGAGATGCAGGGCCATTCGCTGGTATATCTGGACGCTTGAATTCATGCGCGCTGCAGTGCTTGTTGCCGTACTCGCCGTGGCTGCAACCGCGCCTGCGTGGCCAGCCAAACCGGTCAGCCACCAGCAGACCGAGACGCAGAAGAAGCTTGATGCCGTGCGCGCAAAAATCGCCCGGCTCACGGATGACCAGCATCGGGCCACGGTCGAGCGCGACCGACTCAGCCAGGCGCTGATGAACCAGGCGCAGGCACTGGGCAAGGCCGCGGCCGAACTGCGTCAAAGCGAGCAGCGGCTGGAACAGCTTCAGCAGAAACTGGATGCGCTGAACCGGGAGCAGACCGCGATTCAGGCGCGACTGGACACGCAGCACGAAGCACTGGCCGAACTGCTGCGTGCCACCTACAAGCTCGGTCACGGCAGTGATCTGCGCATGCTGCTGGGGCATGTGCGGCGCTGCCCGGCCGACGATGATGGTGCGTCGTGCGCCGCAGGCGAGGCAGCGCTGGCCCGGGTGCAGCGGGCGCTGGCCTACTCGCGCTACTTCCAGGCCGATCGTGCGCACAAGATCCGGCAATTGCTTGATGAGCTGGCGAAACACAAGCGGCTTGAGCAGCAGATTTCGGCGCAAAAACTCGATATCGAAAACGAGCGCGATACGCGGCGCGGCAAGCGCGATGCACTGGTGGCCGAGCGGAACCGGCAGAAGCAGTTGCTGGCCCGTGCCGAGGCGCAGATCACGCAGCGCGGCAAGAATATCCAGCAGCTCGAACAGGATCGCAAGTCACTTGAAAAGCTGCTGGACGAGCTGCGCGACGTATTCGCCGACATCCCATCGAAACTGCCTGAGGACACGCCGTTTTCGAAACGTCGCGGGCAACTGCCCTGGCCCGTCGACGGTGCACCGCGCGCGCAAAAGGACGGCATCCTGATCGCAGCCAAAGTGGGCAGCAAGGTGCGTGCGGTGGCGCACGGTCGTGTGGCCTACGCCGACTGGCTGCGTGGCTACGGCATGCTGGTGATCATCGATCACGGCGACGGCTGGATGAGCCTGTACGGCGGCAACGAGAGCCTGCTGCGCTCGGTCGGCGACTGGGTCAATGCCGGCGACGTGCTGGCCACCAGCGGCCGCAGCGAAACCAGCGTGGCCGGTCTGTACTTCGGCCTGCGCCACAAGAGCAAGGCCGTCAACCCGCGTCGCTGGCTGCG
>CBFGSA010000178.1:0-4661 GCA_965651365.1 uncultured Rhodanobacteraceae bacterium | reverse complement strand
TACAGGCTCTGGCGGGTGATGCCGAGCGCATCGGCAGCCTGCTGCAGATTGCCCGCATGGCGCTCGACCGCACGTTGCACCAGCAGCGCCTCGGCCTCGTCCAGACTCATGCCTTCGATATCCTGTACCGCGTCGGTGCTGGTCCGGGCTCCAAACTGCAGGGCTGCGGCACTGACCTCGTCGTGCACCGCCAGCAGTGCTGCGCGTTCCATCAGGTGCTGCAACTCGCGCACGTTGCCGGGCCAGCGCCAGGCCAGCAGGGCACGCTCGGCCGAGGCCGCCAGGCGCAGCGCATCCCGCCCGTAGCGCGCCGCATTGCGGTCGAGGAAGGCGCGCGCAAGCGGCAGGATGTCCTCGCGCCGCTCGCGAAGCGGCGGCAGACCCACCTCCAGCGTGTTGAGCCGGTACAGCAGATCCTGGCGAAATCGCCCTGCAGCTACTTCGGCTGCCAGATCGGCGTTGGTGGCCGACACCAGCCGCACGTCGGCATTCTGCGTGCGTGAGGACCCCAGCCGTTCGAACTCGCCATCCTCCAGCACCCGCAGCAGCTTCGGCTGCTGCGCAGCGGGCACGTTGCCGACCTCGTCCAGGAACAGGGTGCCGCCGTCGGCCAGCTCGAAGCGGCCGATGCGCTCGCCCTTGGCGTCGGTGTAAGCGCCGCGCACATGACCGAACATTTCCGACTCGAACACGTTCTCGTTGATGCCGCCCATGTTGACCTTGACCAGCGAGTTGCCGGCGCGTGGCGACAGCGCATGGATGCGCTCGGCGATCACGCCCTTGCCGGTACCGTTCTCGCCCAGCACCAGCACGTTGGCCTCCGAGGGCGCGATGCGCGCCACCATGTCCAGCACCTGGCGCATGGCCGGTGATTCGGCGATCAGCTCGCCTGCCCCATCGCCGCGCAGCAGGGCATTTTCCGCCTCCAGCCGCCGTTGCCGCCGCGCGCTTGCGCCCAGCGCCATCTGCGCCTTGAGCACGCGCACAAGGCGCGTGTTGTCCCACGGCTTTTCGATGAAGTCGGCCGCACCGCGGCGCATCGCCTCGACCGCCAAGGACACATTGCCCCAGGCCGTCATCACCACCACCGGCAGCTCGGGCGCGTGCTGGCGCAACTGTTCCAGCAGTTCCAGGCCCTCCTCGCCGGAGGTGGTGTCACGGGTGTAGTTGAGATCGATCAGGGCGCAGGCGAATTCGTGTTCGCGCGCTGCCGCCAGCGCCACTGCCGGACTGTCGCTGGCGGCGCTGGCCAGACCTTCGGCCTTGAGCAGCATGCGCAGTGCCTCGCGCACATCGGCCTGGTCGTCGGCAATGAGGATGGTGGGCTTTGCAGCAGACATCCGCCGGTCAACTCGCGAGTGGGTCGTAAACATCAAACCCGTGATTTCCCGCTGCGCTGGCCAGAACGGCATCGTGTGTCACAACAGTCGTATCGCCCGCCAGCAATGCACACGTTGCCAGGTGGATGGCGTCCAGCGACTTGACGTGATGCTCGATGGTCTCGGCGAAGCGCAGAACGCCATCGTCAATACTGATCAAGTCGACACGGTCGGTTACCAGGCACGCCCAGGCCGGATCCATACGTTCACGCCGCAGCACCCGTACCATTTCCAGGCGCAACAAGCTTGACGAGCAGACCGTGTTCGCCTGTGCGGACATCGATTCGAGCCACGCACCGACACGCGGATCGCCTGCGGGCAAAACCGCATGCACGGCGACCGACGAGTCCAGGTAAAAGCGCATCAATGATCGCCGCGCGTGGCAGCCAATGCCGCATCCACATCAGCGGGCGTGCGGCCGGCCGCACGCTGCTCCCAGTCATCGGGCCAGGGCATGGGATGCGCCTTGCGCGGTATCACGCGGCCTTGGGCACGCAAGCGCTCCAGCGGATCGGATGAGCCGCTGGCGACTTCAATCCGCCAGCGCGGCTTGCCGCGCTCGGTGATGTACACCGGTTCATCCTCACGCACGGCCTCGAGCACGCGGGCGGTCTGCTGGTTCAGTTCGCGTTTGCTGATCTTCTTCATGATCTCAAATGTACTACGCATGTAGGACTTGTGCCAGATCGGCTTGCTGCGACGGTACGGGCCTATTCATGGCGCAGCGCCACGGCCGGATCCACACCCAGCGCACGCACCAGCGGTACCAGCGCGGAAATCGCCGCCACACCGATGACCAGCAAAAACACCGGCACGAACACCACCGGATCGTGGGCCTGTGTCTTCAGGTCGGGATTGGCCAGCAGGCCGGACCACGGCCAGGCCAGCAGCAGGCCGATCACGAGGCCGATGCCGAGCTGCCAGAACAACCGTCGTCCGACCTGCACGATGATCGCGCCGCCACCGGCGCCGATGGCGCGACGGATGCCGATCTCGCGGGTGCGCTGCTCGACCGAGAAGGCCAGCACGCCATACAGGCCGGCAGCCGCCAGCAGCAACGCGATCAGGCCCAGCGCCGTGAACACGGTCGTGAGCACGGTCAGACCGGCACGTGCCTGCGCCATGTCGCCGGCCTGGGTATTCTGTTCGTACAGGGCGACCTGCGGATCGACCGCGTGCACGGCCTCGTTCAGATGCCGCACGAAGCTGCCGGCATTGGCGCGGGTGCGCACGGCCAGCCCTACCCCGTGCAGGGGGGAATCACCGGCTGCCTGGGCCAGGGGAATCATCAGGCCCGGCCTGGAGCGGTACAGCATGTTGTCCAGTTGCAACGGTTGGACAACGCCGATCACCGTGACTTTTCTGGCCCAGGCCTTGCCCGGATACAACACCAGCGTGCGCTGCAGCGGATCCTCCTGTGGCCACAATGCGGCTGCCATCTTGCCGTCGATCACGGCCACCGGCTGACTGTCGGCAGTATCGCGTGCGTCGAAAAACCGGCCCTGGACGAGGTGCACCCCGTAGGTGTTCAGAAAATGCGCATCGACAATGGCCATCTGCGGTCGCCACCAGCCATTCGCCGGTTGCGTCTGCCCCGGCAGCGACACATCCTCATGACTGCCGAGTCGGGCGCTGGGTACGGCATTGGAGGCGGTGGCGTCGACCACGCCCGGCATGCGCCGCAGACGTTCCACCACGTCCTGGAAAAAGCGGATGCGCTGCACGTCCTTCGTGTACAGCGCGGGCGGCAAGGCCACATTGGCCGTGAGCACATGGGCGGCATGCGCGGCGCCCACATCCGGCTGCGCCAGCAACTGCTTGACCGCGCGCACGAAGGTACCCGCGCCAACCAGCAGCACCACGGTCAGCGCCACCTCGGCTACCACCATCACGCGGGCCACGCGCGCGAAGCTACCGCCACTGCCCTTGCTGCCGTCACGCAAGGCATCCTGCAAAGCGACCCGGGACACCCGCCATGCGGGGACGCCGCCTGCCAGCAGGGTGCTCAGCAACGCGGCCAGCACGCCAAACGCCACCACCCAGCCATCGAAGCCGTGCAGAAACAACTGCTGCTCGGGGTGGCTGTCGGTCCATGCCGCATGCAGCCAGTCGCCGCAAGCATGCGCGATGGGAAATGCCAGCGCCAGCGCGCCCGCACCCAGCCACAGGCTCTCGGCCAGGGCGCCCAACATCAGGCGTGTGCCCGAGCTGCCCAGGGCACTGCGCAAGGCCATCTCGTGCCGCCGCTGCAGCGTGCGCACCAGTTGCAGGTTGGCCACGTTGATGCACGCCAGCAGCAGAACCAGGGCGCCGGCACCGAACATGAGCCATACCCAGCGCACCATGTCACGCGGCACGAAACCGGCCGACAGTGGCCCGATGACCAGCGGCTGCATGCGCATCGCGCTGGGCAGGACCCGCGCAAGCCGGGGCGCCCAGGCATCCAGTTCCGCGCGCGCTCGTCCAAGCTGCACGTCCGGCGCCAGCCGCCCCGCGACACCGACCTCACGGTGCCCTCCGGCAACAAGGTGCAGCGGCAGCCATACCTGGATGCCGCCGGGAAAATTGAATTGCGCCGGCAGCACGCCGGTCACTGTGGCCCATTCGCCATTGACCCGCACCTTGCGGCCCAGCACCTCGGGGTCGGCATGAAAGGCCTGCCGCCACACGCCCTCACCCAGCACCACCACCGGGTCCGCGCCGGCAGCATCATCGGCAGCGGTCAAAGCGCGTCCGAGCAGCGGCTGGACGCCCAGCATCGGCATCAGTGAACCGGTCATGCGCGCGCCGCGATAATGCACGGCACCGGCGCCCTGATCCAGGTTGACCCCGCCGGTATCGAAGGCACCCATCGCGTCCATGCTGTCGAAATTGCCCTTCAGCGCCAGATACTGGTCACTGTCCATGGCGCCGATGATGTTGGACTCTGGTTCGCCGACTGTCACCAGCCGCCCGATATCAGGAAACGGCAAGGGCTGCAGCAACAGCGAATTGATGATGGTGAACAGGAACAGCATCACGCCCAGCCCCACGCCCAGCACAACCACCGACAGCGCCGTGTAGCCGGGCCGCTTCAGCAGCCGCCGCAGGGCCTGCCGCATTTCCTTGAACACGATCACTTCATTCTCCTCGCAAGACGTGCATGGGCTGCACGCGGGCGGCGCGCAGGGCCGGCAGCAGACAGGCCAGCAATCCCGCGATGGCGAGCACCGCGCTCACGCCGACCACTGCCACCGGATCAAAAGCCTGTTGACGGTCGATCTGCTCCATCACGGCGCGAAT
>CBFGSA010000177.1:0-4679 GCA_965651365.1 uncultured Rhodanobacteraceae bacterium | reverse complement strand
GCGCTCGGCCCCGGGATGACGTCCCCCACGTGGAGGCCTCCCACGCATTGCTGACCGCTATCCGGGATCCACCTCCCAGCGAGCGCTTGTCGTGAGCACCAACTGGCCCCATGATGGCGGTTTGCCACGCAACTTCCCCCGCATGAACGACGCCCCTGCTCCTGCCGAGACCGACCCGAACCCCGCCGATATGCTCTCCGGGCAACCGGTCGAGCGGGTGACGCGCGATGGCGTGGAGTATGTGCTGCTGGGCACGGCGCACGTGTCGCGATCCAGTGTCGATGCGGTGCGCTCAATGCTGGAGCAGGAAGATTTTGATGCGGTTGCAGTCGAACTGTGCCCCAGCCGCGCCCGTGCGATGCGTGATCCGGAAGCCTTCAAGCAGATGGACCTGTTCCAGGTGATTCGGAAGAAGCAGGTCGGCATGGTGGCGGCCAGTCTGGTGCTGTCCTCGTTCCAGAAGCGTCTGGCCGAACAGTTCGGCATCGAGCCCGGTGCCGAGATGAAGGCCGCGATCGACGGCGCCGAGGCGCGCGACAAGCCGGTATGGCTGATTGACCGTGAAGTCGGCACCACCTTCAAGCGAAGCTGGCGATCACTCGGGTTTCGCGAGCGCATGAGCCTGCTGGTCGGTCTGACGGCCTCGGTGTTCGAACGCGAGGAGATCGAGGAAGCGGAGATCGAGAAACTCAAGCAGGGCGACCTGATGGAAGGTGCCTTCGCCGAGTTCGCGAAAGAATCCGAAACGCTCTACCGCGGCCTGATCAGCGAGCGCGACACTTACATGGCCGCCAGCCTGCGCGACCAGGCTGCACGGCTGCCTTCGGCGGACAAGGTGCTGGTGGTGATCGGGGCCGGCCACCTGGCCGGCACGCGCCAGAACCTGGAACAGCAGACCCAGCCCGCGCTGACCCTGCGCCACGACCTGGAAATGGTGCCGCCGGCCTCGCGCTGGCCGAAATACCTCGCCGTTGGCATCCTGGTCGCGATTTTTGCCGCCATTGCCTGGGCTTTTCACCAGGACGCCGCGCTGGGCGCCGAGGCAATCAAGTGGTGGATTTTGCTGACCGGCGGTGGCGCCGCACTGGGGGCCCTGATCAGTGCGGCCCACCCCTTGAGCATTGTCGCGGCCTTCATTGCCGGGCCGCTCAAGCCGTTCCGTCCCGGCGTGCCGGCCGGCGCCATCAGTGCCCTGGCCGAAGTGTGGATACGCCGCCCGCGCGTGGGCGACTTCGACACCCTGCGCGAGGATCTCGGCCATGCCGGCGGCTGGTGGAAGAACCGCGTGGCGCGCACCCTGATGATCTTCATGCTGGTCAACATCGGCACCATCGCCGGCGAATACCTGGCCGGTTTCCACATCTTCAAGAGCATCCTCTGACATGGCCAACTGGCTGAAGCGCCTGCGCGCTCAATCCAGAGACCCGGCAGCTCGACGCCAGGCCGTGGCGCATGATCCGGTCGAAGCCCTGGGCCAGCCGCTGGCGCAATTTGCCCGTACCGACGATGACGCCGCCGTGCGCAAGCTGGCCCTTCGCCGCGCCGCCGATCTGGCGCTGAGCCAGGAGCGCATGCAGGAGGACAGCGACGCCAGCGTGTGCGAGGTCGCGCAGAAACTCTACCGCGAACTGCTCGCTGGCACCCATGCCGAAGCCCCCGCGTTGGCAGAAAGACTGGACATGCTGGGTGACATCGGCGATTCCACCTTGCTGGAGCACCTGGCCTGCCATGCCGCCGAACCGGAATTGCGCGAGGCTGCGCTACGCAAGCTGAACCACCCAGGTCTTGTCATCAGGCGTTTGACCGACGACCCGGATCGAGCACTTCGCCTGCGCCTGCTGGAAGAGATTGACGACCCGGCACTGCTGCAGCGCATCGTTGACAAGACCCGCCGTCGCGACCGGCAACTGCATCGTCAGGCCGAAGCCCGCCTGCGCGCACTCAAGATTGCCGCTGGCGATGCGCAAGCCATCCAGGAGGAAGCCGAATTTCTGTGCCGTGAACTGGAAGCCATGCCGGGCGGCAATGCCGACACCGCGGCCATCGAGGCGCTGGATGCGCGCTGGGAGGCCATTCGTCAGGCCGTCGACCCGGTGCTGGGCACACGCCACGACAATGCCCGTGCCCAGGCCATGGCCGCGGCGCACGCACCGGACAACGAGGCGCCGAAGCCGGATACCGCCGCCCGCACCCTGCCACGCATGGACGAGCCAGCGCATGCCAGCGGCCGGGTCGAACAGGTATCGCCGGAGGTGCAGAAGCTGGCCGCCGAACACCGCTTCCGCGCCAGCGTCGCGGCCAGCGAACCGGACAGCTTACCGAAAAGCAAAGTCCTGAAGAAGAAGCCCGCGCCCGCATTTGAAAGCATGCTGGAGGCTCTCGAAGCTGCACTGGAACAGGGCGATCTGTCCACGGCCGATGAATGCGCGCGCAAGATCATGCCGCGGCAGGCTGCGTTGCCGAAGAAACTGGCCGGTCGTTGGCACCGCGCCCACAACCGGGTCAACGAGATGAAGCGCTGGCAGCAGTGGTCGAGTCGCCGCCAGCGTCGCCAGTTGTGCGTCGAGGCGCGCGCCATGCGCGGCAGCGATCTGCACCCGGAGGCCATTGCCAACCGGATTCGCGAACTGCGCCAGACCTGGAAGCAACTGGATGCGCTGGAGCCTGTCGGTTCGTCCGGCCACGCGGCCGACGCCGCGCTGCAGCGCCGTTTCCACGCTCTGTGCCAGCGCGCGCTGGAGCCGACCCGCGCCTGGTTCGAGCAGCGCAATGCAGCGCGCAGCGAACACACGCAGAAGATCGAGGCTCTGCTGGCCGCCGAGTCCCCGACAGAGGACGACTGGAAAGCTCTGGCCAGCCGGCGCCGCATGCTGGCCGCGGCCCGGCGTGAACTGGATCAGGTCGAGCCGCGCGCGCGCAAGGCCCTGGCGCGCAAGCTGACGCACGCCATCAAGGGCATCGATGCGCCGCTTGACACGCACTATCAGGACATCCGCAAGGCCCACGAACGGCTGATCTCGCGCGCCCAGGCGCTGATGGAACTGGCGCCGAACGAGCGCCCTGCAGCAGCCCGCGAACTACAGAAGGAATGGCAGGCACTCGGTCCCGGCCGACGCGACCTGGACCGCAAGCAATGGCGGACCTTCCGCACCGCACTGGATGCCGTGTTCGCCGAACGCGAGCAGCAGAAAAAAGCCCGGGACGAGCAGCGTCAGAAACAACAGCGCGAAGCCAGTCGACTGCTGCAGGAGCTCGAAGCCCAAAGCAAAAAGCTGGACGCTGCCGATGCACTGCAGGCCAGCCTGCGCCAGGCCCGGCAGGACTGGCGCACACTGGATGTTCGCGATCGCAGCCTGGCCCGGCGCTGGGACGCGTTGCGCGCAGAAATTGAACAGCGCGTGCGCGAACTGGAGGCCGAAACGGTTCGCCAGCGCTATCGCGCATGGCTCGATGCTGCCGCGAAAAACGAGACGCCAGACGACATGCCGACCGCACTGCGCGACGCCGTGACCAAGCGCGGCAAGACGACCATCGACGATACGCAGATTCGGGAACTGCTGGTGCAAATGGAGGCCCTGGCCGGCATCGACAGCCCGCCCGACGACCACGATCTGCGTATGCAAATCAAGCTCAAGCGTCTGCAGGCCAGCCTCGGCGACGGCAAGCGCGAGAACCCGCGCAGCGAGCTGGAGCGCCATCTGGCCGAATGGATTGCACTGGACATGCCGTCGAACACGGCCCTGCACCAGCGCTTCGAGGCCGCCTTTTCCGGCATCCTTCATCGCATCCGGTGAATCGGTTTCACGTATATGCACGCGCCGAACAGGTCATGCATTGTCCCTCAACCGGCATCAGGGGCTATAATCGCTGCTTTGAGTCGAACCCATTCTGCGCAGGGGAACCCGCACGATGAAATCAGTTTTGCCAATTGCCGCGTGCCTGGCCACCGGCCTGCTACTTTCCGGCAGTGCTCTGGCCAAGGGTGACAAGGAGCATGGTCGCACGCTCGTCTACACCTGCCACGGCTGCCACGGCGTTCCCGGTTACGAGAACGCGTACCCCAATTATCGGGTGCCGCTGATCGCCGGCCAGAACTATGAATACCTCAAGGCCGCGCTCAACGAATACCGCAATGGCAACCGCAAGCATCCGACCATGCACGCCCAGGCGCAGAGCCTGTCCGAGCAGGACATTGACGACATCGCGACCTATCTGTCCAGCCTGAAGCCGGCCAAGTGAGCAGCAAGGAAATCCGAATGAAGCGCATCATCACCCCCGCCGTCATCGCCCTCGCCCTGCTCGCCTCCGGTTCCGCGTCTGCCTCCGGCGACATCGCCGCGGGCAAGGACAAGGCCAAGACCTGTTACGCCTGTCATGGCCCCGATGGCAACGCGCCCGATCCGCAATACCCGCGCTTGGCCGGCCAGTGGGAGAACTACCTGCTGCAGGCCCTGCGCGAATACAAGAGCGGCCAGCGCGACAACCCGATCATGAAGGGTTTCGTGTCGACCCTGTCCGACCAGGACATGCAGGACCTCGCCGCCTACTTCTCCAGCCTCCCCGGCAAACTCGACGACCTCAGCCATCACGTGCAGGGGGCCGATTAGTCCTGCTGCGCAGGACTAATCCCCAAAACTTTGCTGCGCAAAGTTTCGGGCCCCGGCCTGCGTCTCCACACC
>CBFGSA010000176.1:0-4712 GCA_965651365.1 uncultured Rhodanobacteraceae bacterium | reverse complement strand
CTAGCGGTCAGCCATCAAGGGTGAGCGGTGAGCCGTTAACAGTGAACGGGGGGCGGCGTACGCTTCGAACCCGGTTCTGCTGCACAACAACGATTTCGGAATGGAAAAAGACGCGGGATTGGCGCCTGTGCCGGCATGACTCGCGGAGACTATGGATAACTGACGGACGTCGCTCCCGCGAAAGTGGGAGCCCAGTGACTTTGTCAGTGCCAGGAGCATGAAAAGGCACTGGATCCCGGATATCGCTTCGCGATTCCGGGATGGCGGCGTTTCCGCAACGCGTTGATACGCCTGACTGGTGGCTGCTTACCGCTTGCCGCTCACTGCTGACCGTTCCCCTTCAGCTTGCCCAGCAGTGGCTCGATCAGGTCCAGCGGCAGCGGGAACAGGATGGTGTGGCTCTTGTCGCCGGCCACTTCGACCATGGTCTGCAGGTAGCGCAACTGGATCGACTGCGGCTCCTCGTTGAGTTTGCGTGCTGCCTGCATCAGCTTTTCAGAGGCCTGCAGCTCGCCCTCTGCATTGATGACCTTGGCGCGGCGCTGGCGCTCGGCTTCGGCCTGCTTGGCGATGGCCCGGATCATGCCGTCATCGAGATCGACCTGCTTGATCTCGACATTGGCCACCTTGATGCCCCAGGCATCGGTATGCGCATCGAGGATGGTCTGGATATCGTGATTGAGCTTGTCGCGCGAGGCCAGCATGTCGTCCAGTTCGTGCTGGCCAAGTACCGAGCGCAGCGTCGTCTGGGCAAGCTGGCTGGTGGCTTCCTGCACGTTTTCGACCTGGATCACGGCTTTTTCGGCGTCCATCACGCGGTAGTAGATCACCGCGTTGACCTTGACCGATACGTTGTCACGGGAGATCACGTCCTGCGGCGGCACGTCCATGACGATGGTGCGCATGTCGACTTTCACGATCTGCTGCAGCACCGGCAGAATGATGATGATGCCCGGGCCTTTCACGGCCTGGAAGCGACCGAACAGGAACACGACGGCGCGCTCGTATTCGCGCAGGATCTTGATCGAGCTGAACAGGATCAGAGCGACAACGACAACGATTACACCAACAAAGGAAAACATCATTCTTCTCCAGCCATATTGGATTCCGGCCCCGGAGCCACTTGCAGCACCAGACCCTTGATTGCGAGGACCTTGACCACCTGACCCTCGTGCAGCGGCACATCGCTGCGCGCCGACCAGCGCTCGCCGTGCACATGCACGGTGCCCTTGCCGGTGAAGTCGCTGACCACTTCAGCCTCGAGCCCGACCATCTCCTCGGAGCCGCTGACCTGGGGCCGGCGCACCGAACGCATCGCCATCCACACAATGCCCGCCACAAGCAACGCACCCACTACCGCGATGGCCACCAGCAACATCAGCGGCAATCCGTAACCCGGCATTCCCGTATCCATCAACACCACCGATCCGATCACAAAGGAGATGATGCCACCGATGCCCAGCGAACCATAGGCGGGCACGAAGGCCTCGGCGATGATCAGCACGATACCGAGCAGCATCAGCAACAGGCCGGCGAAGTTGACCGGCAGCAACTGGAAGGCGTACAGCGCCAGCAGCAGGCAGATCGCCCCGACCACGCCGGGCAGCACCGCACCCGGATGATAGCCCTCCAGCAGCAGGCCGAAGATGCCGATCAGCAGCAACAGATAGGCAATGGAAGGGTTGGCGATGATGGACAGGAAGTTGATGCGCCAGTCCGGCTCCCAGCTTTTCATCCTGGCGCCTGATGTATGCAACACGGCGTCGCCGGACGCCAGATCGACCCTGCGACCGTCCACGGCCTTGAGCAGCGCAGCATCATTCGGAGCGATCAGATCGATGACCTTTTTCTCGAGCGCTTCGGACGCACTGAGGCTGACTGCCTCGCGCACCGCCTGCTCGGCCCAGTCGGCATTGCGGCCGCGCTTCTCCGCCAGGCCGCGGATGTAGGCCACGGCATCGTTGACCGCCTTGCGCGTCTCGGCGCTTTCGGGCTTGGGCGCTGCTGAAGCCGGACTGGCCGGACTGGGCATGTCGCCCGGCTTGCCCGGATTGATCAACTGGATCGGCGTCGCCGCGCCCAGGTTGGTCGCTGGCGCCATCGCTGCGACATGGCAGGCATAGAGAATATAGGTGCCGGCGCTGGCTGCGCGCGATCCCGAAGGCGCCACATAGCCGATCACCGGCACGGGTGAGGCCATGATGGCCTTGATGATGCTGCGCATCGAAGTGCTCAGGCCACCCGGCGTGTCCAGCTCCAGCAGCACGGCGCGGGCGTTCTCCTCGACGGCACGGTCGATGCCACGTTTGATATACGACGCGCTCGCGGGACTGATCGGCCCGTCCACGGTCAACTTCAGCACGACCGGGGCGCCTGGCGAGGCGTGTTGTTGTGGTGCAGCCGATCCCGTGACCGACAGCATCACCGCCAGCACAAGCGATATCAGGAGCAGCAGACGCCGGAACATGACCCCATCACAACAGAACCTGACGCGATAGGCAATCTTCAGGTGCCAGATTGCCCGGAATCAACCCAATTGTTCCGGGGTTCGATGGACAGACATCGCAATCGCCTGCACGCAGGCTTCTACACAAGGGTTAGCGCAATGCAGGAACTTGTGTGCAGGCGATCACCGTTCGCAGACCGCTTCAGTCGGCGCTGGACGCGCGGCTGATCGTGAACTTGCCGAAGGCCACACCCAGATCCCAGCCACGGCCCCTGCCATTCAGCGCCAGCGATACCGGCCCCTTGGTCATGACCTGGGCCTTGGCACTCTTGGTGGCGCCAGCATGCGCTTCGGCGGTCACGTAGGAACCCAGCACCTCACGGATATCGTAGATTCCGGAAAACTTGCCGATGCCGTCATCAATTTCGCTCTTGCCGAAGGTCAGGCCACCACCCGTTGCCGAGAGCTGCACATCCATCTTCTGACCGTCGCTGCAAGTGATGACGCCGGTGCCGCTGGCGGTCTTGTAGAACGCCGACCAGCCATGCATGCTGAAATTCATGGTGCAGCTCACTTCGGCGCTGCCCGCGGTCGCCGCGACGGGCAACGCACCGAACAACAGTGCCAGGCAAAAAACGGCGGTTCTTGCGCTCATGGTTGTTTCCTCGGGAAGGGGCAAACAGCCCGTCAATTCTTGCCGCGATGCAGTTGCTGCACAAGGGCCAAAGGATGAACATCGAGGTAACCATTCATCAATCTGCGGTACAGGTTGAATGCTGCAAACTGCAACCGTCAAGCAGATCTCGCCCCCTCCCCATCCCCCGCGAGACACTTGACGCAAGCGCGAAGGCCCGCTGCCTCCCCTCAGCGGGCCTTTTTTGCGCCTGTTCCGGTGAATCAGACCTTGGCGGGTGCGGTTGGCGCCGATTGCTTGCGCGCAAGATGCACGATCAGCCAGACCAGACCGGCGACGAACAATACCGGCAGCAGCAGCGGCAACATGGCCAGCATCAGCACCGGAACCATGGCCACCAGCACCACGGCGCCAATCACCAGGCCCAACAGGCCGCCAAGCAGTCCGAACAGGCCGCCGATCAGGCCAAACACCAGCTTGAACGCCAGGCCGATCAGCGAACCAAACAGCCACAGGCCGCCCAGCACCAGCATCACCACGAAAAGTTCGAACATCTGCGTCTCCAGGGTGGCCAGAAGGATTGCCACTCACCAGCTTGGATGCAGCAAGCGGCCAGAAGGTTTGAAACTCATTGTGCGCCGATTGCCGGCAAGCTGCCACAACCGGGTGCGCCACCGACGATTTTCTGCTGCAGGTTGTAGAGAATGCGTCGATCCTGCTGATCAAGCGCCTCTCCTTCCAGGCCTCGGAAATGATGGTGGAATGAACGCACGGCCGGTCCGCGGTGTTCCAGCGAATAGCCAATCAGGGCCAGCGCAAGCCATGGATCAAAATCATCCGGGGGATCGACCAGTGCAGCGTCAGGCCACAGGCCGAAGCCATTCGCAGCCAGAATGCGCCAGGGAAACAATGGGCCGGGGTCGACCTTGCGTAGCGGCGCCATGTCCTCGTGGCCGATGATGGCCGTGCACTCGATACCGTAGCGACTCGTCAGATCGCGCAGCAATACCAGCAAGCTGTTGATCTGCGCAGCAGCAAACGGCTCGTGGCCGTTGTTGTCCAGCTCGATCCCGATCGAGGCGGAATTGACATCCGTGATCGTGCCCCAGTGTCCACCCCCGGCATGCCAGGCACGCCGCGCGTCACGCACAAGCTGGTAGATGTGGCCGTCGCTGCCGACAAGATAATGCGCGCTGACCGGGCCGCCACTGTTGGAGCCGCGCAGGGTGTCCAGGCTCTGCTGCACCGAGTTTTCGTCGGTGAAATGCACCACGATCAACTGTGGCTGACGACGGTTGAAATTGTCGGAAGGCACCCAGGTCGCAACCGGGTTGCGCGGCGGCAGCGGCGCACACGCTGCAAGCGACAGCGCAATCAAGCAAGCCGCTACGGGGAGATGCCGGGAAAGGATGGTGGCCAGGGACAGAATCGAACTGCCGACACGAGGATTTTCAATCCACTGCTCTACCAACTGAGCTACCTGGCCGCACGCGAGCGGCGTATTACAGCGGCTGAAACAGTTTTCGTCAAGTCGACGCGCGTTTGACCCGGACTATTCATGCACCTCCTGCTGCGCCGGCCCAATGACACGCCCGGCGCGGCTTTCGCTCCGTCGGGGTGCTCGACGTAGTG